>ONFL01000038.1 GCA_900317095.1 uncultured Eubacteriales bacterium | reverse complement strand
TGTATTCCGGTGTGTGGATCAGATTTGCCGGTGTTTACAGAAAGAGAACAGGTGATGAGCAATGACGGATCCTTATCAGGTACTTGGCGTGAGTCCGAGTGCTTCCGATGAAGAGGTAAAGAAAGCGTACCGGAGGCTGAGCCGCCGGTATCATCCGGATGCCAATATCAATAACCCAAACAAGGACCAGGCGGAACAGAAGTTTAAAGAAGTCCAGCAGGCCTATGATACGATCGTCCGCAGCCGGCAGAGGGGTGCTTCCGGCAATTCTTACGGCAGCTACGGCAGCGGCTTTGGCGGCTGGGACAGCAGCTACGGCCAGGCAGGAAGCAGGACCGGCGGAGCAGACCAGTATCAGAGCGATGATGACCTTAGATACCGGGCAGCAGCCAACTACATAAACGCAGGCAGCTTCTCAGAAGCCATGCACGTTCTGGAGACGATCCCCAATCATTCGGCGCAGTGGTATTTTCTGAGCGCTCTTGCCAATGCCGGCATGGGCAATAACGTCACCGCCCAGGATCAGGCCAGACAGGCTGTGAATATGGAGCCTTCGAACGCACAGTACCGCCAGCTGCTTTCCCAGCTGGAAAGCGGCGGTCAGTGGTATCAGGATATGGGACGTTCCTATGGCATGCCCAATATGAATTTCAATGATGTATGCTGGAGAATCCTTTGTATTAACGCAGCCTGCGGCGCATGCCTCGGTCCGGGCATATGTTTTATGCCGTGCTGATCATATTGCCGGAGCGGTGTATAGATAAAAACTGGAGGTTAACATACCAAAAGGTATGAAAAAAGATATGGCAGATAATAAAAATAAAAAAGAAAAGAAGGCGCAGACGCCTGCATCCGGGTCCGGGAAGAATATGACCCGTTACGACCGGAAGATGCAGATGCGCCGGGAGCAGAAGGAGCGCGAAAAGCGCAATAAGAAGATTGCTGTCGGAGTTCTGGCCGCGGCCTGTGTGGCAGCTGCGGCAGGCATCGGGGCGAAGGCTTACGGAAGCTGGCAGGCTAAAAACGGCCCTTATTTTATGGTTGGAGACCAGGAGATCAAAAAGGCGGAATTTGATTTCTATTACAACAGCAGTATCCGCACATTTGAAAATAATTATGGCAGCTATGCCTCTTATCTGGGACTGGATACATCAAAGCCTCTTGATCAGCAGCCTTATGCAGACGGCATGTCCTGGGAGGATTATTTCCAGCAGCAGGCAGTCGATCAGATCCAGACAGTGCATGCCCTGAAAACAGAGGCGGAGAAAGCCGGTTTCAGCTATGACAGCAGCAAGGAGGCCGATGCTGCGGTCCAGACCGTTAAGACAGAAGCAGATGCCGCAGAGAAGTCTGTGGATGAATATTGTCAGCAGATCTACGGTGAGTATGCTACAGAAGATCTTGTAAAGCAGTATACTGCTGATTCGGCACTTGCCTCCGCCTACTATACAAAGGTGGGGAATGAAACAGAGGTATCTTCGGATGAGATAATGTCCTATTATGATGAGCACAAGGATGATTATGACTCGGTTGATTACCTGCTCTGCACAATAAAGGCAGATGTACCGTCTGATGAGGACTCTGCGGCGGCGGAAAGTGATTCGGAATCGGAGACCGAGACCATGAGCGCAGCTGAGTCGGAAGCCGAAGCTGCCGAGAAGCAGAAGCAGACCGACGCAGCCATGGCGCAGGCAAAGAAGACAGCGCAGCAGATGCTGGACTCTGTTTCCGATGAGAATTCCTTTAAGAATGTCTACAGCAGGTATGCTTCAGATCCCTCCAGCGGTCCTTCCCATGTAGACTCTGAAAAGACAGATGTTATCAGCTCTGATGTGGCGGACTGGCTGTTTGACAGTTCCCGCAAAGCCGGGGATAAGACAGTGATAGAGAATACCACGACCAATGAATATAATGTAGTGCTTTTCCAGAAGCGTTACAGAGATGAGAACAGGACCGTCGATGTGCGCCATATCCTGATCACAGCTGATTCCATACCGGCGGATGAGCAGGCAGAAAGTGAGACGGAGGAGACCGCCGCGCAGACGCAGACAACATCGCAGACCACACAGACAACTTCTGCCCAGGATCAGCAGACTCTGGATGCTGAGAAGGAAAAAGCCGAAGAAATCTATAAGGAATGGAAGGATTCCGGTGCTTCGGAAGATAAGTTTGCCGAGCTGGCCAAAAAGTACAGCCAGGATACCGGATCTGCTTCCGAGGGAGGCCTGCTGGAGAAGGTCCAGAAGGGGCAGATGGTAGAATCCTTTAATAACTGGATATTTGATGCTGCCCGCAAACCCGGAGACAGTGGTCTGATTCAGTCGGATTACGGCTGGCATATCATGTATTTCGTGGGTCAGGACGTTCCAGCCTGGCAGGCTAAGATCGAGGATACCCTGCAGTCACAGAAGCTGGCCTCTTATCTGGCAGATAAGAAACAGGCTCTCGAAGTCAGTGACGAGAAAGGACATCTGCACTATCTGAAGGTGAAAGCTGCCGAGAGCGAAAGCCAGCAGGAAACTGCGCTTTCCGGCGAAGAGACTTCTCTTCCGGAAGAGGAAGGTACTGCCGCGCAGACAGAATAAAAAAAGGCCCGGACAGCTTCTGCCCGGGCCTTGCTTTATTCGCCCTTTTTATTTGTCTTTTCTTCTTCTGCCTTTCTGCGTTCTTCCCGGCCTTTTTTCACATTGCGGGCAATGAGCAGAAAGCCGTATAGTAAAACGGGAATGACGACAGTGCAGAATATGGCAGCCTTAAAAAGATCCGGCGCGGCAGGACTGTCAGAAAGGGAAAAAACAAGGACGGCCCCATACATGCCGGCGAGAATAATGACTGCGGCCAGGGCCAGGATACGCTTTAATTTCATAGATAAACTCACTCCTGCTGGATAAGCGAATGCAAGAATTTTCTTTAAGTATAGCAAAGACGTGAGATTCGTCAAGTGACGGGAGGTGCCGTTTTAATGCGATTTACAGATCTGATCGAGGAGAAAAAAGCCGGAAAGGCTCTTACAAAAGAGGAGATTTCCTGGTGGATCAAAAGTTACGTAAAGGGAAAAATTCCTGATTATCAGGTCAGCGCCCTGCTGATGGCGATCGTCTTTCGGGGCATGAACGAGGAGGAGACGCTGAATCTGACTCTGGAAATGATGCACAGCGGAGATATTCTGGATCTAAGTTCTATCAACGGGGTCACGGTGGATAAACATTCGACCGGAGGCGTCGGAGACAAGACTTCTCTTGTGCTGGGACCGCTTGCTGCCAGCTGCGGCGTGAAGATGGCCAAGATGTCAGGACGCGGTCTGGGCTTTACCGGAGGGACCATTGACAAGCTGGAATCTATTCCCGGCTTTTCAACGGTCATGCCCAGAGACCATTTTCTGCGGCAGGTGAATCGGATCGGCTTTGCAATCGTGGGGCAGAGCGGCAATCTTGTGCCGGCGGATAAAAAGCTTTATGCGCTTCGGGATGTGACCGGGACTGTTAATTCCATTCCGCTGATCGCCTCCAGTATCATGTCGAAGAAGCTGGCTGCCGGCAGTCAGGTCATCCTGCTGGATGTCAAGTACGGCAGCGGGGCTTTTATGAAGACAAAAGAAGACGCGCGCCGGCTGGCGGGAACCATGATCCGTATCGGTGAAGGAGCGGGGCGCAGGATGACCGCCATGATCACAGACATGCAGACTCCTCTGGGCTGCGCCATCGGCAACAGGCTGGAAGTCATGGAAGCGGTGCAGACACTGGCGGGCGGCGGCCCGGCGGATCTGAAAGAACTCTGCATGGCCGGGGGCAGGCTGCTGCTGACCAGATCCGGCCTGGCTGCCGACGCAGAAGAAGCAGACCGGAAGCTGGAGCAGGCTTTAAGCAGCGGTGCCGCCCTGGAAAAACTGGCACAGATGGTGCATGCGCAGGGCGGGGATGAATCATGCATCTATCATCCGGAGAAACTGCTTCAGGCGCCGCACAGGACGGCTCTGGTCAGCCCCGCAGGCGGTTGGGTCGTCCGGGAAGATGCCCTGACTCTGGGAGAAGCGGCCATGCGGCTTGGAGCCGGCAGGGCAAAAAAGGATGACCGGATCGATCCGGATGCCGGCATCGTTCTTCAGGTAAAACCCGGCCAGCAGATAGAGGAAGGCCAGCCGCTGGCCTATGTCTATCACCGGGATCTGCTTACAGAGGAGTGGACCCGGCATGTCATGAGCGCTTTTGAGATCGGCAGTGAAAAGCCGGAGACCGTGCCGCTGATAGAGGAGGTGCTGGAATGAGTCAGGAGATAGAACTGAGCAAGGGCGTAACACATGAAGATGCTGAAAAACTGGCCGCTCTCGCCCTGAAGGCAAGAGAAAGATCCTATAGTCCTTACTCTCATTTTCAGGTAGGGGCAGCTCTGCTGGCAGCAGACGGAACTGTCTATCAGGGCTGCAATATAGAAAACGCAGCCTACAGCCCCTCAGTCTGCGCTGAGCGGACAGCCATTTTCAAGGCTGTAAGTGAGAATCGACAGGATTTTAAGGCTATAGCCATAGCAGGAGGCCCGGCAGGAGCGCAGCTCCCCCTACCGGCATGCTCTCCCTGCGGCGTATGCCGGCAGGTGCTTATGGAATTCTGCGATCCGGACAGTTTTGAGATCATTCTGGTGCGGTCGCAGACCGAATTCACCCAGATGCTGCTGCGCGACCTGCTGCCGCTGGCATTCGGCCCTGGAAACCTCAGGAAAAAAGGAAAAAGGAAGGTCTGAAGCCTGTATGCCCGCGCAGGGCAAAAAAATGCCGGAGAAGAGAATTCTCCGGTATAGTTCTCCCTGCGCGGGCGCTTATTCCTGATCCATTTTCTCATTCAGGCGGATAAGAAATGCTTTCATGCTCTCCAGAGCTTTATCCTCATCCATTCCGTCACAGATCAGCTTCAGGTCGGTATCCCTGTCGATCCCGAGACTCAGCAGTCCGAGCAGGCTCTTTGCGCTTACCTGCATATCTGCGCGTTCAAAGATGATGCTGCAGCGGAATCCCAGAGCATGCTCGGCAATCTCGCCCGCAGGACGGATATTCAGCCCATGAGGCGCATGGATAGAAACCATCTCACTTGTCATCTTTCTGCCTCCGTTAATTTGTACAAATATCCATCTACATATTAACATAGAGACAGCAATATTACAATTAAAAAACGGTTTTAATCCTCCAGAATATGGTCAAATGCTACCTGAAATATTTTTTCCACATGACCGTCGTCCAGGGAATAATAGCGGACCTTGCCGTCACGGCGTGTTTTGACCAGGCGGGCCTGCTTGAGGATCCGCAGCTGATGAGATACGGCAGACTGGTTCATGTCCAGCAGGACAGCCAGGTCACCGACGCAGAGCTCGGACCGGGTCAGGGCACAGATGATCCTGGCACGGGTGGGATCGCTGAAAGCCTTGAAAAGTTCTGCCACGTCGATCAGGTCATCCTCGTCGGGCATATCTGCCGCTACTTTCTTTACGATATCCGGGTGGACCGGCGCCTGGGTAATCCTGTCTTTATTTTCCATGTCCTTATCCATAGGGCACATCATCCTTTCTAAAAGACTGTCTTTTATTATCATACCACGTTTCCCTGCCGCAGAAATGTTTTCACCTTGAGATTTTTTCTATAAATTGCTATCATAGCCAGTATGGAAGATTATGAAAAGTATTATCAGAACTGCCGGCTCTGTCCCCGGGAGTGCGGGGCGGACCGCCTGCATGGAGAAAGCGGTTTCTGCAGGGTCACTTCCGTATTGAGGGCAGCCCGGGCCGCTCTTCATTTCTGGGAAGAACCCTGCATCAGCGGCAGGAGGGGATCCGGCGCTGTTTTTTTCAGCGGCTGCAATGTGGGCTGTGTCTACTGTCAGAATCACCAGATTGCGGACGGCAGCAGCGGGAAAGATATATCGACGGATCGACTGACGCAGATATTTTTTGAACTGAAGGAGAAGGGCGCAGAGAATATAAATCTGGTGACACCCGACCACTACGCGCCGGCCATAGCCCATGCCCTCAAAAAGGCCCGCGGGCAGGGCCTGGACCTGCCGGTCATCTATAACGGGAGCGCTTATATATATCCGCGGACGCTGGATCTTTTAAAGCCATATGTGGATGTATGGCTGCCGGATCTTAAGTATATGGACGCGGATATCGCCGGCCTTTACAGTCATGCGGCAGACTATTTTCCCATAGCGTCCAGAGCCATTGACTATATGGTAAAAGCCGCCGGCCCCGCGCAGTTTGACAGCCGGGGTATGATCCGCCGGGGCGTGATCGTCCGCCATCTTGTCCTGCCCGGCTGCAGGAAGGATGCCCAGAATGTGATCCGCTATCTCTACGAGACCTACGGAGACGACATCTATATCAGCATCATGGGCCAGTATACTCCTCTGCCGGGACAGCTGGACAATTTCCCTCAGCTGAACCGGAGGATTACCAGCCGGGAATATGATGCATGTCTTGACTATGCCCTGGATCTGGGTGTAGTCAATGCCTATATACAGGAGCGGGGAACTGCAAAGGAAAGTTTCATACCGGCTTTCGACAATGAAGGAGTATGAAAGCCGGAGCAGGACCGGGAATTTTTTTAAGAATAAGGAAACAGCATGAAGCAGAGTGAAGAGAATGTATGTGCGGCCGCCAGCCAGTGCGGCGCCTGCAGCGGGAGAACCGGTGATTATGTCAGGCAGCTGCAGAAGAAAGAAGCGGGTGTCCGTGCCCTGCTGGGAAAGTACGGTAAAGTGCTGCCGATACTGGGAATGGAAGAGCCGGCTCATTACCGCTGTAAGGTGCACGCCGTTTTTGGAAGCAGCCGGGCCAGGGGCGGGACTTATCAGGTCATTTCCGGGACTTACCGGCGCGGAACCCACAGGGTGGTGAAGGTGGACAGCTGTCTTCTGGATGACCAGAGGGCGGATAGGATCATTTATACTATCCGGCAGCTTATGCCTTCTTTTAAGCTGCAGCCCTACGACGAAGACCGGGGAGCGGGCCTGCTGCGGCATGTGCTGATACGCACCGGTTACTATACCGGCCAGATCATGGTCGCCCTGGTGACGGCAGGACCCCTTTTCCCCTCCCGCAGAAATTTTGTAAAAGCACTGTTGGACCGCCATCCGGAGATCACGACCATTGTCCAGAATATAAATGGCGCAAGGACAAGCATGGTTCTGGGAAAGCGAAATATAACCCTTTATGGGGAGGGCTTCATTACAGACCGGATCGGAGAAAAGATATTTGCCATATCGCCCAATGCCTTCTATCAGGTCAATCCCAGGCAGACACAGATCCTCTATAAGACTGCCATCGATATGGCGGGTCTGACAGGCAGGGAAAAGATTCTGGACGCCTACTGCGGGGTCGGGACCATCGGCATCTGCGCGGCTGACCATGCCGGCTCGGTGCTGGGCATAGAACTGAACACTGATGCCGTGCGGGATGCCAGGGGCAATGCAAAGCGCAATGGGGCGGAGAATGTTTCTTTCATCTGCGCGGACGCCGCAAAATATCTGCGGGAACACAAGACAGACAGATATGACGTGATATTCATGGATCCGCCCAGATCCGGGTCTGCGAAAGAGTTTATACACATTGCGGCAAAGGCGGCAGCAAGGATCGTCTATGTTTCCTGCAATCCGCAGACGCTGGCCCGGGATCTGGAGCTTTTCCGCAAAGAAGGCTGGAAGGCGGAGAAGATCCAGCCGGTGGACATGTTCCCTTTTACGCAGCACACAGAGGTTGTTGTCCTGCTGCAGAGGACAAGTTGATTTACGAGAGTGAGAAAATAAACAGTCAATTTTTCTTTTTCTTTTCTTTTTCGACTTCCCTTGTGCGTACTTTCAGGGCATGGATGAAGGCCTCCCGGTCCACGGGCGCCTGTCCGTTCTGCCAGGCGGCCTGTGTATCATATATGCTGTCCAGACTGATGCGATTGCTATAGCCGCATTTGCGGCAGGTCCATGCCGGCCGCCGGGTCATTTACCGCTGCCTCCTTCTGCATTTTTATAAAGAAATTGTAACACGCCCTGCAGGAATGACAAGGGCTCAGAAAGTCAGATCTATAAAGCCGCGATGGCCTTTGTTGATATAAGAGCGGGTCCAGCCTCCGCCGGCTATTGTCAATTCATTTATGGCTATATCATTTACAGAAAGACAGATATCCGTATCACTGGTATTTTCGACCTCCAGACGGAGTGCTTTCTCGTCCCCATTGCTGAAGAGAGCGGCGGAAGAGATATGAACATCATTCTGGCTGAAGAGTTCTTCTTCTTTGAATTGTTCTAGCTTTATGGGAAGTCCGCCCGGCGCCCGGCCTTTTTGCAGCCAGGCGGCGTAGGTATCCTTCTCATAATCCCAGGATCCGGCAAGATTCGTCTTTATGACCAGCGGGCCTGTCAGGGCGACAGTATTGTAATCCTTGTCCTCTATCTGAAAATCCAGGGTGATGTCCACTATATCATTGATCCCGGCAAGCATCAGATTGTCAGAATCCAGGCGAATGACCGGCTTGGACGTCAGTCCCGCGCTGACGGTCTCATTGAGATAGATCCCATCCATCATGTATCCGTTTACTGAATTGCGGCTGTATCCCAGGGAACCTGTGATGAAAGACAGATCGTGCGGTTTCCAAATGGGAAAAAGGGAAAAGCATGCCGGATGTGTCCATTATGCTGGATCTTTGCAAAGAGCTGGGCATAAATGTCAATGAGCTCCTGAGCGGGGAGCGGCTGGATATGGATCATTATAAAGATATGGCAGAGGAGAATCTGCTCAGGCTGCAGAAAGCTGAGGAAGTGAACAATAAAAAACTGCTTTTGCTGGAAGCAGTGATAGGCTATAGCAGTACGATTTCATTTTTAATACTGGTCTTTGCAGCCGGTTATGCGGTAACATCCCGCACCTGGCAGGTCATTATGATCATAACTGCTTTTGTGCTCGTCATGGTGGG
>ONFL01000049.1 GCA_900317095.1 uncultured Eubacteriales bacterium | reverse complement strand
TACCATTGTGAAGATTGGCGCGGCAGCGGAAAGCCTGCCGGAGTATTACCGCATTCTCCATCGGAAACCTCTGGCGGATGAAATTGCCTCACAGAGAGAATTCTTTCAGAGATGGCTCGGACATGGTGAGCTGACGGACCGATTCTGTCTGGCTCAGCTGAACAGGCTTTCGAATGGGCGCAAGGTTCAGTATCCGCCGGAAACAGCGGAGCCCATTTTAAACCTTCTAGTGCGGATCGGTTCAAACCGGGAGGACATCCTGGAGAGAGAACTGTCCATTGCCGTGCTGGGCGACAGCAAACTCTTCGGGCAGAAGTACCGCACGCGGGTATGCAGGATCATGGAGGAGTATGGAGATTACAAAGCGCTGTTAGCCGATATCGATGACAAGCGGGAGCAGGAGATAGTCCTGCTGGAGGAACATCAGGTCTATATGAATCCTTCCTATATCTACATCAAAGGAAACGGCACGATCCGCTTCGCGGGAAATAAAAACATAACACTGCGGGCAGATCTGCCGATGGCATTACCAACCCAGACTCTGCAGCAGGTGGAGGAGTTCCGGGTAGAGGCAGATGCCATTATGACGATAGAAAACCTGACATCCTTCAACCGCCTGCAGAAAGAGAGCTGCTTTCTGATCTACCTCTCCGGCTATCACAACACCCTGAAACAGCGGATGATCCAGAAGCTGGCAGAAGATAATCCCCAGGTGAAGTGGCTCCACTTTGGCGATATCGATCCGGACGGGTTCCTGATCCTGGAAAACCTGAAGAGAGGAACCGGCATTCACTTCGAACCATACGCCATGGGAATCCCGGAACTAAAAGAGTACCGAAACTACACAAAGCCGCTACAAAAAAACGATATTGCCAAGGCAGAAAACCTGGCAGGAGCCGGATTATATCGCGATACAGTTCTCTATATGCTGCAACACAACTGCAAACTTGAGCAGGAGATCGTTAGCTGGATGGGGTGATCTCATCTCGGTCTGATTGACATCTGCTCAGCGCATGAAGAAGGTACGGGAAGAGCAAGGGAAAAGTAATAGAATCCGCGGCATGTGCTATAATAAGCGCATTATCAGCAGGAGAAAAGTTCATTGGAAATTATCGTCACCATTTTCCGGCAGGTCGTCATCATGTTCCTCCTGTCCGGCGTCGGGTATCTGATGTTCAGGGGGAAGAAGATCAGCCTGGAAGGCAGCAGGAATCTTGGCAATATTCTGCTCTATCTTTCTCTTCCCTGTGTCATCATCAACGGCTTTCTGGTGGAGAAGACCCCGGAGCGCCTGGCAGGGCTTGGCATCAGCGCTGTGATGGCTCTGATCATTCTGCTTGCTTCCATGCTCTTATCGAGGCTTATCCTCGGAAGGAACGCCATCGAAAATTTTGCCGGGGCATTCTCCAATCCCGGCTTTTTTGGTGTACCACTGATCACGTCTACTCTGTCCAATGGCGCCGTTTTCTATATCGCGGCCTTCATCGCTTTCCTCAATCTGCTGCAGTGGACTTATGGCGTATCACTGCTGGAGCGGGCAGACGAGCAGGGGAATGTGCCCGGCTTCCGTGAGAATAGCGGGAACACTGCCCGGAAAGCTGACTTTAGAAAACGATGCAAGGCCATGGCGGTAAAGCTTATCAAAGCGCCCTTCATGATCGCGATTCTGATCGGCCTTTTCTTCTTCCTGACGGGCATTCCCATGCCCTCCGTGGCCGGAAAATGCATCGGATATATCGCAGACCTCAACACGCCGCTGGCCATGTTCACTATCGGAATATATCTGGCGCAGACCGACGCTCTGAAAATGTTTGGAAAGCCCAGACTTTACCTGGTTTCTGTGGTCCGCATGATCGCTTGTCCTCTGGCGGCGATGCTGCTGCTCGGCCTTGTGCCGGATACGTTGATCGAACTCAAAATAGCGATCCTTATCGCCTCGGCCTGCCCGGTCGGCAGCAATGTGGCCGTCTATGCCCAGCTTCATGATAGTGACTACGCCTGCGCAGTGGAGACCGTCGCACTCTCCACGATCCTTTCCATTGTCACGCTCCCCCTGATCATCGGGTTCGCATGGATGGTGTGGTGATTTTTGCACTCATAGATATCCATCTCAAGCCGTCTCTCTGTGCTGGCAGTGTATTTCGTGCCGCAGCACACAGCGAACCAGGATAAGGCTCTTATTGACCACAGGATGGTCACCGGAAAGCCCGGCAGACCTTTCCGAAGATTCGGAAGGCATCGCGGCCAGGATGCACCGGAATCGGATCATATCTCTGATTCAGCGAAATCAGAAATGTTCCGTCACTGCCATTCTTAAGTTTCTTGATATACGCATTGTCATTGAGCGAGAAGATTCCGATCTCCCCGTCATCCAGCGTCTCCTGCCGGTGCACGAAAACCATTTCATGATCATGGAAAAGCGGTTCCATGCTGTCCCCGCTGATCGTGACGGCAAAGTCGGCGCCTTTTGCATCTTTTGAGGGCACTTCGATGGTTGTGTAATAATCGGAATCAAGAAAATCTCCGTGTCCGGCGGACACCCTTGCGTCGTAGAGCCGCAGGCGGATCATGGAAGAGCTGTCAGCAGGAGCTGACAGCGGGATCACGTTCGTTTCCTTGACGTAGCTTACCGGGTGAATCAGCATGTCGATATAGGCGAGTGCTTTTTGTTTCCCTTCGTCATTCAACATGGCAAGCGGGTTGTTTGGATTACTGCCAAAATATTCCTCCAGGCAGTCCGGAATCTGCAGAATCCGGCACACATGCAGGAAGACCCGCGCAGAGATCTCATTTCTCCCGGTCTCCCAGGCGGAAACGCTCTTGGAACTGACATCAATGCCGTCTTTCTGAAGCCTGTCTGCAAGTTCTATCTGTGACATGTGCGCCATCTTCCGGTAGGATGTGATGATTGCGCCGATCTCTTTCATGTGACACCTCTTTTTTCTGGTCCCGGGGTTTGGCTTTTTCTTCCTGTCCTCCCGGCTGCCGGCGGTCAGTCTCTTTCTGCTGATTGCAGAGTAACACCATCACCCGGAGAATTCAAGAAAAGTTCTATTTGAAATAGAGACGCAGACAGGAACATCTGAATAATTCTGCAAATTGTAGTTCTGCGCCGGCAATATCAGAGAGGCAAAGATGCGTTATCCGGTTTTAAAACCTGAGATCAGCAGTTGCGATATCAATGAAACTGTGGAAAATGAGACAATAGCCTGCTAATAAAAAGTCAAGCAGTAAATAAAGAAAATCGTGGAGGGTGAAAATGGGCATAAGAAACCTGGCCGTATTCAT
>ONFL01000019.1 GCA_900317095.1 uncultured Eubacteriales bacterium | reverse complement strand
GATCTGGGTCCTGACAGAACTTCCGGGATTTTCCTTTTTTGTATCTATATGATCAGCCATAAGCAAATGTTATGCTTCCGCAGGGCAGCTTCCAAAGCTGTGACCGACTCCGGGTCCGGCCTGCAGTAAAAATCAAAAGACGGGATCCGGGCCGCCATCTCTTCGCAATAGGAAAAAGCCTTTTCCTGCATCCGGCCCCGCCAGGCAGGCGCGAAGACGCGCTGCAGCAGGCGCATAGTCCCGTCAAAAACGGACAGGGGGCGGACCGCATTTTCCGCTCCCTGATGCAGGTGCACCAGACAGGATACCGGCACCCGCCGGTTTATATATTCGCCGGATGAACCGGCCCAGGGCATGCCGTAGGCATACCAGGTCCCGTCCAGGCAGCGGCACAGACAGCGGTCTCCGTTAAGAATCAGCGCATTGCGGTAATCCCGCCACAGCCGGGTGTGGGTTGTCTTGCCTGTCCCGGCAGCCGCCATGACCAGAATGCCCCTGCCCTGATACTCCATGACTACGCCGTGAAAAACACATCCATGATGCCCAAGAACCGCATAATCAAAGAGGGAGCCAAACTCATGAAAAGCTCGCTCCCCTCCGCTTCTGGTCCCGTCCTCATAAAGAACAAATTCCCTCCAGTCCCGGCGGATGCGGAAGGCCAGGCCGGGACTCCTGTCCCTCTGCCTGGTAATCCAGTCGTAATCCCCGTCTTTCCGCTGATAGAGAAATGTGGGAAGGGCAAAATCTTCAGATCCCCAGAGCAGCTTCACTCTCTGCCCTTTCTCTTTGTCCGGCGCATCTATCCGGAAACGGATGTCCTCTCTGCCCTGCTCCGGGTGATAAAAAGCCATGCCTGTCAGAGGGATCTGCATGCAGATGTCCCCCGCGCGCTTCTGAAAAGAAATACGCAGGTCTCCGATCACCAGATCTTTGCGGACGCTGTTGATACGGCGGTCTTCCATATCAGCTGTTTGAAGGAGTAACTAACGGACTTTTCGTATTGGTGGAAACATCATTCTTGTTTAAATCTACTCCAAACTGCCCTTTAAAATAGTTTTGCAGGGCTGTTACAGCCTCATTTCCCTGACAGCCGGCCGCTCCAAGTCCAAGGTCAGACAGATTAACCTTTTCTTTGCCGTCAATCACACCGTGCAGGATCCTGCAGAATCCATCGTTTCCCACCAGACAGGTGTACACAGGATAATGTTTCTATACGATAGCGGAAGCCTTATTCTTTCTGCAATAGCCAATCCGGAAGATTATAGATTTTAATTCCCTCATAATCATATGTCTCATGTCTTGTGTTGGCCAAAATCAACTTTGGATAAGCATCTTTGATCTTCAGAAGCGGATCGTATTCCCGTTCAAAAGTTTTCGGACTGGTAATATCATCACTGACCTGGATATAGAGCTTTTCATCTCCTCGAAGAGCGACAAAATCTACTTCTTTCTTATAGAGCTTACCGACATAAACCTCATAGCCTCTGCGCATCAGTTCAATACAGACGATATTCTCATACATTCTGCCATAATCCAGATTTCTCCTGCCGAGCCTTGCAAAACGAATTCCGGTATCGCTCAGATAATACTTCACGGAAGTTTTCAGGTATTTCCTGCCGCGGATATCATATCTGCGTACACCATAGAAAACATAGGCATCACAAAGATATCTGATATAATTCCCGACGGTTTTATGGTTCGTGGCAACTGTATTTGTGGTCAGCGTATCACTGATCTTATTGGGAGAAGTCAGATTGGAAACGTTGTCCATCATAAACTCTGCCAAAAGCTCCAGTGTTGTCGTATCTGGCAGTCTGTACTTTGTCACCAGATCACGATTGATAATCGTATCATACACATCTCTGATGTAGCTTACCCGGTCCCTGTCCGTTCTGTATTCATAGGAGCCGGCCAATCCGCCTTTAATCACATACTCATTGAACAGTTTCTCCGTATCCTTCTCATCTGAATAATATCGGCAGAATTCCGCAAAACTGAACGGAAACACATGAATCTCGATATATCTTCCTGTAAACAGTGTCGTTAAATCTGAGCTTAAAAGGAATGCATTAGAACCAGTGACATAGATATCGTATTTCCGGGAAGCGTGAAGACTGTTGATGGCAAGCTCAAACTTGTCACAAAGCTGCACCTCATCTACAAATACGTAATTCCTTTTTGAAGGATCATATAACCCTTCGATATAATTATACAGGGCATGGTAGTCCTTCAGATTCTCATATTTCAAATCAAAGAAATCCACGAATATGATATTCGCATCATCCTGAGACTCTGTAATCCTTCGAATATAGGCTTTCATCAGTTCGGACTTCCCGCTGCGGCGCACACCTGTGATGATCTTGATATCCGGTGTTCCCATCAGATCCAGAATCCGCTGCATATAACCTGGGCGTTCTATATAGTTCATTTTTTCACTTCCGAAATTTAATTTTTTTTCATGTTTCGCACCTGCTTTTATAATTTACTCTAAATGCGCTCTTTGTCAATAGATTGTCCCCATATCCAACAATCTCGTCCTGTACCGCCTGCATACAGTAAATCACAGCTTCCGGAGATCATCCCGGACCGCACAGATCCCGTTCGTTTTATTACCTCGAAGTTTGCAGGAAAAATATGATATTTCTCCATTTTTTTATTCTTCAGATCCTGATCTATCCGCTTCTCTTATCCGCTGTCAGTTTCTCATTAATCGAACTCCGTTAATATCCGCACAGAATCCTGACTATTTCTGTTAAGTTTTTACGCCGGTCTCTTTTTCAATTTACGGTTATCTTCCTGACGGAACACTACATATCCGGGATATCGTTTCCAGAGATACTCGGGCTTCCGGTTATACTTCTTTTCAATATATGAAATTATTTTGTCTGTGTATGTCAATCTTTCCGTTTTTCATTATCTCCGTTGATAGTGTCAATAGTTTTTATCCCAAATACTGTTCTTTTTTCTATATATACAGGAATTGTGAATTTTACCCTGCCGCCGGCCGCGGAGCGGCGCATGGGCCGATGGAGGAAAAGTCAGAATGTTTGGAAAGAAAGATAAAAAGACTGTTGTGAAGAATGGCAAACCTGACGAGCCTGTCAAACTTGCCGGCCGGTTCGAGAACACCCGTCTCAGGCAGATTACCGAGATCGCAAACAGGGTCGTGGGCGGTGACCCGATCACCCCGGAGGACATCCTGGGCACCATGACCTATACGTGGGCTTATCTTGACACAGCCTATCTGATGGCGGCCATGGAACTTTTCTCGACAAACGGCTTCCTGGCCAGGATCGGGGTGCCGGGTCATGGCGCGTTCTCTCAGATCCTCGGTGAGTATGTCCTTGAAATGGGAGAATCTTCCGAGATAGCCGCCTATGCCAATAAGTATATAATCGGCTCCGGGTATGAACCGAGGGATGACTGCTTCTATGGAACCAACGCGCAGCTCCCCGAGAACTTTAACACCTATGATTCCTCTTACTGCAAGCTCATTAAGCATTTCACGCTCGAAGGTGATTTCAGCCGCACAGAATCCGATATCCCGCTGACATCGTCCGTGATATCGGGCACCTGAACACCTGGGCTGATGGAGGAGGCGCTTGACATCGCTGCCGAATATTTCGAGCGTGCCCAGTGTAAGTACGAGGCCATGTGGGGCGACGTGTGGCAGCGCGTCATCGTCGAGGGCCACGGACGCGACAACTTCCTCGGGGAGGACCACAGGCTTTCACCGCTTCCCGGCTTCGACCCATCCAAGTATGTCTCCAAGGCGGCCTTCGACGCAGCAGGCCGCAAGTGATGCCTGTGAATGAGCGATTTTCTATTGGCCTATGAAAAGACACCATGGCAGCTCCCTGGCGCAGATTTTTTCTGAAATGTTCAGGGGGCTTCAAACCTCCGGTATATCTCTGCAGAGGTGTGGCAATCGCCGAGGGAAAGAAGGCCGATGTCATTTACTATATTTGTGTGTAAACACATAATGATCTTGCGAAATGAATCCGGTATTTTAAGCAGTGAATTCTTTTCCTGGAAAGTCTGAGTTGTCATGAGCATATCGACCTGGAATGCCTTTGTCTGATTGTACTGATTCCAGCTGTGGTCAATGTTTCTGCCATCAATAGTTGTCAATGAGACTTAACAGTTTTTGTGATAGGACCCGTCTTTGCCACATAAAATAATGAAAAACCTCCTGCAAATTCCCTATTTAAGGCATTTACAGGAGGCGGCCCTCAAAATAATACAACGTACTTAAGCCGTACCTAGAAGCTTTTGATATCCTTCTTCAGCTTACGTATCTCGCCATCTGTGTACAGTTTTTTCTCGATCCGGATATGGAAAGCATCCAGCAGTTTCTCCAGGTCCGGATCATCTGCGTTCGCAAACCAGAACAGGAAAAGCTACATGCAGGGATACTTCAAGCTGACGATCTTGTTGACATTGCTGTTTTGTGCGCTGTGTCCGGCTTTCGTTTACCGCTTCAACTTGTCATTTCCCCCAAAACCACTTCGTTTTCCTTAAATGCAGCCCGGAAATCAGTGCATTGATCCCCCAACCGATTGGCGAAGCAATCCAAACCATCTGTATTCCGACAATTGGCGCCAGGGTAAAGGAGAGGACGACGCGCGTTCCTAGATTGACAAGGTTTGCAATCGTAAATGCTTTCGTATCGGCAGCACCGCGGAGCGTTCCGTCAATAGCCATCTTGAATCCCAGAAGTCCTATAAAAATGCCATCCCACCGAATATAGGCGACGCCGACCCGTTCCGCTTCCGATGTAAGGTTGCCGCCGAGGAAAATGCGCATGATTGGGTGTGCGGCAGCCTGCAGAACAACAAAAAATACAACGGAACAGACAAGGATCATTCTGCTGATGCTGGCAAAACCTGCACGGATCCGCTCGCTTTTTTTGGCTCCGAAGTTTTGCGCTGTATAAGTCGATATGGCAGAATTAAAGGCTGTCCACGGTACGCAGCAGTAATTTTCAATCCGCATTCCGGTCGAATATCCTGCAAGCGCTGCAGCTCCAAACGTGTTCACGACGGACTGCACGACCATCATGCCAATTGAAACGGTAGACTGCTGCACGGTCGAAGGCCATGCAACTGCCCACATCTGCTTCGCCAGGGTGCTGTCGAACAGGGGCAGTTTCCGTTCGGCTGTATATTTTTTCAAGGTCTGAAGCAAAACTGTAAAGGATGCCGCAGAAGAGATTCCCTGCGCGATCAGAGTAGCCCATGCTACACCCGCAACTCCCATCTGAAAACTCTTTACGAACCAGATATCCAGAAAAATGTTCAGTACCGAGGAAAAAATAAGAAAATACAGCGGAACGCAGGAATTGCCAAGCGCGTTGAACATCGAAGAGATAATGTTGTAGAGAAACAGGAACGGAAGCCCCAGAAAATAAATGTTCAGATATACCAGGGAATCATCCAGTGACTCAGTCGGTGTGCGCAGAAGGACCATAACCGGGCGGCTGACTGCCAGGCCGATGACGAGCAGTCCCACGCTGATCAGAAGGAACATAGTCAGGGCAGTACGGACTGCCGTCACCATTCTCCTATAATCTCTCTCTCCAAAGAGCCGGCTCACAACAACAGAGGAACCGATACCGCCTCCCACCGCCGACCAGATAAAGATGTTTGTGAAGGAATAGCAGGCGCCGATCGCTGCGAGGGCATTCTCTCCCACATAGCGGCCGACTACCATTGAATCCACCATCGTGTAAGTCTGTTGAAAAAAATTGCCGATGATCATCGGAACAGCAAAACGAAGCAATGCCTTGCCTGGCTTTTCCGAAATCAGATATTCATTTTCAGGCATATCTCCTCATTCCTTCCGGATTTTTTCTGTTATCTGTTGGAAATACTCCCAGGAAAAACATGATCTGTAAACAGCACGCCGCTCATAACTTTCAGCTATACAAAATATTATAGCATATCGTTACAAAAGGGGTTCCAGAGCAGAGAGCATCTTCAGTGCCCGTGCGACAGCCCCTTCTTAGGCCTGTCAATGCTGAATGGAAATTCGTATTCCTTCAATGCTGCCCTTTAGGGTGTCACAGTGGGTGTCACATTTTTTAACGGTTTTTAACCTTATTTGATCTATTTTGGGTCGAACATTCGTTCTGCTCTGCGTCAGCAAAAAAGCCCTGAAACCCGCATAAATGCTGAGGTTTCAAGGCTTTTCAAATTCGTGCGCCTTCGGGGGCTCGAACCCCGGACACCCTGATTAAGAGTCAGGTGCTCTTCCAGCTGAGCTAAAGGCGCATTCCCGCCGCCGTTATGACTGGCGACATGGATTATTATATACCAGCTGTTTCTATTTTGCAAGCACTTTTTTTATTTTTTTCTTTTCTCTTAAAAAGAGCCCGGCGGCTTAGAAATCCCGCCGCCGGAGAACGGTGATTACCCGCCCTTTTATCTGTTCTTTGGAGACAGCGCCGAAATAGCGGCTGTCCTGACTTTGTTCCCGGTTGTCTCCCATGATGAAATACTCGTCCGTCTGCAGCTGCAGCGGATAGCTGATGCCGCCGGTGAAAGCCAGAGTCTGCCCTTTTACATAGTCTTCCTGCTGCAGGTAGCCGTTAATCTTCAGGCCTTCACTTGTCACATCCACGCTGTCTCCACCGCCTGCGATTACCCGGCCCAGGCACTCCTGGCCGTCTGCCCTTTCATAAACCACGAGGTCCCTGACATCCGGCGCCTTGTCCAGACGGTAATAAAAAACAAGATCCCGGTCATGGACTGCGCCTGCCATGGCGGTGCCGGTCTGTCTGTATATGCCGAACAGGAATGTAAAGATGAGAACAAATGCCAGCAGGATCCCGCCTATTTTAAGCAGCAGGCTCAGCAGGTCAGACCAGATGGACGGAGCTTTCTGTCTGCTCTCATTTCCAGCCGGCTCCTGTATCTGTTCTTTTTGCATACTTTCCATCGTCTGTTCTTTTTCCTTTTTCTTCTTTGATTTCTTCCTGCATATCAGCAGGATCAGCAGCAGAAGCCCGGCCGCAGGAACGATAAGAACAGCCCGCTGCCAGTCTCTGCCGGCAGGCACCTCCTGGGGCGATGCCGTCACATCTTCTGCCGGACCTATGGTCGCTGCCAGGATCATTCTGCCGTTTGTGACACCGGCCTCACAGGTACTCATCAGCAGGATGGGAAGCTCTTTGTCAAAATCTTCCCGGTAAACCAGGGAGGCGCCGCGAAGGATCTGCAGATAGGAGTCTCTCTGCTCATAGCCGGAGGACGGGTCGTAAACAGCAGTATCATATCCATCTGCCTCCAGAAAAGCAAAGACATTCAGCTTATGTTCCTTCCCGTCCAGGAAAAGGGTTCCCTGCCGGTGGCTGTCGAAATATGCAGGATCCGCATATTTGTCGAAGCCGCCGAACATGGCATCGTCCTCCATATGATGACCATATAGGATGGAGACAGCCCCTGTCAGATCTCTTCTGCAGCGCCAGTCCAGGAAAATGGCTCCGGAAAGCGAAAAATCCCCCTTTGCAGAGGTATTTATATATTTTGTGTTATCACTGCCCTGGACCAGGGGATAATCCACATTTGTTCCATTTAAAGTCAGCCACGCGAAGACATCCGGATTCCGGTCCATAAGCTGACTGAAAGTCAGATGCTCCGCGTCGTTCGGTTTATACATGGCATAAGTTCCGGCGGATGCTTCCTGCAGGGACTGCCTGCTGTCCCACTGCACATAGGCAGAAAAAGCGAGCAGTGCCAGCAGGACTGCCAGAACGAGAATATTCACTATGCTGTGTATACCATTAATGATCTGCTTTGCTATGTTTTTTTCTCTCAATGTTTTTGTTTTTCTTAAGGAGAAGCGCGGCAATGATAAAGGCAGCAGAGATTCCCATCAGCAGGAAATAAAAGATCATATTTGTCTCATCCCCCGTTTTGGGGGTCTGCTGCCGCTTCTGCCCGGGTACGGAGGGATTTGTCTTTCCTCCGCCTTTCGTCTCCGGCGTCTTCTGCAGGCAGGTGTGAGAAAAGAACAGGTCTCCCTTTTTCCCATCTGACAGATATACTGCAGCTTCTGCTCCATATTCATCCGAGACCCGGATCAGGATCTGCAGCCGGTCCGGACTGCTTTGCAGCTGCGCGGCGTCGGATCCGGACACCCGGAGCTCATAGCGGTAACTGCCTTCCCCGGGCATCTGATCCCAGGACAGCACATAACTGCCAGTTCCCTGAACAGAAAACTCCAGGCAGTTTCCTTCTGCACCTGCCGGAAGAGGCGCCCCGTCCTGTGCGGTCAGCTTATAATGAACATGGAATTTGTCTGTGCTTTGCCTGTTTCCCGGTCCCTGACCTCCTGGCGGACCGGAAGGCTCACAGAGGCCGTCTTTGCCTGCGCGTAAAAGCTGCCCATATAAAAAAGCAGAAAGGCTGCCAGGCAGGCCATACCTGCCCGGCAAATGCCCTTTGCCCGTCTGGTTATAATTTTTGTCATATCTGTACTTTAAGAAAGGATCAGCGGCCTAATCTGCGTCTTCTGTCAACCAGAAAACCGGCAATGCCGACAATGGCAATGACCGCGATCAGAAGGAATGGACCATTCTTTTCTACGATACCTGTCAGCGGATTCTCCGGCTTATCATAGGCATTGCTGAAGGCAGCGCTGTTGGCGCCTGCTGCCGCGGTATCCTGTGCTGTCAGAGAATTGCTCTTTGTGCCGGCCTGTGCTCCTTTGGCAGCCCCGCCTGATGTAACGGTTACGGACGGTGTGAAGTACTCTGCGCCGGCCTCGGTT
>ONFL01000004.1 GCA_900317095.1 uncultured Eubacteriales bacterium | reverse complement strand
TGAAGGATGGTCTTGTCAAGCTTCTGAAAAGAGAGAGCATCACCAAAGGTGTTGAAGTCACAATTCTGGATCACAGTCAGATCAATATTGACCTTCATATTATTACTGTGTATGGCGTCAGCATTGCCACGATTGCTGACAATCTGATGGAGACAGTAAAGTATAAGGTAGAGGAATTTACCGGCATGCACATCAATAAGATCAACATTTATGTTGAAGGTGTCCGTGTCATAGATTGATCTGCTCTTTAAGGAGGATATATTGTGAAAATCAACAGAATAGACGCGAGCATGTTGAAAAACATGTTCCTTTCCGGTGCAAAGAGACTTGATAAGAATAAAGAATATATAAATGAACTGAATGTATTTCCGGTACCGGACGGTGATACAGGAACGAATATGACGATGACGATCATGTCCGCAGCCAGAGAGGTTTCAGCGATCGACGAGCCGACCATGGCCAGTCTCGCGAAGGCTATCTCCCAGGGTGCTCTGCGCGGAGCCCGCGGGAATTCTGGTGTTATCCTTTCCCAGCTCTTCCGCGGATTTACCCGTGAGATCAAAGAGCAGACAGAACTGGACGGACCTGTCCTGGAGCGTGCGCTGCGCAGGGCCAGTGAGACAGCCTATAAAGCAGTTATGAAGCCCAAGGAAGGTACGATCCTTACCGTTGCCAGAGGTATTTCCGAGAAGGCCGGAGACATTCTGGAATCTTCTTCCGACCTGACAGAGGCTTTCCAGAAGATCATAGAGCACGGGAATTACATGCTGAGTATTACGCCGGAGATGCTGCCTGTCCTTAAGCAGGCAGGCGTCATTGATTCCGGCGGAAAGGGTCTGATGACTGTCCTGGAAGGCGCCTACGCATATATGATCGGCGAGGACGACGCACAGGAACTGGATACATCCTCTGCGACCACAAACGGCCAGCCTGTTCCGGAGCGGAAGATGGGGCTGGATGAGATCGAGACCGCAGATATTAAATTCGGCTACTGCACCGAGTTCATCGTTATGCTTGAAAAGAAATTTGACGATGAAGATGAGAAGCAGTTCAAGGCCTACTTAAGTTCGATCGGAGATTCCATCGTATGCGTCGCCGATGAAGATATCGTGAAGGTTCATGTACATACCAACGATCCCGGTCTTGCCATCCAGAAGGGTCTGAGTTATGGTTCGCTGACCAGCATGAAGATAGACAACATGCGCGAGGAACACCATGAGCGTCTGTTTAAGGATGCCGAGAAGCTGGCCGAGGAGCAGAAGAAAGAGGATGAAAAAGAAGCATCCGCTGCTGTTCCTATGAAAGAGACCGGATTTGTATCTATTTCCGTCGGGGAAGGCATCAGCAAGATCTTCCAGGATCTTGGAGTTGACTTTGTTGTAGAAGGCGGCCAGACCATGAATCCCAGCACGGCAGATATTCTCGATGCGGTTGAGAAGGTTCACGCGAAGACGGTCTATGTTATGCCCAATAACAAGAATATCATTCTTGCTGCGCAGCAGGCGGCCGAGCTTGCCAAAGACTGCCGGGTCGTTGTGATTCCTTCAACGAATATTCCCCAGGGCATCGCAGCTATCATTAATTATATAGAGGGCGAGACTCCGGAAGAGAATAGTGCCCGTATGATCGAAGAGATGCAGAAGATCAGAAGTGCCCAGGTTACTTATTCTATCCGCGATACCGAGATAGACGGAAAGCAGATAAAAGAGGGTGATATCATGGGTATCGGTGATAAGGGGCTGCTCGCGGTGGGAGATGATATTGATCAGACGGTTATCGACTGCGTTAAGGCCATGGCTGACGAGGATACAGAGATCATCAGCCTCTATCACGGAGCAGACGTAACAGATGAAAGCTGCAGCGCCCTGGCAGAGAAGATCGGACAGCTTTGTCCGGACTGCGATGTTGAGGTCTATAACGGCGGCCAGCCTATTTACTATTATGTAATTTCCGCCGAATAAATAAAGGAAGACATAGATGAAAGCAGAAGATCCTGTAACGATGATCCGGGGGATCGGTCCCAAGACCGCTAAGATCCTGGAAAAGGCAGGCATCATTACCGCCGGGGATCTGCTCGGATACTATCCCAGAACTTACTGCTCTTATCCGGAACCGGTCAGCATAGCTGACAGGTCCCATGATGAACAGGAGGAGGGCGCCTATCTTGTGACGCTGACCACATCTGCGGCAAGGGCAGGGGCTTCTCTTACGGTCCTGTCCCTGCGGGACGGATCCGCTTTCGTCCAGGCGGTCTGGATGCATGATCCTTATATCGTCAGAAATCTGCATATCGGTTCCGAATATGTTTTTTATGGTAAGATCCTGCAGAAAAGAGGGAGAAGATGTATCTATCATCCGACCGTCTTTACCCCTGCAGAATATCAGGAGCTCAGGGGCAGCCTGCAGCCGGTTTACCCGCTGACGGCAGGTCTTTCCCAGAAGTTCCTTAGAAAATCCATGAAGCAGCTGCTTGCCGGCATGGACCTGCAGGCAGATTCCCTGACATCTGAAGTTAGAAAGAAATATGCACTCGCCGAAAAGAATTTCGCTCTCCGACAGATCCATTTTCCGGAAGATCCGGAAAGCCTGCGCCTCGCCAGAAAGCGTCTCGTTTTTGACGAGTTCTTTGATTTCTGCCTGCAGATGGCTTTCCTCCGCCGGGAGAACGAAGAAAGCGTCAGCCACTATTTCATAGACTGCGCGGCTGGCGTGGATGATTTTATTAAGTCTCTTCCCTATCAGCTGACGGGGGCCCAGATGCGGGTATGGGGGGAGATCGCGGCGGATCTGCGCGATGACAGGCCCATGAACCGGCTTGTGCAGGGAGATGTCGGCAGCGGAAAGACGATACTGGCTGCCCTGGCCATGCTGGACACAGCTCTGTCCGGCTATCAGAGTGCCCTCATGGCACCGACAGAAGTGCTGGCAAGACAGCATTATGAAAAACTGGCCCCCATGCTGGAACCTTTTGGCGTCAGATGCCTGCTGCTCACCGGTTCTATGACAGCATCCCAGAAGCGAGAAGCATATAAAGCTCTCGAAAAGGGGGAAGCGGATATCGCCATCGGAACCCAGGCTCTTTTTCAGAAGAAAGCTCTCTATGAAAATCTGGCCCTGATCGTAACTGATGAACAACATCGTTTCGGAGTCCATCAGCGGGAAGCGCTTGCCATGAAAGCCGGGGATACTCCGCACATGCTGGTCATGAGCGCAACTCCTATCCCCCGTACGCTGGCTATCATCGTCTATGGCGATCTGGATATATCTGTTGTAGATGAGATCCCCGCCGGAAGGCCGCGGATCAAAAGCTGCGTGATCGGCGAGCAAAAGCGCATGGCAGCCTTCCATTTCCTTTTAAAGGAGGTGCAGAGCGGTCACCAGGCCTACGTTGTCTGCCCCATGGTGGAGGACAGCCCGCAGGTCGATGCGCAGAATGTACAGGATTATACGGAAAAACTTAGAAGAGCCATGCCTTCCGGCCTGCGGATAGAATATATTCACGGCAAGATGAAAAGCATGGAAAAAAATGACATCATGGACCGCTTCTATCACGGGCAGATAGATATTCTGGTCTCCACGACCGTGATAGAAGTAGGCGTTGACTGTCCAAACGCCACGGTGATGATGATAGAGAATTCCGAGCGCTTTGGTCTGGCCCAGCTTCATCAGCTGCGGGGCAGGGTCGGGAGAGGCAGGGCTCAGTCCTACTGCATATTTCTCTGCGGAAAGCAGTCAGAACAGATCCAGCAGAGGCTTTCTGTGATGATGACGGCAAAGGATGGTTTTGAAATCGCCCGCGCGGATCTTGCCCTCCGCGGGCCGGGAGAATTTTTCGGAACCCGGCAGAGCGGAAGTCTGGATTTTACGATCGGAGATGTTTTCTCTGATTCGGAGATCCTGGTGCAGGCGTCTCGGGCAGTCCATGAACTGCTGCAGCAGGACCCCGGACTTGGTCTCCCGGAGCATGCTCTGCTTAGAGAAAAACTTACAAGAAAAATCCCGGATGGTCAGATCATTCTGTAAAGACATACAAAACAGTATTGACAAATCATCTGAAAAATATACAATATTAACAGGATGTGAAATCTATGCGCGTAATTGCGGGGAGCGCTAAGCGAACTGCTTTAAAATGTATAAAAGGTCTGAATACACGTCCGACAACAGACCGCATCAAGGAAACGCTTTTCAACATGATATCTCCGGATATATTTGGCTGTCGTTTCCTTGATTTGTTCAGCGGGAGCGGTGCGATCGGCATTGAAGCACTCAGCCGTGGAGCACAGGCTGCCGTTTTTGTTGAAAAAAACCGTCAGGCATGCAGCTGCATCAGGGAGAATCTGGAACGCACGAACCTCAAAGACAGAGGAAAGCTGCTGCAGACCGATGCTTCGGCTGCCATCAGCAGGCTAGAACAGGAAGAGAACCCTTTTGACATTATATTTATGGATCCGCCTTACAACAGGCTGCTTGAGAAGCAGATCCTTATCCGCCTTGCCGGATCGCCGCTTCTTCATGAAGGCACCCTGCTTATTGCGGAAGCATCATTGGAAACGGATTTTTCTTATCTTCCACAGTACGGCTACTCTCTTGAAAAAGAGAAAAAATACAAGACAAATCAGCATGTATTTGTCCGGAAATTAATGGAGTAGGTATGAGAACAGCAATTTATCCCGGTAGTTTTGACCCTGTTACATATGGACACATCGACATAATCAGGAGGTCTGCCCAGATGGTAGATAAACTGGTTGTTGCCGTGCTGAACAACAGCTCAAAAACACCGTTGTTTTCCGTTGATGAACGTGTTAATATGTTAAAAGAAGTAACAAAAGACATCCCGAACGTCGAAGTTATGAGCTATCAGGGACTGCTGATCGATTTTGCCGAACTTATGCAGGCCCGGATCATCGTCCGCGGGATCAGGGCGGTAACAGATTTTGAATATGAGCTGCAGTGGGCCCAGGCGAACCGTGCGGTCCGTCCGCATCTGGATACCTTATTGCTCGTTACGGATCAGAGGTTTTCCTATCTGAGTTCCAGTACCGTTCGCGAGCTTGCAAAGTATGATGGGGATGTCAGTCTTTTCGTACCCAAATATGTAGCAGATAAGCTGAAAGAGAAAACAGCCAGGCTAAAAAGCAAGGAGAATATAGATGAGCAGAATTGAACAGATGATAGATGATATTGAGGAATTTATCGAAGGCTGCAAGCCGGCAGCCTTTTCTCAGACGAAGATCGTTGTGCCGAAGGAAGAGCTCTATGAGCTTCTGACGGAACTGAGACTGAAGACACCTGACGAGATCAAGCGTTATCAGAAGATTATCGCGCAGAAGGATAAGATCATCAGCGATGCCAAGGATCAGGCGCAGAAGATGATCGATGAGACGACCGAATATGCCAACGCTCTGGTAGACGATCATGAGATCATGCTCAAAGCCTATGAGAAGGCCGAACAGACGATAAATGACGCTAACGCGCAGGCTAAGGATATCGTGGACAGCGCCAATGCAGAGGCAGCCCAGGTCAGAATGAGCTCCCTGACCTATGCCCGTGACCTGATCCAGAATATCCAGACTGCCGTCTCCAACTCCATAGATATAACCAGACAGAATTCCGATGCCCTGATCGGCGGCCTCTCGGAGAATATGCGTCTGCTCAATGAGAACCATGACGCGCTGACCGCTCAGCTGGACAATATGAAGGGAAGCAGTCCTCTTGCTGAACAGACAGCAGAAGAGACTGTGCGCGAAGACTATGCCGCGGATGATGATGAAGCGGATGAAGATGAGACATTCGATCCGTCTGCGGATTCCACAGAGGAAGAAGCCGACGAGGTGATCACAGAAGATGACATCACCGGTGACGAGGACGAAGCTGAAGAGGAGCCGCAGGAGCAGAAAGAAGAAAAACCGGCAAAGAAAGAAAAAAAGAAGACTTCTCTGCGCAGCCGTCTTTTCCAGGATGACGATTTTGATGATGACATCGACGACGATGATATAGATGATATCGACTAATTGATAAAGATCCGGACAAAGACCGGTATAAAGGCAGAACCTGCCGCGGGCTCTGCCTTTTTGTGGTGCTTTATATTCTTATGAAGGGTCTGGAGAGAACCGGCAGCGTGGCCCGGCCATATTTTCTCTGCCAGATCTGCCGGTAGATCTCTTCTGCCAGCTGATCAGACTTCATGATCTGTCGGGCAGTCCCCCTTATTTTATCCGTATCCCGGGTCCGGATGACCAGATCCACTTTTGCAGACGGACAGATGCTGCCGAGAACCGCTGACGCGTTCTTTCGTATGCCAAGCAGGGGTATATAGCCGCTGTATTGATCTTCTCTCCAGGCGGAAAGTATATTTTTCCTGTGATTTAAAAGTATGTGAAACAGAGCCCTGTTGATACCGGTTCCGGTGAAATTTCTGGCGGCAAGCTGCTGCGCAAGATCAGAAAGGGATGTCATTTTAGGCTGCATGGACCGGATCCTGTCAGCAAAGGCCGGAGAAACCCCGCAGAATTCTTCCAGATCATCCATGTTCTCTATCAGCCGCAGGCAGAGCATATCGGTAAAATCATCGCTTTCCAGAAAGGCAGGGTCAGGCAGCATGTCCCGGTCCGCTTCGGCTGCGTCATTTGTGGAAAAAAGCAGCCGGAAGCTTTCAGTCGGAAGCAGATGTTTTATTTTGCCGGTTTTCCCCTGCATGATCAATCGACGGACAGCTGCCGCAGAGGGATAACCGCAGCCCGCCTCTTCATCATGATAAGAGCTGCCTGTGCGTTTAATGGGAAGCGGGCGGATAGAAGAGTTCAGGCTCAGAAGTGCCTTTATATATTCCACTGCCAGGATATTATTGGGATCTTCAAGGATGCGGGCGCAGTCCGTGCCGGCAAGGCGCTTTACGGCATCCGCCCGGGCAGAAGGAAAATTCATGCCAAGGGACAGGTCTTTTTTCAGAATCTGCTGATAGGAATCTGGTTCATCAAGCAGCAGAGAGGCTGTCTTCTGCAGGAGGTCTGCCTGCGGGTCTTCGCAGCCGAAACAAAGATAGTCCACACAGCCAAGCTGATCGAGGATACTAACAGCAGCGCCGGCAAAAAAAGCGGCGCTGGATACGGATGCGTAGCAGGGCAGGCCAATCACCAGGTCGGCGCCGCCGGCCAGGGCCATACGGGTGCGGACCTCCCGCCCCAGACAGGCGGGAGCCCCCCTCTGCACAAAACTTCCGCTCATGATTACGATCAGGAAATCAGCTCCTGTAAGCTGCCGGGCTTTCTCAAGAAGATAGCGGTGCCCATTGTGAAACGGATTGTATTCTGCTATCACCGATGCTATAATCATATCTAACTCATCTCCGCAAATGGTTTTTTGATTCTTTCTATATTATAAGGAACAACGGAGACAAAGTCCAGATGACCACTATCTTCAGAAATGGAACGGGATACACATGATACGGAACAAAGCCTTCTTTCATCTGCCGGGCCTTTTTGAATTCTATGAATTATATAAGGTATTTCTCCCTTTATTTTTCGAGCACAGAGAATATTTCTACAGCTGGTGCGAGATCGGTTCCATTTACGGGGCGCCTGCTGACTGTATCTGGGGCGGCGGCAGAGCCGGCTATGGCAGCTGCGATCCCCGGCAGGTCAGGGAACTGCTGGACTGCTATGGAATCAGTGCCAGACTGACATTCAGCAACAGCCTGCTGTCTCCCCTTCACCTGCAGGATCCGCTCAGCAACAGGCTCTGCGCCTTGTTTGCACAGACAGATCCGCCGGCGGGGATCATCATTTATTCGGACCTCCTTCTGGATTATATCCATAAGAATTATCCGGCTTATTATTTTGTGTCCTCGACAACAAAGGTGATCACGGATTTTGACTGTCTGGTGCGGGAACTGGACAGAAGCGAATTCTCTTATGTGGTTCCGGACTTCAGGCTGAACAGGCAGTTTCCCGGGCTGGCTGCCCTGAGCCGGCAGGAGAAGGACAAGGTTGAGTTCCTTGTTAATGAATGCTGCTGGTTTTACTGCCCGGACCGCAGGGCCTGCTATGAAGCTGTCAGCCGGCAGGTTCTGGGAGTGGAAAGTGCAGACCATGTCTGCTGCTCCCCTGACGCGGCAGAAGGCTACGTCTTTTCTAAGGCCATGGATAATCCCGGCTTCATCTCTGTCCAGGATATTACAGACATATATCTTCCCATGGGCTTCTCCCAGTTCAAGATAGAGGGGCGCAGTCTGGGAAGCGCGCTGATTCTGGAATTTCTGCTCTATTATATGACCAGGCCGGAGTATCAGCTGCGCGTCAGGGAGAAGATCTATCTCAGCAATGAACTGGATCTTTTCTGAAAAAGAGGCCGGGAAAAGGCACCTGTGGTGTAATGGCAAAATACTTGACAAGGGGCCATTTTTCTGTTGACAAAAACATTGCATTTATGTATAATGGCAAAGGTATAAAACTGGGTGATAGCATGAAGATCGATATTTCTGAAATCATTTCTACAAATCACAAGAGCGTGCATATTACTACGCAGCTCGAGGCAGACAGTCTCCGCTGCGGTACAGAGCTTTATCCTTATGCGTTGAAGAGTCCGGTGGATATTACCATATCCAATGAGGGTAAGAGCCTTGTTCATATCTGTGGGGGCGGGAGCGTAGATGTGCTGATGCCCTGCAGCAGATGTCTGGATGATGTCGACGTGAAGCTGGATTACGATTTCGATCAGAAGATCGATTTTAACCAGGTTCGCAGCGGGACGCTGGATGACCTGGATGAAATCAGTTTTATGGAAGATGACTGGCTGGATGTAGACAGGTTTGTTGAGCAGGAGCTCATTACGAGACTTCCTATGAAGGTTCTGTGCAGGCCAGACTGCGCGGGGCTGTGCCCGGTTTGCGGGAAAAACCTGAACGAGGGAGACTGTGGATGCGACAGAAGCGTTCCGGATCCGAGGATGTCGGCCGTCCAGGATATTTTTAATCAGTTTAAGGAGGTGTAAACCGTGTCTATCTGTCCTAAGAATAAAACTTCCAAAGCAAGAAGAGACAGACGCAGAGCAAGCTGGAAGATGTCTGCTCCGTCAATGTCCAGATGCAGCAAGTGCGGAGCTTTAGTACTTCCCCACAGAGTCTGCAAGAATTGTGGAGCTTACAACAAAAAAGAGATCATTAAGGTGAATGCATAATCATGTGCATGCATCAGCAGAACAGAAAGCTGTTACAGATAGACCGGCTGTTAGGTCTGCTGTAGCAGCTTCTTTCATATCAGCAGATCATGATTACAGCAGGTATCTGCGGGAAAGGGATACATATGAGCGAGATAATAAAGGTTGCGATAGATGCCATGGGCGGAGATGACGCCCCCGGCGTTATTATAGAGGGATGCATGCAGGCTCTGCATATGAGCCAGGATGTTTTTATATATCTGGTCGGAGATGAGAAGATTATCGGCCCCATGCTCGAAAGGGAAAGCTATGACAAAGAGCGGCTGGAGGTTGTGAACGCTTCCGAAGTGATCACAAACAATGACCATCCGGTCCTGGCGATCAAGCAGAAGAAAGATTCTTCCATGGTAGTTGCGCTGAAGCTGGTCAGAGAGGGAAAGGCCCAGGCTTTTATCTCTGCGGGGAGCACCGGGGCAATTCTGGTCGGAGGTCAGGTTATCGTAGGAAGAGATAAAGGCGTTCTTCGTCCTGCGCTGGCGCCCCTTATGCCTACTCTGCAGGGCTTTTCTCTGCTTATAGACTGCGGGGCGAACGTCGATGCCCGTCCGGAGCATCTTGTCCAGTATGCCCGCATGGGTTCCATCTACTATGAAAATACCATGAAAAAAGCCAGTCCTACTGTCGCTATCCTCAATATCGGAGCAGAAGAGGAAAAGGGCAACGCCCTGGTCCGCGCGGCCTATCCGCTGCTGAAAGAATGCAGTGACATCAATTTCATCGGCAGCATAGAGGCGCGGGATATCCCCTACGGAAAGGCGGACATCATTGTCTGCGAGGCTTTTGCCGGCAATATTGTCCTGAAGATGTACGAAGGAACGGCCAACGCCCTTTTCTCCAAGATCAAGGGTGCATTCATGGCCAATTTCAAAACAAAGATCGCCGCGCTCATGCTCAAGAGCCAGCTGAAGAAGACCCTTAAGGATTATGACTCTACAGACTACGGCGGCGCGCCCATGCTGGGACTGAAGCGCCTTGTCGTGAAAGCGCATGGAAGCTGCTCTGCCAAGGAGTTCCGGCAGGCTATCCTGCAGTGTCTTTCATTCTATCGGGCTGATGTTTCCGGCAAGATCGCAGCTGCGATCGCGGCTGCAAGAGAAAAAGAGAGCTTACAGGAGGAGGAACAGTAATGCAGCAGGACAGGCTTATGGAGCTGCAGGACAGAATAGATTATCATTTTAAGGACGACTCTCTCCTTTTTCTCGCGCTGACGCACAGCTCCTACGCCAACGAGTACAGACTGCATAAGATCCATCACAATGAGAGACTGGAGTTTTTGGGAGACGCGGTGCTGGAGATCGTGAGCAGTGATTTCCTCTACCGCAATTTCCCCGATATGGCCGAAGGGCAGATGAGCAGAAAAAGGGCCAGTCTGGTCTGCGAACCCACACTGGCTTACTGTGCCCGTCAGATAGATCTCGGAGACTATCTGTTTCTTGGCAAAGGCGAAGATATGAACGGAGGCCGCAGGAGAGACTCCATCCTTTCCGATGCCCTGGAGTCGGTGATCGGTGCCATTTACCTGGACAGCGGCATAGAGAGTGCCGGGAAATTCATCATGTCCTTTATTCTTAATGATATGGACAATAAAGTCATGTTCCATGACAGCAAGACGCATCTGCAGGAGATCCTGCAGAAAGACCACTGCGAACCCATCTCTTATGAGCTGGTGGGCACACATGGGCCGGAACACGACAGGATTTTTACCATGCAGGTCAGGGTCGGCGATAAGGTGATCGGAACCGGCAGCGGCCATACAAAGCAGGCAGCAGGCCAGGAAGCAGCCTACCATGCGATCAGGGCGATCAGGCAGGCCGAGAGGGACGAGAATGTTTCTGAAAAGCATTGAGGTGCAGGGATTTAAGTCCTTTGCCAACAAGATGACCTTCGAATTTCAGAAGGGGATCACCTGCATTGTCGGGCCCAACGGAAGCGGCAAGAGCAACGTGGCCGATGCCGTCCGCTGGGTTCTGGGCGAACAGAGCGCAAAGCAGCTGCGTGCCGGCAAGATGGAGGATGTTATATTTGCCGGAACCGCCAGCCGAAAGCCTCTGGGCTTTGCCTGGGTAGCCATCACTCTGGACAACAGTGACCACAGCCTGCCGGTTGATTATGATACCGTCTGCGTTTCCCGCCGCGTCTACCGGTCCGGTGAAAGCGAGTACAGGATAAATGGCAAAAATGTCCGGCTTAAGGATATCCAGGAGCTCTTTTTTGATACCGGTATCGGTAAAGAGGGTTACTCTATCATCGGACAGGGTCAGATAGATAAGATCCTGAGCGGCAAGCCGGAAGACCGCCGCGAACTTTTTGATGAAGCGGCAGGCATCGTAAAATATAAAAAAAGAAAAGAACTCACGGAGAAAAATCTGGCCCGGGAAGAAGATAACCTCAGCCGGGTCCGCGATATCCTCCTGGAGCTTGAGAAACAGCTGGGTCCCCTGAAAGAGCAGGCAGATCAGGCAAAGGTTTATCTGGCAAAGCGGGATCAGCTGAAAAAGTACGACGCTAATATGTATCTTCTTTCCTTTGCCCGGCTGAAAGAAGAGAGCGGGCAGACCCGGGAAAAACTTTCCATCGCCCGTAGTCAGCTTGCGGGAATGAAAGAAGAATACGAGGCGGTTAAAGCCAGATATGCGCAGGTAGAAGGGCTGCTGGAGGACTACGAAGCGAAGATATCCCGGCTCAGTGATGCCTGCTCCCAGGGTGCTGTGAAAATGCAGAGCCTGAGCGGGCAGATGAGGCTGGATGAGGAAAAACTCAGCTCTCTGAAAAAGCAGGCAGAGCAGGCGGATAAAAGCCGCCGGACTCTGCTGGATCAGAAAGAGCAGGAACAGCAGCGCCGGCAGGAGCTGGACGCCAGGATGAATGAGCTGCAGAGGGAAAGCAGCACCATTAAAGAGAAAGCCGCGAAAACAGGGGAAACTCTGAACCGCATAGGAGATGAGATCCGCCGGCTGCGCCGTGAGCAGGAGGAATATAATGCGCAGATCCTCTCCTCTGTTAATGCCCGTTCTCAGTACAAGAGCAGCCTGGAACGCTACCAGACCCTGCAGGAGAATGCGAGGATCCGCAGCGCACAGCTGGAAAGACAGCTGATCAGCCTGCAAAGTGAGACTTCCAATGAAAATAGCCTGACGGACACTTTCCGCAAGGAGAAAGAGGAGACGCAGGATCGGCTGCAGGCCGGCAGGAAAAAGCAGCAGGAGCTGCGGGCAGCGGCCGCCTCAGCAGCATCCTCTATGCAGGACTGCCGCCGGCAGATCAGCGAAGCCCAGAGAAAGTATCATGAGTACAACGCTTCCTGCCGGTCCCTTCGGGGGATGATGGAACGCTATGAGGGTTATGCCGCCAGCGTAAAAGCCGTCATGGCACAGAAGGACAGCAATCCCGGGATCATCGGTGTCGTCGCCGATATCATCCGTGTGGATAAAAAATACGAAACCGCCATAGAAACCGCCCTGGGAGGAGCTATTTCCAATATCGTCACCCGGGAGGAGCAGACTGCCCGCAAAATGATAGAATTTCTGCGCGAAGGCAGACGGGGCCGGGCGACATTTCTTCCGCTGACGACCATACAGCCCGGCCGCGCGCCGGACAGGGAACGTGTCATAAGTGAACCCGGTGTCATCGGAACAGGAAGTGAGCTGATCCAGGTTCCCAAAGGGTATGAGATCCTGGCATCCTATCTTCTGGGACGTATATTTGTCGTGGATGAGATCGGCCATGCGCAGGCTCTGGCCAGAAAATACCGGCAGTCGCTGAATATTGTCACTCTCAGCGGCGAACGCATTAATCCGGGAGGAAGCATTTCCGGCGGCGCCTACCGGCATTCCGGCAACATGCTGGCCCGCAGGCGGCAGATCCAGCAGTTTGAAACGCTTGTACGCCAGCAGGAAGAGATTATCCAGAGCCTGCAAAAGGATCTGGCCGGGCTGGAGGAGAAACAGAAAAACTGTTCCTCGCTGGCAGACCAGGCAGGCCAGGAGGTTTCCTCCCTTGCGCTGACTCTGAATACCGTCCAGCTCCGTCTTTCCCAGATCAGCGACAGCCAGAAAGACCGCGCTCAGACGATCACCGGTATAAAAAAAGAGCTGGCAGATCTGAGGGAGCAGCAGCAGCAGCTCTCTTCCATGGTGGAAGAGACCCGGAAAAAAGAGCAGGGCAGCAGCGGCCGGACAGACGATCTGCAGCAGAGGAAAGAGGCCGCAGCGAAAGAGCTGGAAGAGCTGGCGGCCCGGGAAGAGATTCTGTCTTCCCAGGACGGAGAGATCCGCGTCCGCGCGGCTTCTGTCCGCAAGGAGATAGATTTTACCCGGCGGGAGCAGGAGGAGTGCGAAAAAAAGATAAGGACCATAAGCGAATCTCTTGCAGAACTTGATAAAAGCCAGAAAATCCTTTCCGGGCAGATGACTGAAGTAGCCAGGAAAAGAGAAGAAACCGGCCGCCTCTGCCAGCAGGCCGGTAAATCCCTGGAAGAGGACAAGAAGGAACTGGAGCTGGCCCGCAGCCAGAAGACCGCATACGGACAGCAGAACAGTGATTTTTTCCGCAAAAGGGAAGAGCTGGCCGACAGCATCAGCAGCATGGACCGGGAAGAAGTCAGACTTTCCTCCCAGCTTGAGAAGATGGATGAAAACCGGACAGCCCTGGGCAATTACATGTGGGAAGAGTACAGTCTTACATTCCAGACCGCAAAGGAGCTGGAAGATGAGGAGCTGCGTCATTTATCTGTCCCGGTTCTGAAAAAGAAGATCGCCGGCGTGAAGGAAGAGATCCGCTCACTCGGTCCCGTCAATGTGGGAGCGATAGAGCAGTATGCTGAAGTTTCCGGGCGATATAAGCTCCTTAAACAGCAGCACGATGATATCGTAGAAGCATCCGGCAAACTGGGCGGCATCATCCGTTCCCTGGACCAGTCCATGAAAAAGCAGTTTGCAGAGAAATTCCAGGAAATCCAGGTTCAGTTTCAGAAAGTCTTTGAGCAGCTTTTCGGCGGCGGAAAAGGAACACTGACCCTTTCTGACCCGGATAATCTGCTGGAGAGCGGTATTATCATTACGGCGCAGCCGCCCGGCAAAAAACTGCAGAACATGATGCAGCTTTCCGGCGGGGAGAAGGCACTGACCGCCATTTCCCTGCTTTTTGCAATTCAGGCGCTCAAGCCCTCACCCTTCTGTCTGCTGGATGAGATAGAAGCCGCCCTGGATGACGCGAATGTCCGCCGCTTTGCCCAGTACCTGCACAGGCTTACAAAAGATACACAGTTTATCGTCATTACGCACCGGCGGGGAACCATGAACGCCGCCGATGTGCTTTACGGCATTACCATGCAGGAAAAGGGGATCTCATCACTTGTTTCTGTCAGTCTGATTGAAAATTCGCTGAGCAGTTAGATCAGGAGGATTAATATATGGAAGAAAAAAAGAAGGGATTTTTCTCACGCCTTTTTGCGGGTCTGAGCAAGACCCGTGACAGCCTGAAAAGCGGTTTTGATTCCCTGTTTTCCGGTTTTTCAAAACTGGATGATGATTTCTATGAAGAACTGGAAGAGATACTGATCATGGCAGATATCGGTGTAGCCACTACTGAGGAAATCATAGACTCCCTGAAGGAAAAGGTTAAAGACCAGCATATAAAAGAGCCGGCCCAGTGCCGGCAGCTGCTGGAGGAAAGTATCCGCGAGCAGATGACCGTAGATGAGAATGCCTATGATTTTGAGAACAAAACCAGCGTCGTCCTGGTCATCGGTGTCAATGGGGTGGGCAAAACAACCACCATCGGCAAGCTGGCCGCCCAGTATAAGAAGGCCGGAAAAAAGGTCCTGCTGGCAGCCGCTGATACATTCCGGGCAGCCGCTATAGAGCAGCTGACTGCCTGGGCCGGCCGTGCCGGCGTGGAGATCATCAGCGGACAGGAGGGGGTGGATCCGGCCTCCGTCATCTACGACGCACTGGCGGCAGCCAAAGCCCGCAAAGCCGATATCCTCCTCTGCGACACGGCAGGCAGGCTTCACAATAAGAAGAATCTCATGAACGAGCTGGGCAAGATCAACCGCATTATAGACCGGGAATATCCGGAAGCCTTCCGGGAGAATCTGATTGTTCTCGACGGAACCACCGGACAGAATGCTCTGGTACAGGCCAGACAGTTTAAGGAAGCTGCCGACATTACCGGCATCGTTCTCACAAAGCTGGACGGAACCGCCAAGGGCGGCATTGCCATCGCCATCCAGTCGGAGCTGCATGTTCCGGTAAAATATATCGGCGTAGGCGAACAGATAGATGACCTGCAGAAATTCGATGCCGATTCCTATGTAAAAGCCCTGTTCGATGTGCCGGTGCCGGCTGATGAAGAGGAAACGGCCCAGAACAGCACAGCCCAGGAAGAAAATTAAGGATTCCGTAAAAATAAGTTGACAAAGACCTGCCTTCTGCGATAGAATACCACCTGTAAAGCAAAAAACCTTTACAGGTGGTATTCTATGGAAAAAGTGCTGAAAGAAGCATTACTGTATGATTTTTACGGAGAACTGCTTACACTGCACCAGAAAGAGATTTATGAAGATTTTGTCCTCAATGATCTTTCTCTGGGAGAGATAGCCGAGCAGCGCAGTATCAGCCGTCAGGGTGTTTACGACATCGTCAGACGGTGCCGGCGGCAGCTGCAGGGATATGAAGACCGGCTCCACATGGTAGACCGGTTTGTGAAGATCCGTAAGAATATTGAGGAGATAGACAGCCTGACAGCAAGTCTGGAGGAGAGCTCCTCATCGGAGACTGCATCCGGGCAGATCCGCAGGATACGGGAACTGGCAGACCTGATCCTTCAGGAAGTTTGAATGAAGAAAAGTAGGTGAGAATTTGGCATTCGAGAGCTTATCTGAGAAACTTCAGAACATTTTCAAGAATCTCCGCGGGAGAGGCAGGCTTTCTGAGGCAGATGTCAAGGCTGCCCTCAAAGAAGTCAAGCTTGCCCTGCTGGAGGCGGATGTCAACTTCAAGGTAGTACGCCAGTTCATAAAGAGTGTGCAGGAAAGGGCTGTCGGACAGGATGTCCTCAACAGTCTGACCCCCGGCCAGATGGTTATCAAGATCGTCAACGAAGAGATGGTTTCTCTGATGGGAAGCGAGACGACTGAGATCGCCCTGCGTCCCTCCGACGAGATCACCGTTATCATGATGACCGGCCTGCAGGGCGCCGGCAAGACTACGACCAGCGCCAAGATAGCCGGGAAACTTCTGGAGAAGAACAGAAAGCCTCTCCTGGCAGCCTGCGATGTCTACCGTCCCGCGGCTATAGAGCAGCTGCAGGTGAACGGAGAGAGGATGGGAGTCCCGGTATTCTCGATGGGAACCGGCATCAGCCCTGTGGATATAGCCAAAGCAGCTGTGGAGCATGCCCGCCGTGAGGGCATGAACGTCGTGATCCTCGATACCGCCGGCCGGCTCCATGTCGATGAGGACATGATGCAGGAGCTGAAAGATATCCAGGAAGCAGTACATGTGGATCAGACGATTTTTGTTGTCGACGCCATGACAGGACAGGATGCGGTCAATGTTGCCAAGGCCTTCAATGACAAGATCAACATTGACGGAATCATCCTTACAAAGCTGGACGGCGATACCCGAGGCGGCGCAGCACTTTCCATCCGCGCCGTTACCGGAAAGCCCATCCTCTATGCCGGCATGGGCGAGAAGCTTTCCGATCTGGAACAGTTTCATCCGGACCGCATGGCTTCCCGCATTCTGGGTATGGGCGATGTGCTGACCCTGATAGAGAAAGCCCAGGCCCAGGTTGACGAACAGAAGGCTCTGGAACTGAGCCAGAAGATGCGCAAGAATGCATTTGGCTATGATGACCTGCTTGATTCCATAAAGCAAATCCGCAGCATGGGAGGCATCAGCGACATGCTGGCCATGGTTCCCGGCATGAGCGCAAAGCTTGGCAGTATGGATGTCGATGAAAGCCAGCTTGGGAAGATAGAGGCGATCATCCATTCCATGACTCCCGAAGAGCGGTCGAATCCGGATCTGCTCAATCCTTCCAGAAAGAAGCGGATCGCGGCCGGAGCCGGTGTTCCGGTGAGCCAGGTCAACAGGCTTGCCAAGCAGCTGGAACAGATGAAGAAGCTCATGAAGCAGTTCGGAGGGAAGATGCCGGGTATGCCCGGTATGCCCGGCGGCAGGAGAGGGCGCCTGCGTTTTCCGTTCTGACAGCCGGCATTATGAAAGATGATGAGGGGGAACCCATATCATGGAAGAAGACATTTCTTCTGCAAATATATATTACAAAAGATAAAGATTTAGACCAGGAGGAAAAAGACATGGCAGTAAAGATCAGATTAAAGAGAATGGGCGCAAAGAAGGCTCCTTTTTACAGAATTATCGTTGCGGATTCCAGATCTCCCAGAGACGGCAGATTTGTTGAAGAGATCGGTACCTACAATCCCAACGTTGAGCCCAGCGAAGTGAAGGTGAACGAAGAGCTTGCACAGAAATGGCTCAAGAACGGCGCACAGCCTACAGCTACTGTCAGCAGACTTTTCAAGCAGGCAGGCGTACTGAAATAATCTGTCCCGGGGAGGGATTTCATTATGAAGGAATTAGTCGAGGTCATTGCGAAAGCACTTGTTGACCATCCCGACCAGGTCACTGTTACCGAGAGCAGCAGTGAAAGATCCAATGTGATCGAGCTTCATGTTGCACAGGAAGACATGGGCAAGGTGATCGGCAAACAGGGGCGGATCGCCCGGGCCATCCGTACGGTCGTCAAGTCTGCCGCCACTCGTGATGATCAGAAGGTTATTGTCGAGATCATGCAGAACGAGGAAGTTTGAATTTGGAAAAGATTCCCTATTTAAGAATCGGAGTCATAACGACTTCCCATGGAGTCCGGGGCGCTGTCAGGGTATTCCCTACCACAGACCCGGACCGTTTTGATACGCTCAGGAGATGCTTTCTGGATACCGGCAAAGAGATGCTTGAACTGGATGTTGTTTCCTGCGGGCATATCAAGGGGCTGGTCATTTTGCAGTTTGCTCAGCTGACGAGCATAGATGACGTTATGCCTTATAAGGGAAAGGAACTTTTCGTTGCCAGAGAAGATGCTGTTCCCCTGGAAGAGGGAGAATATTACATAGCAGATCTGATCGGCCTGCAGGTGGTCACAGACGAAGGAAGAACGCTGGGAGTCATGGAAGACATGATGGAAACCGGCGCCAATGATGTCTACATCGTCCGTGCGGAAGATGAGAAAGAGATCCTGCTTCCCGCGATCCCTGACTGTATAAAGAATATAGATCTGGATGCCGGCACCATGCTGGTACATATCCTGCCGGGACTTTTGGACATCTGAAGGAGCGGACCATTGAATTTTTATGTAATGACATTGTTCCCTGAGATGATCAGCCAGGTCATGGGAGACAGCATCATCGGCAGGGCGGCAGAGACCGGCACCATCAGCATTACTCCCGTGAATATCCGGGACTACACGCAGGATAAGCATAAGCATGTTGACGATTATCCTTATGGGGGCGGAGCCGGCATGGTCATGCAGGCACAGCCGATCTACGACTGCTACCGGGATATTGTGGAGAAGACCGGACCTGCTCCAAGGGTGATCTACATGACGCCGCAGGGCAGGGTCTTTGATCAGGCCGCAGCACAGTCATTGGCTGGGGAAGAGAATCTGATATTCCTGTGCGGACACTACGAAGGGGTCGATGAACGGATCCTGGAAGAGATCGTGACGGATAACATTTCCATCGGCGATTATGTGCTTACGGGCGGGGAACTTCCCGCCATGGTGATGATAGACGCGATCGCGAGGCTTGTCCCGGGTGTCCTCAATAACCGGGAATCAGCAGAGTATGATTCCTTTCAGGATGGGCTTCTGGAATACCCGCAGTACACAAGGCCGGAAGAATTTCACGGCCGCATGGTGCCTGAGGTTCTCCTTTCCGGGCATCATCAGCATATAGATACCTGGCGCAGACAGCAGTCTCTGCTCCGCACAAAAGAGCGGCGGCCGGATCTGCTTGCGGCGGCAGAGCAGAGCGGGTACTTAAGTCCCGCGGACCTGGCATATCTGGAAAGTCTGCAGTGAAATTTATCCTTGCATTGTTTTCAGTGCTATGCTATTATAAATAATTGTGAGAAATATGGATGTTCCGCTTTTGCTGCAGGCATTAAGAACGTCTGATTTATTATAAGGAGGTTCACTATGAACGATATTATCAAAAGCATCGAAGATGCCCAGCTGAAGACGGAGATTCCCGAGTTTTCCGTAGGCGACACCGTTAAGGTTTCCGCAAAGGTACGTGAGGGCGGCCGTGAGAGAACACAGGTTTTCATCGGGACAGTCATCAAGAGACAGAACGGCGGAAACCGTGAGACATTTACAGTAAGAAAGTATTCCGGCGGTATCGGCGTTGAGAAGACATGGCCTCTTCATTCCCCGATCGTAGAGAAGATCGAAGTTACCAGACGTGGTAAGGTTCGCCGTGCAAAGCTCTTCTATCTGCGTGACAGAGTCGGCAAGAAAGCTAAGGTCAAGGAACTCGTTAAGTAATTTTTATTTACTTATATTACGAAAGATATGCGGGACAAATACTTATGTACTTGTCCCCTTTTCTATATCGGCCGGAAGGAGGATGCAGATTGCCCAGTTTTTTCCATGGAAGCAGAAAAAGTTCTGCCAGACAGGCGCGCGTGCGCCGACTTCTTCTTCACGTTCTGATGTATATAGCCGGTCTGATCGCGGTCGCCGCGGCGGCTCTGCTGCTGGTCCGCGGGGTCGGGAACGTTGTCGTGGTTATAGATCAGTCCATGGCACCGCTTCTGCAGAGTGAAGACCGGGTCCTTACAAGCCGGGCTTCTTCCAGGAATATTCATAATATGGACGTGATCGCCATGCATATAGGAACTTCCGACAGCAGCCCCGTTTATATCCGCCGGGTGATCGGGGTCCCGGGAGATACGGTCCGCATCAGCGGCGGGCAGATCTATGTAAATGACCAGCAGCTGGATATCAGTTTTAATGATAAGAAGCTGGAGGACGCCGGTACGGCGCAGGAAGGTGTAAAACTCGAAGAAGATCATTACTTCGTTCTCTGCGATAATTACAATGAAAACCGGGATGACAGCAGGCTGGACAGCATCGGCACAGTCAGCAGCCAGCAGATCATCGGGAAAGTCTGGATGATATGCTCGCCCTTTAAGAGAATGAAGTTCATCCACTGAATCTTATATCATGACGCCGTATACAATTGCCGGAAGTCTTCCTGCCCGGGAACGGTTTCCGTTTTTTGAAAGAGAGAGAAGCTATGGCAGATTCAAGAATAAACTGGTATCCGGGACACATGGCCAAAGCAAAAAGGATGATGCAGGAACAGCTCCGGCTTATAGACATCATCATAGAGCTGGTGGACGCCCGCCTTCCTCTTGCAAGCAAGAATCCCGACATTGACAGGCTTGCCGGCGGCAAGAGCCGGATCCTTCTGCTCAATAAGGCTGATATGGCCGATCCGCAGGCAACTGCTGCCTGGGAAGATTATTTTCGGGCCGCGGGCTTTTACACACTGGCGCTGGACTGCCGTCAGAAGGCGGATGTGCGCAGGGTGAGCGCCCTGACCGCGCGGGCCTGCGCAGCCAAGATAGAACGGGACCGCAAGAGAGGAATAAAGAACCGGCCTCTGCGGGCTATGATCGCCGGGATCCCCAATGTGGGGAAATCCACCTTTATAAACACATTCGCAGGCAGGGCCAGTGCCAAAACAGGCAACAAACCGGGGGTCACAAAGGGGAAGCAGTGGGTAAAGCTGCCCGGCAATATAGAACTGCTGGACACGCCCGGCCTGCTCTGGCCCAGGCTGGAGGACGAGGCGGCTGCCGCCCGGCTGGCGGCAGCCGGGTCCATTAACGATGATATCCTGCATAAAGCAGATCTGGCAGTAGAACTGATAGACTACCTGCGCAGTGCTTATCCGGCATTGATCCCTGCCCGTTATGGAATAGAGCCGGGAGCCGGCCGCCTGGAAGACCTGGAGAACATTGCCCGGGCAAGAGGCTGTCTCATGAAGGGAGCCGAGCCGGATCTGGACAAGGCAGCCGCCCTGCTGATAGATGATTTCCGCAGCGGAAGGCTGGGAAGAATTACCCTGGAACTTCCCCCGCAGCCGGCAGATGAAGAGAAAGTCTGAGCAGGAGGCAGAGCTTATGGAGACGATCGCACAGATCCGCAGCCGCTTTCAGCAGGCAGCTGCGGATCAGCTCCCGGTACTTATTGGGCAGTATGAGAATGACAGCCGCAGCGGTGTGCAGAATCTGCTTGCCGCGGCCAGGCGCAGACTGGCTGCTTTTGAGAAGGAGCGCAGCAGGGTCCGCCAGATGCTTCACTATGAGGATCTGTACAGTGATTTTCACTGCATCTGCGGTATAGATGAAGCAGGAAGAGGACCGCTGGCAGGTCCGGTGGTGGCTGCTGCCGTTGTTCTGGACCCGAATGACCCCATTTTATATGTAAATGATTCCAAGAAACTGTCCGCCAGGAAAAGAGAGGAGCTCTATCCGCAGATCATGGAGCGTGCCGTCAGTGTGGGAATCGGTTCTGCCGATGCCGCTCTGATAGACCAGATCAATATCCTGCAGGCGGATTATCAGGCTATGCGGCAGGCAGTTGACAGACTTACGGTCCATCCTGATCTGTCTTTAAATGATGCCGTCACCATACCGGATCTGCAGATCACGCAGGTGCCGATCATACACGGGGATGCCAAAAGCCTTTCCATTGCTGCGGCCAGCATCATTGCCAAGGTCACCAGGGACAGGATGATGGAGGCTTACGATCAGCTCTATCCACAGTATCATTTTGCCCAGAATAAGGGCTACGGAACCGCTGACCATATAAAAGCGCTCAAGAAGTACGGTCCCTGCCCCATACACCGGGCCAGCTTTATCACGCATTTCATATGAATGCTCCGGGAGGCGTCTCATGAACCGCTTTCGAGAAGGGCAGAGCTATGAGCAGGCCGCGGCAGAACGGCTGACAGCTAAGGGCTGGCAGATCCTGGAAAGAAACTGGCGCAGGCACCACACAGAGCTTGATATCATTGCCCTCGATGGGAAATGGCTTGTTTTTGTGGAAGTGAAATACCGCAGCTCCGGATCTTTACAGAGCCCGCTGGAAGCGGTTGACCGCAGGAAAAGGGTGAATATCTGCAGGACGGCGGCTGCCTATATGCTGGAGAAAGGGATCCCGGCTGACAGACCGGTGCGTTTCGACATTGTTGCCTGCGGACCGCGGTCCATGCAGCTTTATAAGAATGCCTTTGACTTTTCTATGTGACAGGGGAGGATATATATGCAGTCCAAAACTATGAAGATGGCAGGAACAGATGAAGTCCCTGTGCTTATGTTTCCTAATTTAGAAGAAACCGGTATTGTACGTCACGGATTTTCAACCAGGCTGGGCGGGGTCAGCAGCGGAGATTTCGCAAGCATGAACCTGGATTATAAACGCGGGGACAGCAAAGAGCTCGTCCTTGAGAACTTCCGCCGCATAGGAGCTGCCATGGGGGCCGATATGAAGGATATGGTCCTCTCAGACCAGACCCATACTACCAACATCCGGCGCATGACAGAAGAAGACCGGGGGAAAGGACTTACAAAGCCCCTGGATTATCATGATGTGGACGGCATGATAACAGATACACCGGGGCTGATGCTGACGGCGCTCTTTGCTGACTGTGTGCCCCTCTTTTTCGTGGATAAGGTTCATAAGGCCATAGGCCTGTCCCATTCCGGCTGGAGAGGCACTGCCGGCCGCATGGGGGAAAAGACCGTGCGGGCTATGCAGGACTGCTTTGGCAGCAGGCCGCAGGACATCATAGCGGCCATCGGTCCCTCTATCGGACAGGAATGCTATGAAGTCGGGGAGGATGTCGCGGAGCATTTTCAGGCAATGTTTTCAGGAGAAAGGCTCTCCGATGTACTGCTGGATAAGAAGAACGGCAAATATCAGCTGGATCTCTGGAAAGCCAATTATTACATCCTGACAGATGCCGGTCTGCTCCCGGAGCACATTGCCGTAACAGACCTTTGCACTGCCTGTCACAGCGGCCTGCTCTGGTCGCATAGAAAGTCAAAAGGCCGGCACGGAGAACTGGCCGCCTTTCTTCAGCTTCTGTAAGACATCCTTTCTATTATGAAGGAATCGGATCCGGAAGTTACTCATTACTACGTGGAAAAGGGAAAAGGATTTTGGAAGAGAGCAGTAATTTTCATGAACAGGTCATCCGGGCGGTAAAGCCGGGCAGCATTGCCCAGGAACTGGAGCTGATGCCCGGCGACGTGGTCCTGTCTGTGAACGGGAAAGCCATAGAGGATGTCTTTGACTATCAATATCTCATAGAGGATGAGTACATTGAAATGCTGATCCGCACAAAGGACGGGGAAGAGCAGCTGCTGCAGATTGAGAAAGACTACGACGAGGATCCGGGCATTCTCTTTGACAGCAGTCTCATGGACAACTACCGGTCCTGCAGCAATGACTGTATATTCTGCTTCATAGATCAGCTTCCCAAAGGAATGCGGGAAACCATGTATTTCAAAGATGACGACTCCCGTCTTTCCTTTCTCCAGGGTAACTACATTACCATGACCAACATGAAGGACGCGGAGCTGGAACGGATCATCCTCTATAAGATGGAACCCATCAATATTTCCGTCCATACTACGGAACCGCGGCTGCGGGAGAAGATGCTCCACAACCGTTTTGCCGGCAGGATCCTCGACCAGCTGCAGAAGCTTTATGACGGCCGCATCATCATGAATGCACAGATCGTCCTTTGTAAGAATATCAATGATGGAGAACACCTGCAGAAAACGATTGCTGATCTGAAGGAATTTCTTCCTTATATGCAGAGCGTCTCCGTGGTGCCGGTCGGTCTGTCTGACCACCGCGGCGGCCTCTTCCATCTGGATCCGTTTCTGCCGGAGGACGCGGCAAAGGTGATAGATTGTATAGAGGGCTGGCAGAAAAGCATTATGGCCGACTACGGGACACATTTCGTACATGCCTCCGATGAATGGTATCTGCTTGCCGGAAGAGAACTTCCACAGGAAGACCGCTATGACGGATACCTGCAGCTGGAGAACGGCGTGGGCATGCTCCGCCTGCTGGATACGGAATTCCATCAGGGCCTTCTGGAGGCTGACCCTGACCGCAGAAACAGGCACGTTTCCATAGCCACCGGCAAGAGTGCCGCGCCTTTTATTGCCGGCCTGTGCCGGCAGCTGGAAGAGAAGTTTCCCGGAACAAGGGTGGACGTACACACCATTACAAATTATTTTTTCGGACAACATATCACCGTCTCAGGCCTGCTGACCGGGAGGGATATTATCACCCAGCTGAAGGGGAAAGAACTGGGAGACGCACTGCTTCTTCCGGTCAATGTCCTGCGCAGCGGGGAGAATGTCCTCCTGGATGACCTGACGGTCGATGACATTGAAAGCGCTTTACAAATTCCTGTAAGGATTGTAAAATCAAACGGGCAGGACCTGGTGCAGGCTATACTCGAAGAACCCGAAGACCGGCTGCCTTAAGCATATAAAGAGGTGAAAGAATGAGCAAACCGATCGTTGCCATCATCGGACGGCCTAATGTAGGGAAGTCAACATTATTTAACGCGCTGGCCGGCAGGCAGATCTCTATCGTGAAAGATACCCCCGGTGTGACAAGAGACCGGATCTATGCCGACGCTGTCTGGCTGGATAAACCATTCACATTGATAGATACAGGAGGCATAGAACCCAAGACCGATGATCTCCTGTTAAAGAATATGCGGGAGCAGGCGGAAATCGCCATGGAGACCGCAGATGTTATTATTTTTCTGACAGACGCCAGAGAGGGACTTGTAGATGCAGATTACGAAGTAGCTCATATGATACGCAAAGTCTCTAAAAAAGTGGTTCTGGCAGTCAACAAGGCAGATAACTATCAGAAGTCCCTTCCCGATGTCTATGAATTCTATAATCTCGGCATAGGAGATCCCATTCCCATCAGCGCGGCCGCCAAGACGGGGCTGGGAGACATGCTGGATCAGGTCATCGCCCATTTCCCCGACGGAGAGGGAGAGAATGAGGAAGATGAACGACCGAGGATTGCCGTGGTCGGCAAGCCCAATGTCGGAAAATCTTCCCTGGTCAACCGGCTGATCGGAAGCAACCGGGTCATCGTCAGCGACATTGCCGGGACGACAAGAGACGCAATAGATACAGTCGTACGCCGGAACGGTAAGGATTATGTCTTCATAGATACAGCAGGTCTGCGGCGCAAGAGCAAGGTAAAAGAAGACCTGGAGCGCTACAGTATCATCCGCACAGTTTCTGCGGTCGAAAGAGCGGACCTGGTCATTCTCATGATAGATGCCGTGGAAGGGGTCACGGAGCAGGACGCCCGGATCGCGGGCATTGCCCACGAACGCGGCAAGGGCATGATCATCGCAGTCAATAAATGGGATCTGCTGGAAAAGGATAACAAGACAGTAAATGACTTTACGAAAAAGATCCGCGAGAAACTGGCCTTTTTGTCCTACGCGGAGATCATATACATATCCGTCCTCACCGGCCAGCGGCTGCCCAGACTTTATGAAATGATAGACGCGGTCATTGAAAATCACGCCATGCGCGTGGCAACCGGCGTACTCAACGAGATCCTCAGCGAAGCCGTGGCTATGAAGCAGCCCCCTTCCGACAAGGGAAAGCGGCTGCGCCTGTATTATATTACCCAGGTCAGCGTAAAGCCGCCTACATTTGTAATATTTATAAACGATAAGAAACTGACCCATTTTTCCTATACCCGCTATATTGAAAATCAGATAAGAGATACATTCGGTTTCCGAGGTACGCCGCTGCATTTCATATACCGCGAGAGGAAGGAGAAAGCTTAAATCATGCTGTTACGCGTTCTGATCTGCCTGATCATCGGTTATGTATGCGGGACTTTCGAGAGCGGATATTTCCTGGGAAAGATATTTTACGGGATAGATATCCGCAATTACGGAAGCGGCAACCCCGGCACATCCAATACCGTGCGTACGCTGGGGAAAGCCCCGGGATATCTTGTTTTCGCGGGCGATGTTATAAAGGTCGTTTTTGCGGTCCATCTGGTACGTTTTGTGCTTTTTGCGGGCCTGCCGGTGACAAATATCCTCGGAATGATCACAGGATTCGGGGCCGTTCTGGGCCACAGCTATCCTCCTTACCTGCACTTTAAGGGCGGAAAGGGCATGGCCGTGACCGGCGGCGTCATGCTGGCCTTTGACTGGCGGATGGCAGCCATCGCGACAGCCGTCTTTTTTGTTATATTTTTTATCACAAGGTATATGTCAGTCGTCTCTCTGACGCTTACCCTGATGTTTCCCTTTATGATGCTGTTTTTCTACCCCGGGCAGTGGAGCATGTTTGCTCTTGCCTGGCCTTATACCATTTTTGTATGGATCCGCCACCGCGAGAATATAAAAAGGCTCAGGAACGGAACAGAAAACAAATTTGTGAAAAAAAGTAAAAAGAAAAAAAATCCATGAAAAAAATTACGGTCTATACAGACGGCGCTTCACGCGGAAATCCCGGAAAAGGGGGCTGGGGCGCCGTTCTTGAATATAGGGACGAGAACGGAAAGCTATATACAAAGCAGATGAGCCAGGGCTACACAAACACCACCAACAACCGCATGGAGCTGCTTGGTGTGATCAGCGCCCTCAGATGTCTGAACTATCCCTGCATGGTCGACGTCTATTCAGATTCCAAATATGTCATAGACGCCTTCCGTCTGCACTGGGTCGACAGCTGGCGTAAAAAGGGATGGAAGCGCGGGAAGAATCAGCAGCTGAAGAATCCCGAACTCTGGCAGCAGCTCTATGAACTTTCAAATATCCATCAGATCACCTGGAACTGGGTAAAGGGACATGCCGGTCATCCCCAGAATGAAGTCTGCGACCGTCTGGCGACCTGCGCGGCAGACCAGGGTCCCTGGAAGGAGGACGAGGGATACAGCGGTGAATAAGACAGTACATTTCCCTGATACATTTAAAAGCCGCATGCAGGATATGCTGGGGGAGGAATATGCGGCTTTTGAAAAAAGCTACCAGAAGCCTTTTCACAACGGCCTGCGCGCCAATACCCTGAAAATATCCCCGCAGGAACTGGCACATGCCCTTCCCGGCCTGGACCGGGGTGTTCCCTGGGCGCCGAACGGCTTTTATATATCCGACAAAAAAACCTATTCCTCCCACCCTTACTACCATGCGGGTATTTACTATCTGCAGGAGGCATCCGCCATGCTGCCGGCTGTGCTCTGCGGGGCCAGGCCGGGAGAACGGGTTCTGGACCTGTGCGCGGCCCCCGGAGGAAAAAGCACCGCGGCTGCCGCTTCCATGGAAGGAAGGGGCCTGCTTGTGTCCAATGACATCAGCCGGTCGCGGGCAAAAGCCCTGCTTCACAACATTGAGACAGCGGGAGCGGGCTGCTGCATGGTAACAAGCGCGGCGCCTGAAAAACTGGCCGCTCTGCTGCCGGAATATTTTGACCGGATCCTTGTGGATGCGCCCTGTTCGGGAGAGGGTATGTTCCATAAGGACAGTGCTATGATGGGCGCCTGGCAGAAGAACGGGCCCGAATTCTACGAAACGCTTCAGCATCAGATCCTGCTGGCAGCCGCTGCCATGCTGCGTCCGGGGGGCCGGCTGGTATACTCAACCTGCACATTTTCTGCCCGTGAGGATGAAGGAAGCGTATCCTTCCTGCTGGAACAGGAACCCTCTTTCTATGTGAAAGATATGGAAGAAGAGCTGCCCGGCATATACGAAAAGACCGGACGGGGCGTACCTGCCTGGGGAAATGGATCCCGGCAGCTGGCAAATACCATCCGCATCTGGCCTCACCGCTGTGAGGGGGAAGGGCATTTTACCGCTGTTCTCATAAAAGGCGGGCAGGAAACAGCCGGACCGCCGGAGCGGGGAGATGCCCCCGAAGAGAACTGTGCGTCTGATGCGGGCCCCTTTTTAGATTTTCTGAAAAAAGAAGGCATAGATTTTCAGCCTGACAAAAGGCGCCTGCGCATAAGAGAGGGCTACGTGCAGTACCTGCCGGATTATCTGCCTGCTCTGCCGGGCGTGCATGTCCTGCGAAGCGGAGTCCTTCTGGGACAGATTAAAAAAGGCCGTTTTGAGCCGTCTGCTGCCATGAGCCGGATCCTGGATCCCGCCTGCTGCCGGAAGAGGATTTCTTTTCCTGCGGACAGCCAGCAGGTTCTGCGTTATCTTCGCTGTGAGACTATTAACTGCGGCGAAAGTCTGGAAAGCGGATGGACTCTGGTCTGTACAGACGATTATCCGCTGGGATGGGCGAAGGCTTCCGGCAGCCAGCTGAAAAATAAATATCCGGCAGCCTGGAGGATCCTCTGATGGAGCAGCATATTTTTCCCATGCGGCTGGATAAATATCTGGCTGATATGTCCGTCGGTACAAGAAAAGAAGTTAAAAAAATGATCCGCAGCGGCCGCGTTGCGGTAGATGACAGCCCGGCTGCTGCTCCCGAGCAGAAGATCACGGAGGGGATGAAGGTCTGCCTGGACGGACAGCCGGTCATCTATCAGCGCTATGTCTATTATCTGCTGAACAAACCTGCAGGCATCCTGACGGCGACCCGCGACCGGCATAAGAAGACCGTGCTTGACCTGCTGGACGAGGCCGCAGGCAAAAACCTTTCTCCCTGCGGCCGGCTGGATCTGGATACGGAAGGGCTGCTGCTGATCACCAATAACGGACAGCTCATCCACCGCCTCCTGTCACCGGCCGGTCATGTAGCCAAGACATATTATGCCAGGATAAGAGGCAGGGCTGATGAGGAGGATATCAGGCGCTTCGCCGCTGGTATAAAGCTGGCGGAGGATTTTACAGCCATGCCGGCGCAGCTTCTTATACGAAGAGCGGATGCTATCTCCGAGGTAGAGGTCACCATTTATGAGGGGAAATTTCATCAGGTAAAGAACATGTTCGAAGCGGTGGGAAAACCGGTCCTTTACCTGCGCCGCATCAGTATGGGGCCTCTGAAACTGCCGGATGACCTGGCACCCGGCTGCTGGCGCCCGCTTAATGAACAGGAGATGGCTGACCTGGCCCTTTTGCAGCCCCAATTGTGATCCCTGCAGCAGAAAATGATCTGGGACCGGCCGCGGGCCGGCACAGAACCCATATACCGGAGAAAAACCATGAACAGTATAGATATCATGCTTAAAGATATAGACGCGGTCATATTTGACCTTGACGGAACTTTAATAGATTCCATGGGAGTATGGTCGGATGTGGACCGCAATTATCTTGCCCGCTTTGGCATTGAGATGCCGGAAAACCTGCCGGATATGCTGTCCGGGATCAGCATATCCCAGGTCGCGGATTATTTCCGTGAAAAACTGGGAGTCAACCGTACAAATGAACAGATGCTGGCGGACTGGAATGAAATGGCCTTTGAGGAATACCGCAGCAGCGTACCTGCCAAGCCGGGCGCCATGCGATGGCTTAAGGCCCTGCGGGATAGAAATATTTCCATGGCCGTGGGTACCAGCAATTCAAAAAAGCTGGCGCAGACGGCTGTGGATGCCCAGAATTTCCGGCCCTTTATCCAGGTGCTGCTTACAGGCGAGGATGTAGTCAAAGGGAAACCGGATCCCTGCATCTATCTGCTGGCGGCACAGCGGCTGGGAGCGGATCCCTCCAGGTGCCTGGTCTTTGAAGACCTGCCGGCCGGCCTTACTGCAGGCAGGCGGGCCGGTATGAAGACCTGTGCCGTCTTTGATCTCTATTCCCGGAATGAGGACGGGCAGAAGAGAAGCATCGCCGATTATTATATCCGCGATTTTGAAGATATATTCGCAGACAGAGCAGAGGTGTTGTAGATGGCAGAAGGTTTTCTTCCGGTCAATCGCCGGGAGATGCAGGAAAAAGGGTGGACAAGGCCTGATTTTGTCTATATTACGGGAGATGCTTATGTAGACCATCCTTCTTTCGGTACGGCGATCATCAGCCGCGTCCTGGAGGCTGAGGGATTTAAGGTGGCAATCCTGCCGCAGCCGGACTGGCGCGATGAAAACAGTGTACGCGAATTCGGCTGTCCCCGCCTGGGATTTCTGATCAGCTCCGGCAATATGGACTCCATGGTCAACCATTACACAGTCAATAAGCGCCGCCGTCATCAGGATGCCTACACGCCGGGCGGCGCATTCGGCCGCCGGCCGGATTATGCTGTTACCGTCTATGCCAATATGGTCCGCCGGGCCTTTCCGGACAGCCCGGTGATCGCCGGAGGCATAGAAGCCTCCCTGCGCCGGCTGGGCCACTATGACTACTGGTCCGACAGTGTAAAACGGTCTGTACTGATCCAGGCTCCCGTGGATATCGTGTCCTATGGCATGGGAGAGCGTTCCATTGTGGAGATCGCGCAGGCGCTGGACAGCGGACTGGATGTGAAAGACATTACATTTATAAGGGGCACTGCCTTTAAGGTCCGGGATATTTCCACCTGGAGGCAGGACAGTCTGCTGCTGCCTTCTTTTCAGGAGATTTCTTCCGACAAGAAAAGCTATGCCAGAAGTTTTGCCATCCAGTACCGGAATACGGATCCTTTTTCCGGCAGACGCCTGATAGAACAGTACGGCGCCCATATGTTTGTCATCCAGAATCCGCCGGCCATGCCGCTTTCCCGGCAGGAAATGGATGACGTATATGATCTTCCCTATATGCGGACCTGGCACCCGTCCTGCGACGCTGCCGGGGGTGTTCCCGCCATGGCAGAGATCCGTTTTTCTCTGACCAGCAGCCGCGGCTGCTTTGGCGGCTGCAGCTTCTGTGCTTTAACATTTCACCAGGGCAGGATCATTCAGGCCCGGAGCCATGAAAGTATAATAAAAGAGGCCCGGCTGCTGACAAAACAGCCGGATTTCCACGGCTATATCCATGATGTCGGCGGGCCGACGGCCAACTTCCGCCATCCGGCCTGCAAAAAGCAGCTAAAGGCAGGCGCCTGCCCGGATAAGCAGTGCCTTTTTCCTCAGCCCTGCAGCCAGCTCATTGCCGATCACAGCGATTATATTTCCCTGCTGCGCAGCCTGCGGGCTATTCCGGGTGTAAAGAAGGTCTTTATACGGTCGGGCATCCGATTTGATTATGTGCTGGCTGATAAGAAAAACGACTTTCTCCGCGAGCTTTGCAAATATCATGTCAGCGGCCAGCTGAAAGTGGCACCGGAGCATGTCAGCGACCAGGTGCTTGCCTTACTTGGCAAACCGCGCAATGAGGTCTATGAAAGATTTAAACGCGCTTATGCCGACATGAACAGGCGGCTCGGCCTGAAGCAGTATCTTGTACCTTACCTGATGTCTTCCCACCCCGGGTCCACCATGAAGGATGCCATCATGCTGGCGGAGCATGTGAGAGATATCGGCTATATGCCGCAGCAGGTACAGGACTTTTATCCGACACCCTCCACCCTTTCCACCTGCATGTATTATACCGGGCTGGATCCCCGGACCATGGAAGAGGTCTACATTCCCTCAGATCCTCACGAGAAAGCCATGCAGAGGGCCCTGATCCAGTACCGGGATCCTAAAAACTATGATCTGGTAAAGGAAGCGCTGCTGCGGGAAGGCCGCCAGGACCTGATCGGTTATGGGAAAAATGCCCTGATAAGGCCCAGAAAGCCAGGTTCGAAACAGAAAAACTATCAGAATAACAGACAGGACAGGAGAAAGCATGAAACTTATCATAGCGGGACCGGGCGAAAGCGGTCAAAGACTCGATAAACTTGCGGCAAAATATCTCAACAAGGCGCCAAAAAGCTTTCTCTACAAGATGCTCCGCAAGAAAAATATTACGCTCAACGGGAAAAAGGCATCCGGCAGTGAGATCGTCGCGCTCGGCGACGAGATCCGCTTCTGGTTTTCGGATGAAACCCTGGAAAAATTTCACCAGCCGGACCCGATTCCCTTAAAGAAACTGCCGCTTCCGCAGATCGTGTATGAAGATGCGGATATCCTGCTTATGAACAAGCCGGCTGGCCTTCTTTCCCAGAAGGCCAGGGATACGGACATTTCCATTAACGAGCAGATGATCTATTATCTCCGCAGCAGCGGACAGATCACAGACCGTCAGCTGGAGCAGTTTCACCCTTCGGTCTGCAACAGGCTGGACCGCAACACCAGCGGGTTGATCACCGCGGGAAAGACCCTGGCAGGGGAGCAGTTTCTGTCAGAAGCCTTCCGGGTCCGCAGCATCCACAAGTACTATTACTGCCTGGTAAAGGGCGTTATAAAAGAAAAAAAGAGGATCAGCGGCTATCTTGTAAAGGACGAGGCATCCAATACGGTGACCGTCAGCCGGCAGGCCGCCGGCCATGCCAGTTATATAGAAACAGAATATCAGCCCCTGGAAAGCCGCAAAGGAATGACGCTGCTGAAGACCAGGCTTATAACAGGCCGCACCCACCAGATCCGCGCCCACCTTGCCATGGAAGGTTTTCCGATCGCCGGAGACGGCAAATACGGAGACCCGGACCTGAACCGGCAGCTGCACAGCCGCCTGGGTCTGCGATATCAGCTGCTCCATGCAGGCATGCTGGTCATGCCGCAGGAATGCGGTGATTTTACGCGGCTATCCGGAAAAACATTCACGGCTCCCCTCCCGCCAGTATTCCGGAAGGTCCTGCGGGAATACGGTTTTGAAGAAATGGGACCGGCAGAAGGGGGAATGAGCTGATGGCAACCTGGAACTCAAGAGGTCTGAGGGGGTCTCTTCTGGAAGAGATGATAAACCGCACCAATGAAAAATACCGGCAGAAAAAGCTGGCTCTGATCCAGAAGATCCCCACCCCCATCACCCCGGTACGCATGGATCAGACTACAAGGCAGATCACCCTTGCCTATTTTGAGCGGCGCAGTACGGTGGATTACATCGGCGCCGTCCAGGGCATTCCGGTCTGCTTTGATGCCAAGGAATGCAGGACGGATCAATTTCCCATCCAGAACATCCATGAGCACCAGGTCGTTTTCATGCAGGATTTTGAAGACCAGGGAGGGGTTTCATTCCTGATCATCTATTTTTCTGTGCGGAACCGGTATTTTTACCTGCCTTTCACGGATCTGATCACATTCTGGAACCGTTCAAAAACAGGGCATGAGAAGCATTTTTCCATAGCAGAACTGGACCCGGACTACGAAATTGCCTGCAACGGCTTCCTCTTAAACTATCTGGATCCCCTGCAGCGGGATCTGCTTACCAGGCCCGGCGGCTAAAAGCCGCTTTGTGTGCTTGACAGAAAAAGCCGGACAGTTTATGATAAGTAAGTCAAGTCAATTTTACGAATTAGCACATTAGTATACTAAAGTATCAGCAAAGGAGTAAACCATGCGCGACAGCCTTCTTCATACGCCTGACGGACTCAGGGATATTTACGGCAGCGAATGCCGGCGCAGAAATATTATGGCCCGCAAGCTGACCTCAGTCCTCGAGCTTTACGGATACCAGGATATCCAGACACCGACGTTTGAATTTTTCGATATCTTCAACCACGAGAGAGGAACCGTCTCCTCGCGGGATATGTACAAATTCATAGACCGGGACGGCAGCACGCTGGTGCTCCGGCCGGATATAACGCCCTCCATCGCGAGGGCGGTGGCAAAATATTTCCGGGACGAAACGGTTCCCATGCGTTTTTCCTACTGCGGCAGCACCTTCCTCAACAGCAGTTCCCTGCAGGGAAAATTAAAAGAGACGACCCAGATCGGCGCCGAGCTGGTCATGGACCCCGATATAGAGGGAGACGCTGAGCTTATCGCCCTGGCAGTCCATATGCTGCTGGAGGCGGGCCTGGAGCAGTTCCAGATCGATATCGGCCACATCGGCCTTTTCCGGGTTCTGGCTGAAGAGGCCGGTCTCAATGAAGAAGAAGAAGAAAATCTCCGGCAGCTGATAGAAAGCAAGAATTATTTTGCCGTGGAAACATTTCTGGATGAACTGGCGCCGGACCATAAGATATCACCGCTTTTCTCCCGGCTTCCGGTCCTGTTCGGCAATGTTGATGTTCTGGAAAAAGCCCGGGAGATGACTGACAACCCCAGAGCCCTGTCTATTCTGGACTACCTCCGCCGCCTTTACGGCCTGGTCGTTCAGTACGGATTTGAGAAGTATGTCACCATAGACCTGGGCATGCTGACAGACTATGATTACTATACCGGCATTATTTTCCGCGGATATACATACGGAACCGGTGACGCCATCGTCAAGGGCGGCCGCTATGACAACCTGATCGGGCAGTTCGGCAAGAGCGCGGCCAGCGTAGGCTTTGCCATTGTGCTCGATGAGCTGATGCTGGCCCTGTCCAGGCAGGATATCACGGTTCCCACCGGCAGCGGCGCGGTGATGGTCCTTTACCCCCGCAATCTGCTGCCCCAGGCCATAAAGATCGCCAATCTCTGCCGGAAAGCAGGCACGCCGGTCAGCATGATCCGGGAAGACGGCAATACCGGCGTCAAACATTATCTGGACTATTGCAGAAAGTATGACATAGAAAGTATTGTACACATTCTGGATCAGACAGCTGTGGAAGAGATCCGGGCAGCCGACGGATCAACTGTGAGGAAGCCTTTTCCGGCAGACCAGGAAGGAGAAAGACCATGAGATATCTGAAATTCGCCCTGGCAAAGGGAAGACTGGCAAATAAAGCCGTAGCCCTGTTCGATAAGATCGGCATGCACATGGAGGAAATCAGCGATCCGGACACCAGAAAACTGATATTTACAAATGACCAGCTGGGCGTCACCATGTTCCTGGCCAAGCCCTCCGATGTGCCTACCTATGTGGAATACGGCGCGGCAGACATAGGAATTGTCGGAAAAGATACTCTCCTGGAAGAGGGGCGCAGACTCTATGAAGTCATGGATCTTGGATTTGGCAAATGCCGCATGTGCGTATGCGGGCCGGCCAGCGCGGCACAGCGCCTGCAGCACGGCGAACTGATCCGGGTTGCTTCCAAATATCCCAACATCGCCAGGGAATATTTCTATAATAAGAAGCATCAGACTGTAGAGATCATAAAGCTGAACGGCTCTGTCGAGCTGGCTCCCATCGTTGGCCTGTCCGAGGTCATCGTCGACATCGTGGAAACCGGTTCCACCCTTCGGGAGAACGGACTGACCGTCCTGGAAGAAATCTGTCCTCTTTCCGCGAGAATGGTCGTAAACCAGGTCAGTATGAAGATGCAGAATGAGCGGATCATGAAGCTCATCCGCGATATGAAAGAAGCGCTCTAAAAGAGCAGAAATAAGAAAGGCATAGATCATGAAAATCACAAAAGTAACACCAGAAGCTGTTTCCTCCCTGCTGGAAAAGCTTCTCAAGAGAAGTCCCAATAATTACACAGAATACGCTGACAGCGTACAGGCGATCGTCGATCAGGTCAAGAAGGGAGGGGACAAGGCCCTGTTTTCGCTGACAAAGAAATTTGACGGTGCCGATCTCACAGCGGAAAATGTACGCGTAACAGACGAAGAGATAAAGGCAGCCTATGACCAGGTAGATCCGGAGCTCGTAGAGGTAATCCGCCGGGCTATCGTCAACATCCGCAGCTACCACGAAAAGCAGAAGCGCAGCAGCTGGTTTACATCCACACCGCAGGGAACCATGCTGGGACAGAAGATCACCGCCCTTGAGAGCGCCGGCGTCTATGTCCCCGGCGGCAAGGCAGCCTATCCTTCCTCTGTGCTGATGAATATCATTCCTGCCAAAGTCGCAGGTGTCGATAAAATCGTTATGGTAACCCCGCCCCACAAGGACGGCAGCGTGAACCCCGGAACCCTGGTAGCCGCCCACGAGGCAGGCGCCGATGAGATCTACCGGGTCGGAGGCGCCCAGGCCATCGCGGCTCTGGCCTATGGAACTGAGTCTATCCCCAAGGTAGACAAGATCGTCGGA
>ONFL01000117.1 GCA_900317095.1 uncultured Eubacteriales bacterium | reverse complement strand
TCAAGGTCGTCGACCTGCTGGCCCCTTATTCCCGGGGCGGCAAGATCGGTCTCTTCGGAGGCGCCGGTGTAGGAAAGACCGTCCTCATCCAGGAGCTGATCCGCAACGTAGCCTATGAGCACGGCGGCTACTCTGTGTTCGCCGGCGTCGGAGAGCGGTCCCGTGAGGGCAATGACCTGTGGAATGAAATGAACGAGTCGGGCGTAATCAGCAAGACAGCGCTGGTATTCGGCCAGATGAATGAGCCGCCCGGCGCCAGAATGCGGGTTCCTCTGTCCGGACTTACCATTGCGGAGAATTTCCGTGATACATCCGGCAAGGATGTCCTGCTCTTTATTGACAACATTTTCCGATTCACCCAGGCCGGATCCGAGGTATCTGCCCTGCTGGGCCGTATGCCCTCAGCGGTAGGCTATCAGCCCACGCTGGCTACGGAGATGGGTATGCTGCAGGAGCGCATCACTTCCACCAGAAGCGGTTCCGTTACCTCCGTGCAGGCGGTATACGTGCCTGCCGATGACCTGACAGACCCCGCTCCGGCTACGACATTTGCCCATCTGGACGCGACAACGGTTCTTTCCAGAAGCATTTCCGAACTGGGCATTTATCCGGCAGTCGACCCGCTGGAATCAACATCCAGGATCCTGGAAGCAGATATACTGGGTGAGCGGCACTACAATATTGCCCGTTCTGTGCAGGGTATTCTGCAGAAATATAAAGAGCTGCAGGATATCATTGCCGTTCTCGGCATGGAAGAGCTCAGCGAAGAAGACAAGGCGGTCGTTGCAAGAGCCCGGCGTATACAGCGTTTCCTGTCGCAGCCTTTCTTCGTGGCGGAGCATTTCACCGGCACCAGCGGCAAATATGTCCGCATTGAGGATACACTGCGCAGCTTCGAAGCGATTCTCGGCGGCGAGTGCGACGCGCTGCCTGAACAGGCCTTCCTGCTCTGCGGCAGCATAGACGAGGTGTTCGCCAAGGCTAAGGATATGCATTAAAAAGGAGCTGACATGGCAGAAGACAGAATTCATCTGCAGATCGTTACCATGGGAGGTACCGTGCTGGACAGGATGGTCAGCTACGTGAATATCCCCCTGGAGAACGGCAGTATCGGAGTGCTGGCCAATCATATGCCCCTGCTGGCAGCGGTGGCGGACGGCTCCGTTAAATACAGATACGAAGACGATAAAGAGGACTATGTCTGTGTGGGCATCGGTCTGGTCGAGATCGCCAATAATGAAGTCAGGATCCTGCCCAGGACCGCGGAACCTGCCGATAAGATAGATATTATCCGGGCTGAGTCGGCACGCACCCGCGCAAAGGAGCGGCTGCAGAAGCATTATCAGGACACGGATCCGGAGCGTATAAAGGAAAGTCTGAGAAGGGCCGAGGCCCGGCTCAGGACCCGCAGACTCTATGAAGAGCACACGGGCGGCGGCCGCGCCTGAAACCGGCTGCAGGGACTTACATGTTAAAAGGAGATTCCTTAAGAGGGAGTCTCCTTTTTTAATATGTGTATTACATTGACAGGATTGCCTGGTAGAGCTGAGCGGGCGTATGGACGATCTTTGCGGCGCCATACCTGATCAGCTCCTCTTTACTGCCGAAGCCCCAGCTGACCCCGATGGCCGGAATGTTGAATTTAGCGGCGCCGATCATATCAAATTTCGTATCGCCGATCATGACTGCATCCTCAGCGTCTGTCTGCTCCAGCAGATAGCGGATCACAGCATCCTTGTCTTCCCGGGAATGGTCATAGCTGGCCCCGCATATGACATCAAAATAACGGGTCATGTCAAAATGCTCAAGAATCTCCCGGGCAGTCTGTTCCGGCTTGCTGGTGGCAACGCACTGCTTATAGCCTTCTGACTGCAGTCTGGCCAGCAGATCCTTTATACCTTCGTAGGGATGATTTTCAAACTTCCCTACTGTGAGATAACGCTGCCGGAAGAGGGCAATGGCATTGTCAATCTCCTCATCCGGGATGTGGAAATTTTTAAAAGTATCCTTGAGGGGAGGACCGACGAAAACGCCCAGTGTATGATAGTCGGGGACATCAAGTCCATAGCGGCTCAGAGCCAGGTTGGCACATTTCATAATGCCTTCTCCGCTGTCTGTCAGCGTTCCGTCAAGATCATAAAGTATAGTTTTCATTCATATCACCTGGGCAGATTATCTCAGACATATCCAGTGGCTGTCAAATATTTTTTGCGGACTTTATTTCACACCAGACACGCTTTTATCAGGGAATGTAAATTTTATGTAAAATTTAACAAAAATTTATGTAGCCTTCTTCCTTTCCTGTCTTTATACTGAAAGGGTAAGGGTCCTGCGGATTCTTGCAAATATATGTAAACGGAGGCAGCTATGCTGGAAACAATCACAAACCTTGACGCGAATATTCTGCTTTTTATACAGGATTATGTGCGGACTCCCTGGCTTACACCCCTTATGAAATTTCTATCTCTGATCGGGGAGCTCGGCGCTGTGTGGATCGTGCTGACTATCATTCTTCTGATCCGCAAAAACACCCGAAGGGCCGGACTTGTCGTTCTGATATCCATGGCCGTGACATTTGTGCTGGTATCTTTTATGATCAAACCTGCTGTGCACAGGGTCAGACCATTCAATCTCTATCCTGCCATCCAGGTTCTGGGCGTGGTGCCGTCGGATTATTCCTTCCCATCCGGCCATACTTCAAATGGTTTTGCTGCGGCTCTGGTTATGCTGCGGATGCTGCCCCGCCGAGCCGGCGTGCCGGCCGTGATCCTGGCTGCCCTTATCGCTTTTTCCAGGCTCTATGTGGGCGCTCATTATCCGACGGATGTGATCGCCGGATTGCTGATCGCATTGGTGATAAGCCAGCTGGTATGGTATATCATGGCTGGCAGACAAAGGCGAAGGACACAGGCCTGCGCGGGATAATTTGCAGGAGTGCATTGAACAGACAGGAAAAGAAATGTAGAATAAGAGAGAAAAGCCGTTTTTGCGGCGGAGGGCAGCGGCAGTCGGATCATGAATATATATCCGCAGAAGGAGATTAAAGCATTGGAGAATAAATACGAATTATTTGAGAGCAGGCGCGTGGACGAGAACGATCCCGATTATATGGAAACCATAGAACCATTTCCGGAGATCCGGATCACCATGAATGTAGAGAGCATCAGCCTCCTGTACGGTCTTCTTTACAACAAGGAAGGCAACGCGGACACATTTAACGGAGCCATCGCTCTTTATATAGATCAGCTGATCAAGAGTATAGATGAAGGAAAGCTGGTTCCGACGGCCAACTATAACATGCCGGAGATGGCGCATCTGACAGTTGACATCAGCGATGCGCCCCGCATCCATTTCCGGGTCAACTGCGCTCCGGGTCATGAAGACAGGCTTAAGGGTCTGCTTACATTTCTGCGGCATAAAAATGTGGGCGGTTACATCATGAACAAGCTGGAGCAGGAGTACGAGACCCGCAGCATAAAGATAGATATCAGGAACAGCTACAAGGAAGTCTCAGAGGATTAAACCGGACCGGTTCAAATATCGCTTCAGATATGATAAAAACGCTCTTTTTTCTAATAATGGCTTTCTTGACCGGGAAAAGATGGCTGCAGGGATAGAATATGATTAAAGCTGTTTTCATGGATATAGACAATACGCTGCTCAGCTTTACCGGCTGTGTCCGGGAATGCATGCGCGAGGGATTTCGGGAGTTTGGGATTGCAGAATATCAGGAATCCATGCTGCCGGTCTTCGAGAAGATCAATAATTCGCTCTGGGAGCAGATAGAGCAGGGCACTCTCAGCTATGAAGAGCTGCAGCAGATCCGCTGGAACATGATATTTAAGGAACTGGGCCTGCGCTTTGACGGACATGTTTTTGAGAAATATTTTCGGGAAAAGCTTTATTACAGCGCAGTTCCGGAACCCGGGGCGGATGCAGCCCTGGACTATCTGAGCCGGCGCTATCTGCTCTGTGCTGCCAGCAACGGTCCCTACGGGCAGCAGGTGAACCGGCTGAAGAAAGCGGGCATGTATGATAAGTTCCGGTATGTATTCGTCTCATCAGAAGTGGGAGTACAGAAACCTGACCCGGCCTTCTTTGACTATTGCTTCAGAAAAATCCCCGGTCTGCAGCCGCACGAGGCGATGCTGATCGGAGATTCCATGACGTCGGATATTGCCGGCGGAGTGCGCTATGGCATGCATACCTGTCTCTATCAGCGGGAAGAAAGGACCCTTCCGGAGCAACCCAGACCGGAATATATGATCCGCAGTCTGGATGAGATCCGCGGCATACTCTGATTCGGTATCGCTGCACTCTCAATGAAGGGAATACTTACGTTTCAGTTTCGCAAAGCCGATGCTGCAGTGGATGAGGACATAGACCCAGTAGATCAGGATCAGCAGCCAGATCACCATGGCGGCAATAGGATATGTTCCGCCGTGATCTGCCGGATAGATGAAAACAAACTGTACAAGGCCAATGAAGATGATGAAGAGAGCGATGATGGAGAGGGGCAGCATCCGGCTCTTAAAGAGTTTACCCAGGACTTCAAGCTTGTCCTGGTCATTCTTGAACAGGTCAAGCCGGTCGGAGTCATTGCCCGAAGCTCTTTTGCAGAAATAGGTGACATCGTTGGTATCCTGCAGGTATGTCCAGCCATTTTTACGGTAGAAGTGCAGATATTTCTCCCGGTCTGTCTTCTTCAGGGGATGGAAATCCAGTCGGTAGATGATGTCTTCCGGCTCCATCTTTTCGAAAGTATAGGTAATGCCGGCTGACTGCAGGAAACGCCAGCCCTTATTAGCCATTTTCCGCAGATAGGCTTCTTCCTTCTCATAGTCGGTGAGCATGAAGGAATGAAGCTCTTTTTTTGTTTCTTTTTCTTTCATAAATAGCCTCTTTGAAGTCTGATGATCGGTCTTTCGTTTTCGAAAAAAATTCTATCCCACGGAACATGATCTGTCAAGGCAGTGATGTTCGGGCGGGAGCGAGAGATCCCCTTTCCTGCAGACAGTTTGCATAAAAAAAGAGATTCCAGAAATCTGGAATCTCTTTGACGAGCGCGAAACGGGACTCGAACCCGCGGCCTCGACCTTGGCAAGGTCGCGCTCTACCAACTGAGCCATTCGCGCATGTCCTTTATGCAAGGCACTTGTATAATATACCCCGATTCCCTGCGAATGTCAAGGCCAATTTGAAATTTGTGTAAAATTTCTTGGCAGACTGCTTTAACGGTGCCGGCAGCTGCGTAAGGGATGTATCTATTTTCAAAGCTATATGATGGAAACAGGAGTTTTCAGGGCTTAAAAATGATATACTGAGTAAAAAGAAATTAGTGCCGGTGGCCGGTTTTTGGAGAGGGGGAGATGCCATGCTGCTGGTTGGCAATGGACGCGTACTGACAAGAGATCCTGCTATGCCTTATCTGGAGGACGGGGCGGTTCTGATCGAGGGGGAGGAGATCTCTGCGGTCGGACCGGCTGCGAAGCTGAAAGCAGAATATCCGCAGGCTGAGTTTGTAGATGCCCATGGCGGCCTGATCATGCCGGGGCTTATAAACGCCCATACCCATATTTACTCGGGTCTGGCCCGGGGACTTTCCATAGCCGGCAATAACCCGACAAATTTTTACGAAATTCTTGACGGCACCTGGTGGGCTATAGACCGCCGGCTGACACTGGACGGGACGAAAGCCTGCGCCTATGCCACCATTCTGGAGTGCATCCGTAATGGCGTGACGACCATTTTCGATCACCACGCCAGCTTCGGCCAGATCAGGGGATCGCTGTTTGCCATCAGGGACGCAGCGCAGGAACTGGGGATCCGGGCCTGTCTCTGCTATGAGGTATCCGAGCGGGACGGCATGGACAAGTGTCAGCAGGCCATAGATGAGAACGCGGAATTTATACGCTGGGCCAGGGAGGAAGACAGTGATATGATCCGGGCCATGTTCGGCGGCCATGCCCTCTTCACCATCTCTGATAAGACATTTGAGAAGATGGTCAGGGCCAATGACGGCATGACAGGTTTTCATATCCATGTGGCGGAGGGTATGAACGACGTCTACGACAGCCTGCGCTCTTATGGCTGCCGGCCCATAAACCGGCTGCTTTACAACGGGATCCTGGGCCCTAAGACCCTGCTGGGTCATTGTATTCATGTCAGTCCTGCGGAAATGGATATCATTAAGGAGACCGGAACAATGGTCGTCAACAACCCAGAGTCAAATATGGGCAACGCGGTTGGCTGCGCTCCGGTCCTGCAGATGATGAAGAAGGGGATGGCTGTCGGTATGGGGACAGATGCCTATACCCATGATATGCTGGAGAGTCTTAAGGTATTTCTGCTGATCCAGCGCCACAATGCCTGCCTGCCCAATGTTGCCTGGAATGAGGATATGCAGATGCTTTTCGAGAACAATGCCAGGATAGCCGGAGTATATTTTAAGAAGCCGCTGGGCGTCCTCAGGACCGGCGCCGCTGCCGATCTGATCATCATGGACTATAAACCTTTTACCCCCTTCTCGGAAGAGAACGCTGACGGCCATATCCTGTTCGGCATGACGGGGAGAAACTGCCGGACGACCATCATTAACGGCAGGGTTCTTTATAAGGACAGAGAGTTTATCGGTATAGACGAGGAAGGGATCAATGCCTGGACTCTGGAACAGGCCAGGAAGCTGTGGGGTGACTTAAACCACAGACAGTACTGAATCAGGAGGTGACCTGGATGAGCGATATTATGAGACCCATGCCCTTCGGGCAGCTGATGCGGTGGATCCTTGGAGAGTACAGAAAAAATGGCACTATATTTGGAGTGCGTCATATCGTAAAGCATGAAAACGGGCAGGCCAGGCCGGTTTTCAATGAAAAGATAGAAGCTGTCTTCGGACCGGCAGCCGGTCCCCACACGCAGCTGGCGCAGAATATCGTGGCCGCTTATGTCAGCGGCAGCCGCTTTTTTGAGCTGAAGACCGTGCAGATCATGGATGGGGCAGAATTGTCAGAGTGTGTTCCCAAGCCCTGTATTCTTGCGCAGGACGAAGGCTATAACTGCGAATGGTCGACAGAACTGACCGTCGGGCAGGCCCTGACGGAGTATATCCATGCCTGGATCGCCTGCAAGCTGCTGGCCCGGGAACTGGGACTGGGAGACCCGGACGGCTTTGTCTTTAATATGTCCGTCGGCTATGACCTGGCGGGGATAAAGTCGCCGAAGATAGATGCTTTTATAGAAGGAATGAAGGATGCCAGCCGGCAGCCGGCTTTTCAGGAAGCGATCGGCTGGGCGCTGGCGCACCAGGATCTTTTCGAGAACGTGGATGAGACCTACATCCGCAGTATTTCGTCCCATATCTCCGGGTCTGTTACCGAATCGACCCTGCACGGATGTCTGCCGGAGGAAATAGAGGCGATCGCGGCTTATCTGATGAAGGAAAAGGGCCTGCACACCTATGTTAAGTGCAATCCGACTTTGCTGGGCTATGATTATGCCAGGGAAGAGCTGGACAGGCTGGGCTTTAGTTATGTGAGCTTTGACCGGCATCATTTCCAGGAAGACCTGCAGTGGGAGGACGCTGCGGCCATGTTCCGGCGGCTGTCGGCGCTGGCACAGGATCTGGGACTGCAGTTCGGCCTCAAGCTGACAAATACATTTCCTGTGGAAGCCCAGGGCAAGCTGCCGTCCCAGGAGATGTATATGTCCGGGCGTGCCCTTTTCCCGCTGACCCTGGAACTCTCTGCCAGGATAGCCGGAGAATTTGGCGGAAAACTGCGGATCTCCTACTCGGGCGGGGCGGATATAAACAGCATCCGGGATCTGGTGGATGCCGGGATCTGGCCTGTGACCATGGCCACCAATATCCTGAAACCTGGAGGTTATGAGAGGCTGGCCCAGATCGGGAACCTGCTGATGGATTGCGGTAGTGACCCCTTCACGGGCGTCGATGAGGAAAAGCTGAAAAAGCTTGCCCAGAAAAGCCTGGCGTCCGGCCTTTACAGCCAGGGCGTAAAGCCGCCCGCGGACAGGCATATAGGGAAGGCTCTGCCGCTGCTGGACTGCATGACGGCTCCCTGCAGGACATCCTGCCCCATAGGTCAGGATATACCGGCTTATCTGCAGGCAGTCAGCCAGGGCCGGCCCCTGCAGGCTCTGCGCATTATAACCGAGCGCAATGCCCTTCCTTTTATTACAGGCACCATCTGCCCGCACACCTGCAGCGGCCGCTGCATGCGGGGCTATTATGAGGAAGGGATCCATATCCGGGATATGAAGCTTCTGGCGGCTTCTCAGGCATATGGAGATCTGATGAAGGAGCTGAAGCCGGCCGCGGCCTGGCGGCGGGACCGCAAAGCCGCGGTAGTCGGAGGCGGACCGGCCGGTCTTTCAGCGGCATTTTTCCTGACAAGAGCCGGCATAAGGACAACAGTATTTGAGAAAAAGGAGAAGCCCGGCGGCATCGTGCGCTATGTGATCCCCGGATTCCGTATCAGCGAAGAGGCAATAGACCGGGACGTTGATCTGTGCAGAGCTTACGGGGCGGAATTTGTGACCGGTCGGGAAGTGAGATCTCTGCAGGAACTGCGGGACGAAGGTTTTACTGATATCATCGTCTGTGCCGGAGCCTGGCTGCCGGGAGCTGATGTCCTGCAGTATGGTAAGGCACTGGACTGCCTGGATTTCCTGACGGCTGTGAAAAGCAATCCGGACCAGGTCCGGCCGGGAGAGGATGTCTGCATCATTGGTGCCGGCAACTCAGCCATGGACGCGGCCCGGACAGCAAAGCGGCTGCCGGGAGTAAAGACCGTGACTATCGTCTACCGGCGGACAAGGCAGTATATGCCGGCGGACCAGGAGGAATATGACCTGGCAGTCAAAGAGGGCGTTCTTTTCCGGGAGCTGCTCTCCCCGGTCGGCCTGCGGGATGGAAGACTTATCTGCGACATCATGGAACTGGGCCAGGCGGACGAGAGCGGGCGCAGAGCCCCTGTTAAAACCGGAAAGACATTAGAGCTTGCCTGCAGCTGCCTGATCGCGGCAGCCGGAGAAAGGGCGGATACTTCCCTTCTGACTGAGGCAGGCGCTGAGACGGACAGCCGGGGCAGACTGATCGTGGGAGAGGATATGCAGACGACTATCCCGCATGTTTACGCGGCAGGAGACTGCCGGCAGGGCCCGGCCACTGTCGTAAAAGCCATAGCCGATGCGGCAGCTGCCGCCAGATCCATTTCCGGAGAAGGTTATGACCGCTATCTGTCCTTCAACGCAGCTTATAATAAAGAGGTTTACCGCGATAAGAAAGGACAGATCGTGCAGGTAATGGAAGATAAATATGACCGGCGCTGTCTGGGGTGTCCGACGGTCTGCGAAGTCTGCGCGGATGTCTGTCCCAACCGGGCAAATGCTGCGGTTACTGTGCCGGGCATGGCCCAGAGCCAGATCGTTCATATAGACAGTATGTGCAATGAATGCGGGAACTGTGCTGTTTTCTGCCCCTGGGAGGGCAGGCCCTACCGGGACAAGCTGACTCTGTTCGGCAGCAGGGAAGATTTTGAAAATAGTGACAACCAGGGCTTCCTGCCGGGTAAAGACGGTCTGCTTGTGCGGCTGGATGGGAATGTCCTGCAGACAGATCTGTCCGGCAGCGGCCTGCCCGACAAGGTCCGGGCTCTGATCCGGGCAGTACTGGAGGATTACCCATATACAATAAGTAAGGAGTGAACTCTTTTGCGGAGAGGAACATATTATGTAAATCAGAATGATTACCCCCAGATCCCCTATATGACGGATGTGGTGGTCCGCAGCGACCCCAGGTTCTATGAGCAGGGGAATGTAAAGCTGGCAGGCTGCGGCCTGTGCTCTGCTGCCATGCTGGTCTATGATCTGCTGGGACTTAAAGATCCCCTGGAGAAATTCATAGATCTTTCCTATCAGGTAAAGGCTAATCATGAGATAGGTACGGATATGCTTATGTACGGCCCGGCTCTTGCGGTCCGCTATGACCTGGATATGAACATTTCCAATGAAGAAGACGAAGTGACTGCCTGTCTGGCAGCCGGCGGAGCCTGCATAGCCAATGTTGGCGGAGACAGGGAAGGCCACACAGGGGTATTCTCTCACGGAGGTCATTATATCTACATTTACGGCTATGATCCTCATACGAAGGAGTTTCAGATCCTTGACCCTTCCTGGGAAGAGGGCAAATATGAAGAAGAAGGCCGGCAGGGCAAGGTGCGTAAAGAAGGGGATACAGCCCTTTGTACGGCGCAGATCCTCAAAGAGGACACGGCAAACCGCACGCCGGGTTATTATCTGTTTTCCAGACGGGATCATAAATAGGACACAAAGCATATGGAATTTGAAGTTCGTACAACGAATGCCTGGGAGCGCAGTCAGATAAGTCCATTCCGGCTGGCAGGAGAAATAAACGGATTTCTCAGGAGGTGGAAGAATGCGGTTTTTTAAGTTTACGGTGAACGGAAAAGAATGCATGACAGATAAAGACATGAATCTGCTGCGGTTTCTGCGTGATGATCTGGGACTGCATTCCTGCAGGGACGGATGCAGCGAGGGCGCCTGCGGCAGCTGCACGGTGGATATAGACGGCAGGGCTGTAAAGGCCTGCACCATGAAGACCAGCCGGGCGGCAGGATGCAGTATTCTGACGGTCGAAGGCCTGCCGGAAAGGGAGAAAGAGGCATTTGTCTATGCTTTCGGCGCCTGCGGTGCGGTCCAGTGCGGCTTCTGCACTCCCGGCATGGTCATGGCAGGCCACGCGCTGCTCCGGCACAACCCCGATCCCTCCGAGAAGGAGATCATGGCGGCCATCCGGGGAAATCTCTGCCGCTGTACCGGATATAAGAAGATCATAGAAGCCATTTCTCTGACGGCAGCCCTGCTGCGGGGAGATGCCGTGATAGATCCCGGCCTGGAGAGGGGAGACAGCTTCGGCATCGGCAGCAGTGTTATGCGGGTCGATGTGCGCCGCAAGGTTCTGGGTTATGGAAAATATCCTGATGACATAGATAAAAACTTTTTCATTCCGGAAGGGAGTTTTCGGGCAGGGCAGCTGGAAAGAGAGCTTTCCGGGGCATTTGGCTATCCGGTCAGCCTGACTGCCGGTATGGCCGTACCCTATAAAAATGATCCCGGTGCCTGCCGCTATATGGTCGTGGAAGCGGGTCTGCCTCCCCTGGCCTATGCCGGAGCTGTCCGCAGCAGGTATCCGCGGGCCAGGGTTCTGAAGATCGATACATCGAGGGCCCGCGCCCTGCCGGGGGTAATCGGTATTCTGACCGCTGAGGATGTGCCGGTCAACAAAGTCGGACATATTCAGCAGGACTGGGACGTCATGATCCGGGAGGGGGATATTACCCGCTGCGTGGGCGACGCCCTCTGCCTGGTCGTCGCCGTTTCCCAGAAGGCCCTGGAACAGGCAAGAGAACTGGTGGAGGTGGAATATGAACAGCTGCCGCCGGTCACCGGCATTGCCGACGCCAGAAGGGATGACGCTCCAAAGATCCACAGCGGCGGCAATCTCTGCCAGTCCCGTCATGTAGTGCGCGGGGACGCGGCGAAAGCCTTGCGGGAATCGAAATATGTGGTTTCGGAGACCTTCCGCACTCCCTTTACGGAGCATGCCTTTCTGGAGCCGGAATGCGCGGCAGCTTTTCCCTATAAGGACGGGGTAAAGATCCTCTCCAGCGACCAGGGCGCCTATGATACCCGCAAGGAAGTCTCCTATATGCTGGACTGGGATCCGGACCGGGTCGTCGTCGAGAATATGCTGGTAGGCGGCGGCTTCGGCGGCAAGGAGGATGTTTCTGTACAGCATCTGGCGGCCCTGGCAGCTGTGAAGTTCCACCGTCCGGTCAAGATAAAGCTCAGCCGGCAGGAATCTATCCGTTTCCATCCCAAGCGGCACGCCATGGAAGGGACATTTACCCTGGGCTGCGATGAAAATGGCATACTGACCGGACTGGACTGTGAGATCAATTTTGACACCGGAGCCTATGCATCTCTGTGCGGTCCTGTCCTGGAGAGGGCCTGCACCCATTCAGTTGGGCCCTACCGCTACCAGAACACGGATATCCGCGGTTATGGCTGGTACACAAATAACCCGCCTGCCGGCGCCTTCCGGGGCTTCGGTGTCTGTCAGAGTGAATTTGCCCTGGAAGTGCTGCTGGATCTGCTGGCGCAGAAGGCCGGTATTTCTCCCTGGGAGATCCGCTGGCGCAATGCCATAGAGCCCGGCCAGGTTCTGCCCAACGGGCAGATCGCGGATGTTTCCACGGCTCTCAAGGAGACCCTGCAGGCTGTGAAGCCGTATTATGAAGCCAATCCCGG
>ONFL01000016.1 GCA_900317095.1 uncultured Eubacteriales bacterium | reverse complement strand
TCAAATGTATCCTTTATATCGCTGGGGACGTCTTCCCATTTACCCTTCATGGTGGTATTGGGGCGGACATAAGTTACGATGTTGTTCATATCCAGCCCCTCTATGGAAGGACCCCACTGGGGAACAGGGATCTTATTGTAGATCTCCAGGGATTTCAGGCGGAACTGCCGCATCCACTCGGGATCATTTTTCTCCTTTGATATCTGTTCTACAATGGCGCTTGTAAGGCCTTCTTCGACCTTGTAGGCGTCCTTTTCGTCATACCGGAAGTCATACATGCTCCGGTTTATATCTTCAATCTGTGTTTTCTCTTTCATAGGGCCTCTACCTCGCTTAAGCCTGCTCAGCCTTTATATATTTCTCAAATCCGTTCTTATTGATCTCATCGACCAGCTCGCTGCCCGCGCCAGCCACTATGCGGCCGCTGACCAGGACGTGGGTCTTGTCTACATCCAGGGATTCCAGGATCTTTGTGCTGTGGGTGATGATCAGCAGAGCGCCGCCGATGGTCTTGTTGTATTCTTCTATTCCCTTGGAGACGGTGCGGACCGCATCAACATCCAGACCGGAATCTGTCTCGTCAAGAATGGCGAAGGAAGGGCGGAGCATGAGCAGCTGCAGGATCTCGGCCTTCTTCTTCTCACCGCCGGAGAAGCCGACGTTGAGGTCACGCTGCGCATAGGCGGGATCCATGTCCAGGACCTGCATGGCTTTGTTCATCTGGTCGCGGAATTCAAAGAACTTCACCCGCTGGCCGGTTCTCTGCTCGACGCTGCTGCGGATAAAATTGAAGAGGGTGATGCCCGGAACTTCTATGGGATTCTGGAAGGAGAGGAACATGCCTTTTTTGGCGATTTTGTCCGCGGAAAGCCCCTGGATCTCTTCGCCGTTAAAGACGATCTTTCCTTCGGTGATGGTGTAGCGGGGACTTCCCATCAGCGCATAGCCCAGTGTGGACTTGCCGGCTCCGTTGGGGCCCATGAGGACGTGGGTTTCGCCTTTTCCTATATTAAGATCGATCCCGTGCAGGATCTCTTTATCTTCAATGTTTACTTTCAGATTACAGACTTCAAGAATATTATCAGACATTTTTAACCTCCAGCTGTATTTGCTCAGGCTTGCGCCTGGAATGCGGTTCATTTTCAAACAATATTTCCTACTGACTAACTAGGTAAAGATATAGTAACATTTCCTAGTGACTGAGTCAAGAATATTTATAAATATACTTAAAGCAAAACAGGCATTTTTATGCCCTGTTGAAGGAGAGTGACGGCTTTGCTATAATAACAGCGGAATAAGAGGCAAAAAGGAGGGCATTTCCATGGATATTAAAACAGTTGCGCTGATCGGCGCCGGCAGTATCGGTTCTTATGTGATCTGGGGGCTTTCCGGCATACCGGGCATCAGCCTCAAGGTCATAGCCAGGGGAGAGAGGGCGCAGCGCCTGAAGAAGGACGGCCTGGTAATAAACGGAGAAAGTTACCGGCTGGATGTGGCCTCACCGGAAGAGGTGCGCGGCGCGGACCTGATCATCGTTTCTGTCAAGTACGGGGCTTTGTCCGGCATCATTACAGATATTGAGATCATGACAGATGCTCACACGACCATACTCAGTCTTATGAACGGGGTGGACAGCGAGGAGCTTATAGCAGAGCGGGTCGGCAAAGACAAGCTCCTGTATTCCATCATCCGCATGGCAGCCCGCCGGGAGGGCAATCGGATCACATTCCGGCCGCCCACCGGCAACGCGGGTATTATATTCGGCGATGGGATAGAGCCTTATGATAAGGAGAGAGTTGACTCCGTCGCCGCCCTTTTTGCGGACAGCCGCCTGTGCTGGCATGTCAGTGAGCACATCATGGAGGATATCTGGTCCAAGTTTGCTCTGAATGTTTCGGAGAATATTCCGCAGGCCATAGTCGGCTGCGGCTTCGGGGCTTACTTCACGAGCGCTTATATGGAAGACATGCGGACAAAGCTGCGCGAGGAGGTCTTTGCCGTGGCCCGGGCAAAGGGGATAAGCGTTCCCATGAAAGGGTCTGTGAGCGCGCGGGGAAAGATGAGCGCGGATAATGCCCGGTTTTCCACCCTGCAGGACCTGGACGCGAAGAGGCCTACGGAGATAGACATGCTCTGCGGCAAGGTCATGCGCCTGGGGGAGCAGACCGGGGTGCCGGTTCCCTATAATACCCTCTGCTATGACATCATAAAGGCTATGGAGGAGAAAAATGCCGGTTATTTTGCCTTTGACTGACCGCAAAAAGAATTTGAAACTTGCTGTGATTTAGTGTATGATAGATAGCACTGGAGACGTATCGAAGCGGCCATAACGAGCCTGACTCGAAATCAGGTTGTCGGTTTACCGGCACGAGGGTTCGAATCCCTCCGTCTCCGCTTGTGGAGGTACAGCAGACAGTTTCTGGTGTGCCTTTTTTCATATCTGCATTCCGGAATAGGCCGTACAGCAGACGGTTCCTCCCGTGACATGTTTGGAAAGGTGGTTTATACATGGATAAGAAAAAGACAGCCGGGGTCCTGGCAGCAGGTGCGGCAGCGGCCGGCCTGGCATACTATGAAAAGAAGATCAAGTACAGGTCCTACTCGGGCATTGCCTCTGTTCCCAGGGGAACTGCAGGCCCCGGAATCACAGAGGGCTGCCTGGCTATTGAGGGAGGTTCCCTGCGGGGGCTCTACAGCGCCGGCGTTCTGGATGCTCTGATGATCAACGGCATCAATATGCAGACTGTCATCGGCGTTTCCGCGGGCGCCATGGATTCCTTTAACTATGTCAGCGGCCAGATCGGCCGTACAGCCCGTTTCAATCTCAGCAACCGCTATAACCAGCGTTATGTGGGCATCGGGGCTTACATTGAGAATCTCAGTCCCTTTGGTTTCAAGTATGCTTTTCATGCAAAGGCAAATGTTGAAGACTTTGATACCCAGCGTTTTTACCGCCCGGAACGCGGCCTGGTGGCAGTGGCCACCAACATGAGGACCGGCAGGCCCGAATACTTTGAAAAGGGAAAAACCGACGATATATTTCAGGCCATCCGGGCTTCTTCTACACTTCCCGTCCTCTCCGCTCCGGTGCAGATCGACGGGGAAAAATACATGGACGGCGGCTGCAGTGTGAACATTCCTTATCAGTGGCCTCTGGACAAGAAGTTTGACAAGATCGTGGTTGTCCGCACGAGAACCCGGGCTTTCCGCAAATGCTCCGGGGCAGCGGCTTCTTCCGGGGATAAGAAGATGGCGCAGATGGAGCGCAGGCTCTACCGCCGCTATCCGGCCTTTCTGCAGCAGCTGCAGCAGGCTGATGCCCGTTATGACCGTGAATGTGAAGATCTGGAGAGACTGGAGAAAGAGGGCCGCATATTTGTCATTGCCCCCTCTGTAGAACCGACCGTGACCCGGCTGGAGCGGGATCTTGAGAAACTGGGACAGCTTTACTGGCTGGGATTTCATGATGCCGAGGCCTGCCTGGATGACCTGAAGGCTTATCTGGCGGACGAGGAAAAGGCAGACTGAAAGATCTGCCGTTAAGGAGTACTGTATGGGAGATATCGTTCTGGGGATCCTGGCGCATGTCGATGCCGGAAAGACAACATTGTCGGAGGCCCTGCTCTACAAAAGCGGTTCTATCCGCAAGGCAGGGCGGGTGGATAACGGCAGTGCCTTTCTGGATACAGACCAGCAGGAGAAAAAGAGAGGGATTACCATCTTTTCCAGCCAGGCCCGGCTGCAGATTTCCGGCAGGAACGTTACACTGCTGGATACGCCGGGACATGCGGATTTTTCCGCGGAGATGGAGCGGACCCTGCAGGTTCTGGACTATGCTGTGCTGGTGATCAGCGGGGCAGACGGCGTCCAGGGACATACCCGGACTTTGTGGAAGCTGCTTAAGGCCAGCCATGTTCCGGTCTTTCTGTTTGTAAACAAGATGGACCAGCCCGGGACGGACAGAGCGGCATTGATGGGCAGCCTGAAAGACCAGCTCTCGGACAGCTGCGTGGACTTTTCTGCCGGCCGGGAACAGATAGATGACGAACTTGCCATGTGCAGTGAACAGGTCATGGACACCTATCTGGAGACAGGCAGTGTGCCTCTTGAAGATGCCAGAGCCCTGGTCAGACAGAGAAAGGTCTTTCCCTGCTTCTTCGGGTCTGCCCTGAAGATGGAGGGTATAGATGACTTCATGGAGGGCATCGGAGCCCTCATGGAAGAGAAGAAATACCCGCCGGCATTCGGGGCAAGAGTCTTCAAGATTTCCCGGGACGAGCAGGGCAGCAGGCTTACCCACCTGAAGATTACCGGGGGGAGCCTTATGGTCCGCGATGAGCTGGCGGGAGAGAAGGTCAATCAGATCCGGCTCTACAGCGGGGCCAGATATGTTCCCGCCGACCGGGCCGAGGCCGGGACCATCTGCGCGGTGACCGGGCCGGTCCATACCAGGGCGGGCGACGGCATCGGCAGCGAGAAGGGACACTATATACCGCTGCTGGAACCGGTTCTGACCTACAAGGTGCAGCTGCCGGATGATGTGGATATTCACAGGGCTCTGGACTGCCTCTATCAGCTGGAGGAGGAGGATCCGCAGCTGCATATTCTCTGGGAAGAATTTCTGGGAGAGATCCATATCCAGCTTATGGGAGCCATTCAGACAGAAGTCCTGGCAGACCTGATAGAGCGCCGTTTCGGATTCCGGGCGTCATTCACTGCCGGGCGGATATTATATAAGGAAACGATAGAGAGCCCCGTCGAGGGCGTCGGCCACTTTGAGCCTCTCCGGCATTACGCCGAGGTCCATCTGCGCCTGGAACCGGGCGAGAGGGGAAGCGGCCTGGTCTTTGCCGATGAATGTCCCGCCAATATGCTGGACCGGAACTGGCGGAGACTGATCCTTTCCAATCTGAAAGAGAAGGAGCATCTGGGAGTCCTGACCGGCTCACCCATTACCGATATGAAGATCAGCCTCATAGCCGGCAAAGCCCACACAAAGCACACAGAGGGCGGGGATTTCCGTCAGGCCAGCCATCGGGCGCTGCGCCAGGGACTCATGAAGGCAAAATCTGTTATCCTGGAACCCTTTTTTGATTTCCGCCTGGAACTGCCGCAGGAAAATGTTGGCCGGGCTATGACGGATATAGACCGCATGGGCGGCGAAGCTGCCCTGGAAGGGGCAGACCCGGAGCGGATGGTCCTGACCGGCAGGGCTCCGGCTGCCGGACTGCAGGACTATCAGAGAGAAGTGACTGCTTATACCGGCGAGAAGGGGGTTCTTTCCTGTACGCCGGCTGGATATTTTCCCTGCCGGGATCCGCAGGCGATATGGGAACAGATCGGCTATGATCCCCGGAGCGACCTGGACAATACGCCGGATTCTGTTTTCTGCGCGCACGGCTGCGGATTTGTCGTGCCCTGGTACGCTGTGGAGAGATACATGCATCTGCCGGGCGCGGGCCTTCCTGATTATTCTGGTATGACCGGGCGGGATCTGCAGTGGTATGAGGATATAGAGGACGGCGATACCTATTCTGAAGGGCAGACCGGCAAAGCAGGTGCCGCAGGCCGGGGAAAGGCAGACTATTACGCCGGCGAGGACGAACTGCGGGAGATATTCGAGCGGACATACGGCCCTATCCGCCGCCGGACCGCGCAGCAGGCATCTGTCATCCGGGCCCCCCAGAAGGAATATGTCTATAAAGAGCCGAAGAAAAAGCCGGACAAAGAGCAGTATCTGCTGGTAGACGGATATAATGTCATCTATGCCTGGGATGACCTGCGCCAGCTGGCAGACCACAGCATGGACGCGGCCAGGAACAAGCTGATGGAGGTCCTGTCCAACTACCAGGGCTACACAGGCACAAATGTCATTCTTGTTTTTGACGCCTATAAGGTGCGGGGCTTCGGCGGCGAGGTCAGCCGCTGGCGCAATATAGACCTGGTCTTTACCAGAGAGGCGGAGACCGCCGATAACTATATAGAAAAGACCGCCCATGCCATGGGCCGCAAATATCATGTTACGGTCGCCACATCCGACGGGACCGAGCAGGTCATCATCCGCAGCCAGGGCTGCCTGCTCATGTCCTCGCGGGAACTGCGCACGGAAATAGAAAGGGTAAATCGTGTCATTTCCGAGGAGCACCTGTCCGCGGAGAAAACATCCGGGGTCTATCTGAGCCAGGTCATGCCGGAGGAAGTGAAAAATCTCCAATAATGGACGGAATCTGTATGGGAGCAGACTCTTTATACAGATTCCGGCAGAAAAAGCAGGGATCCGCGGCGGGTCCCTGCTTTACTTTACTAAAAGCCGGCACGATGGTATAATATCTGCGTTGTAAAAAAGTAAGACAGACGGACCTGAAGGGGTCTGCTGCTATAGAAGAAAGGGGAAGATCATGGATATCGTGGTTTTAGCCGGAGGGATCAGCACGGAGAGAGACGTCTCCCTGGTTTCCGGTATGGGAATTTATAAAGCACTGAAGCAGAAGGGACACCGGGTCATGCTGCTGGATGTTTTCCTGGGCTATGAGGAAGATGACTGGGAGAAGGTCTTTGACATGGACCGCGACTGGTCGGCATCTGTTCAGGCTGTCAAGGAAGAGATGGCCGATCTGGACGCCGTCAAGGCTCTGCGCCCGGACTGGAAGAAGAATTTCTTCGGCCCCCACGTGCTGGATATCTGCCGCATGGCGGATCTGGTCTTCATGGGCCTGCACGGGGAGAACGGGGAGAACGGCAAGATCCAGGCCTGCTTTGACCTCTTCGGCATCCGCTACACCGGGACTGACTATATCAGTTCGGCAATCTGTATGGATAAGGGCATCACAAAGGATCTCTTCCGCGCGGGCGGCATTCCGACCCCGGCGGGGACCCGTTTCTTCAAGGGACAGCAGCCCTCTGAGGATATCCCTTTCCCCTGTGTTGTCAAGGCCTGCTGCGGCGGATCCAGCGTCGGCGTGACGATCGTGCAGGATGAGGGCGAGTACCAGAAGGCGCTCGAGGAGGCCTTCAGGTATGACAATGAGGTAGTTGTCGAGCAGTATATTAAGGGACGTGAGTTTTCTGTCAGCGTTGTTGACGGAAAAGCCTACCCGCTGATAGAGATCGCGCCCAAGGAGGGCTTTTACGATTACCGGAATAAATACCAGGCCGGAGCCACCGTCGAGACCTGCCCGGCAGATCTGCCTTCGGAGAAGACTCTGGAAATCAGCCGCATGGCCGAGAAGGCCTTTCATGTCCTGCGCCTGATAAACTATGTCCGCTTTGACCTGATCATGGCAGAGGACGGAAGCTTCTATTTCCTGGAGGGCAACACCCTGCCTGGCATGACGCCCATCTCCCTGATGCCGCAGGAGGCCGCGGCCTTAGGTATAAGCTATGAGGATCTGTGCCAGCTGCTGGCGGACCTTTCCCTGAGGGAGGACTGAACTGCATGAAGAATATGACTCTGGAGGCCATGGCCGCAGCCTGCGGCGGCAGACTGGTCTGCCCTGAAGGCTGTCCGGCAGATAAAAGCCGGGAAGCGGCCGGTATTGTAATAGATTCCCGGCAGATAGAGCCCGGCTTCGTTTTCGTTGCCCTGAAAGGGGAAAAGGTGGATGGTCACCGCTTTATCCCAGATGTATTTGCGAAAGGCGCCATGGCGGCAGTCTGCACACAGCTGCCGGCTGAGCAGGCCGGTCCCTGCATCCTGGTGGAGGATAGTTACAAGGCCCTCCGCGATCTGGCGTCCTATTACCGCAGTCAGCTGGACATCCGGGTGATCGGCATCACCGGCAGCGTCGGCAAGACCAGCACAAAGGAATTTATCGCTTCTGTTCTGGAGCAGAAGTACAGGGTGCTCAAGACCGAGGGCAATTTCAATAACGACGTAGGCCTGCCCCTGACCATCTTTAAGATCAGGCAGGAGCATCAGGCGGCTGTCCTGGAGATGGGGATCAGTGATTTCGGGGAAATGCATGTACTGAGCTCTATAGCCCGCCCGGATATCTGTGTGATCACAAATATCGGCGTATGCCATATGGAATTTCTGCATGACCGCGACGGTGTTCTGCGCGCCAAGTCCGAGATATTTGATTTCATGAACCCCGAAGGGGCTGTTGTCCTTAACGGAGATGATGATAAGCTGCAGACCATCCACAGGGTAGGAGATATCAGTCCTGCGACATACGGCTTTGGCAGGGACTGTGACCTGTGGGCCGATCAGGTGGACGACCTGGGACTGGCTGGCTGTGAAGCCGTTTTCCATGATCAGGAGGGAGAATATCCGGTCCGCCTGAACCTGCCCGGCCGGCATATGATCCTCAATGCCCTGGCCGCGGCAGCAGTCGGGCGGATCATGGGAGTCAGCACGCAGCAGATCCGGCAGGGAATTGCCGCCGTGAGACCCGTTTCCGGCCGCAGCCATCTGATCCGGCTGGGAGGGCGAACGCTGATAGATGACTGCTATAATGCCAATCCGGTTTCTGTAAAGGCAGCTCTGGATCTGCTTAAAAGCTCCGGCACCCGCACGGTGGCCGTGCTGGGCGATATGCTTGAGCTGGGTACTGATGAGAAGGAGATGCACGCGGATGTGGGCCGGTACTGCGCGCAGAAGGAGATAGACTGCCTGCTGTGCGTCGGCGCTCTTTCCCGGTATACATATGAAGCAGCAAAGGCAGCCGGCGGCAGCGCCTGGTATTTCGAAAGCCTGGAGGGGCTGATGACAGACCTGCCCTTCTTTATCCAGGACAGAGATACCATCCTGGTGAAAGCTTCCCACAGCATGGGCTTTTCCGCCCTGGTTAAAGAGCTTGAGGACCGCTTTGCAGAGCAATCATAATATGTTTTTTCATAAATACTTTCTTAAATTTTTCTATATTCCATTGAAAAGCCGCCGAAAAGTGTTAAATTAGTATAAGTGTGAAATTGATTTGAATAATCAGGAGGATAAAAAACAATGGCAGAGATCAATGTTTTAAGAGACATGATAGCAAAGCTCAAGAAGAACCCTAAGAAGATCGTTTTTACAGAGGGCACCGATGAGAGAATTCTCGAGGCGGCTTCCCGTCTTCTTGCGGGAAATTATCTTACCCCCGTTCTGGTAGGCAATAAGCAGGCTGTTCTGGACGCTGCAGAATTATGCGGCTGCAATATCCACGGCGCTGAGATCGTAGATCCTGACAACTTCGACAGAATGGATGAGATGGTCAGCATGTTCTGCGAGCTGCGCAAGAGCAAGGGTGTTACCCCCGAGCAGGCTAAGAAGACCCTGGCCAAGGGCAACTACTTCGGCACCATGCTTGTAAAGATGGGCATCGCGGACGCTCTTCTGGGCGGCGCCACCTATTCTACAGCAGATACTGTCCGCCCGGCTCTGCAGCTGATTAAGACAAAGCCCGGCAATAAGATCGTATCTTCCTGCTTCATTCTTGCCCGTCCCGCTGCTTCCGGTAAGGAAGAGGTACTGGCTATGGGTGACTGCGCTATCAACATTAAACCTACAACATCTGACCTGGTAGAGATCGCCAAGGAGACCGCTGAGTGCAGCAAGGTCTTCGGCATCGATCCCAAGCTTGCCTTCCTCAGCTATTCTACTCTGGGATCCGGCAAGGGCGAAGATGTAGACAAGATGCGCGAAGCGACCCGCATGACAAAGGAAGCATATCCGGAGCTGCCTATAGAGGGCGAGCTTCAGTTTGACGCGGCTGTTTCTCCGGTTGTTGCGGAGACAAAGTGCCCCGGCAGCCAGGTTGCAGGATATGCCAACGTATTTATTTTCCCTGATATCAATGCCGGCAACATCGGCTACAAGATCGCACAGCGTCTGGGCGGATTTGCAGCCTACGGCCCTATCCTTCTCGGCCTGAATGCTCCCATCAACGACCTCTCCAGAGGCTGCAACGCTGAGGAAGTTTATTCCATGGCTATCATCACAGCAGCTCTGGTTTAAGCGGACGCTGCTATGGTTCCCGACGATAATATCAGTATCGGTGAGAATCTGGATCTGGAGTCCGTTTTTCTGGAAAGCGGAGGAGAAGCCCGGAATCTGGAAGAGTTCAAGGCTATCGCCCGCCAGTTTGACGAACTGATGATGATGTTCAGCTGTGCGATCCGCGAGGTGCGCACGAAGCTGGAAGTCCTCAATGATGAATTCAAGGTGAGACGGAGCCATAATCCTATAGAATCTATTGAGTCCCGTGTTAAGAAACCGGCCAGCATCTATGAGAAGCTGCTGCGCCGGGGCTTTCCGGTGACATTGGATTCCATAGAGAACAATCTCCATGATGTGGCGGGAATCCGTGTGATCTGCGGTTATGTGCAGGATATCTATCAGATCGCCCGCATGCTGATCGCCCAGAATGATATCACACTTCTGGAAGTGAAGGATTACATCAAAGACCCGAAGCCGAACGGCTACCGGAGTCTACACCTGGTCGTAGAGGTGCCGGTCTTCTTTTCAGACGAGTGCCGGAAACTGAAGGTAGAGGTGCAGATCCGGACCATTGCCATGGATTTCTGGGCTACACTGGAGCACCAGCTCAAGTATAAGAACAGCGGTGAGGTACCGGATACCATCGTCCGGGAGCTCAGGTCCTGTTCTGACGTGATCGCGGAAACCGACATGCGGATGCAGAGCCTGTATAACAGTCTGCATCTGGGTGAAGGGGAAGACCACGGATCCTATGTATAAAAAATCAGGGAAGTGCTTGACAGTACTTCCCTGATATGTTATTCTTATAGGGCTGTGAAGTCAGCATACTATGAAGCAGAGTGCTTGCTCTCACCTCAGCGTCGAAGGATGTCTCGGGTTTTTACAGAATCAGAAGAAGGCGTGCGCCTTATGAGATCAGTGAGCATTTCTGCCCGCTGATTTTTTTATATAATATTTTTTCATAATCGGAGGTGTTAACCATTAGCGATTTAATGATCAATGAGCAGATCAGGGACCGGGAAGTGAGACTGATCGGTGTTGACGGCGAACAGCTGGGCATCATGTCAGCCAGGGATGCTATGAAGCATGCCCGGGAAGCCAATCTGGATCTCGTCAAGATCGCGCCGCAGGCAAAGCCGCCTGTATGCAAGATCCTTGATTACGGCAAGTACCGTTACGAGATGGCGAGACGCGAGAAGGAAGCCAGAAAGAAGCAGAAGACGATCGAAGTCAAGGAGATTCGTTTCTCTCCCAATATTGATACGAACGACCTGAATACCAAGGTGAATCAGGCCAAGAAGTTCATCAGCGCGGGCAACAAGGTCAAGGTCGCGGTTCGTTTCCGGGGCCGTGAGATGACCCACACTGCCGTCGGCAGAAAGATTCTGGATGATTTTGCTCAGTTGTTATCAGAAGTTGCAGTGGTTGACAAGCCGCCGAAGATGGAAGGAAGAAGTATGGTCATGTTTCTCTCCGAGAAGCGTGGCTGACCACAGCGCCAACAAAGCCGCCGGACCGTTTAAGGGGCCGGCAGGGAACATAAGGAGGATATAAAGATGCCGAAGATAAAGACAAGCAGGGCAGCAGCTAAGCGTTTCAAGAAGACAGGTACCGGCAAGCTCAAGAGAATGAAAGCTTACAAGAGCCACATCCTTACCAAGAAGTCTCCGAAGAGAAAGAGAAACCTGAGAAAGGCAGCTATGACTGACCAGACCAACGCAAAGGTAATGAAGAAGATCTTACCTTATCTTTAATTACGGAGGAGAATAAGAATGGCAAGAATTAAGGGCGGATTAAACGCAAAGAAGAAGCATAACAGAGTATTAAAGCTGGCAAAGGGCTACAGAGGCGCCCGTTCCAAGCAGTATCGTGTTGCCAAGCAGTCCGTAATGCGGGCACTTACTTCCTCATATGCAGGAAGAAAGCAGAAGAAGCGTCAGTTCAGGCAGCTGTGGATCGCCAGGATCAACGCCGCGGCCAGAATGAACGGCCTTTCCTACAGCAAGCTGATGCACGGTCTGAAGATGGCAGATGTAGAAGTGAACAGAAAGATGCTCTCCGAGCTCGCTGTAAGCGATCCTGCAGCTTTCACGGCACTGTGCGACACAGCAAAGGCAAAGCTGGCATAATCCATGTATAAAGTCACGATCGATACGATCGATAAAAAGAGCGGTGCGCCTAAGGCGCACCGCGAGTTTTATCCGGGAGAGATAGATACAAAAGCATTCCGGGAGACCATGAATGAGATCGCAGTCTGTCTGTATGATCTCGATCTCCTGTTTGATGTAGACAGGGACGGAGACCTTGTCCTGGACGATCTTCTGGGAGAACTGGCAGATCAGGTTCCGGTGTCAAAGACATTTGACAACAGGGGAAAGATCTATAAAGTAAGCGGCAGTGAAGAGGCCTGAAGACCTCTTCGCTGCTTTTTTCGTTCTCAAGGCCGGAAAGAGGCTTCCTCTTTCCAGCCTTATTTATCTGCGGCAGGTCATATCAGATAAAATATCAAAAAACGCAATATTTAGCGTTGACAACTAAAAAAACAGACATATAATATAGATAATCTGATATTATATAACAGAGTCAGACCCATAAAACCAGGATCTGAGAGAGGAGAGGATGGACATGAACCGCAAGATTACTGTTTTTCATACTGCGCTGCTCTGGTTCGGAGCCGGTGTCTCCATGTCGGAGATCCTGGCGGGGACGACATTTGCACCGCTGGGGATCCGCACGGGGACAGCCGCCATCCTGCTGGGTCACCTGATCGGCTGTATCCTGCTTTTCCTGGCGGGCTGGATCGGAGCCGCGACTGGGAAGAACGCCATGGAGACCGTAGCTGTCAGCTTCGGCAGGAAGGGAAGTCTGCCTTTTTCTCTGCTGAATGTTTTTCAGCTGGGAGGCTGGCTAGCCATCCTTAATTATGACGGCGCCCTGGCAGCCGGGGGAATATTTGCTCTGCCGGGCTGGCTTTGGTGCCTTATCATCGGTGTCCTGCTCTTTATCTGGACCGCCCTCGGCCGCAGGATGCCGGATCAGGTGAATTTTGCGGCAATGGCTGCTTTGTTCGTGCTGACCGTGGTTCTCTGCATTGTGATCGCGGGACGGGGCAGCCTCGGCGGGGCGGCTGCCGCAGAGCAGGCAGGTTCTATCTCCTTCGGCGAAGCGGTGGAACTGGCAGCTGCCATGCCGGTGTCCTGGCTGCCGGTCATCAGTGACTATACGGGAAATGCCGAAAAGCCGGGAGCAAGCGCCGCTGTCGGCACCATAGTGTACGGCCTGGTCAGCTGCTGGATGTATTTCATAGGAATGTTTGCCAGCGCCGGCCTGGGGACATCGGATATTGCTAAAATTACCCTGCAGGCCGGGATCGGCCTTCTGGGCCTTCTGGTCATCCTCTTTTCGACCGTGACTACAAATTATATAGCAGCCAATTCTGCCGGGGTGTCGGCGGATGCCGCGGCTGCCAGCCTTGGGAAAAGGCTGCCGCAGCAGAAGGTCTCGCTGGTGGTTGTCGGGGCTGCGGCTGCCGCTACCGTATTTTTCCCTATGGATAATATAGCCGGCTTCCTGACTCTGATCGGAAGTGTCTTTACCCCCATGGCGGCGGTGATGATCGCCTCTTTCTTTATAGAAAAGAAGAGGGATGTGCAGGAAGACTGGAATGTACAGAATATTCTGATCTGGCTGGCCGGTCTGATACTTTACCGGCTGCTGATGCGCTGCCAGCTGCCTCTGGGGGCGACGGCTGCAGATGCGCTGATCACCATCGGGATTTACTGGGTTGTGACCCTGATCCGCAAGAAGAAGTGAGAGAACAGGAGAGGCCTGCTGACCGCAGCGGACCTCTTACTTTTTTTAAATGGAGCATGCAGGGGTGTTTTGCAGCCCGCCGCCTGCACAAAAAAAGATCGCCCGACCCATACGTTCGTGCGACCTTCTTTGAAATGCAGTTGGCGGGACTTGAACCCGCACCCAGTTATCCCGGACTAGATCCTTAGTCTAGCGCGTATGCCAATTCCGCCACAACTGCG
>ONFL01000122.1 GCA_900317095.1 uncultured Eubacteriales bacterium | reverse complement strand
CCAGGGACTGAGCCTGCCGACATCTCAAAACCGTTCCCCCCTCCATTTCGGTCTGAAATTTACCTCGTGCTTCTGTCGGACGGTTCCCGCCCGGAAAAATTCAATTAAGCACTTATAATCAAAGCTATTATAGAGTATTTCCCCACTTTTGTCATCCTAAAGTTGTCTATTTCCTCTTGACTGCCCACTTTTTAGGATATATAGTAATAATACATATTTATAGATTCTATATTTTTTATATCGATCATGGGGAGTCAAGATGCACGTTAGTTTACGCGGATATATTCGGGTTCATGTGGGAATGTTCGGCAGCAGCATCTCTTTCGGAGAGCAGGAGAAGCCTCTTTCCATCGGGGAAGGGCTCCTTCAGTTTATCTATGCTGACCTGCATGCTCTGACCGGCAAAGGACAGAACGAGCCGGATCCTGCAGGCATCCACCCTTATTTCAGCTTTTGTGATAAGCAATGGCTTTCCCTGTTCCTGAAGAACCTGACTGCGGCGGAGCCGGATCCCGCCCTTCCCGATATTCACTCTCTTTCTGTTCTGCAGAACCGCTACAGAGACTTTCTGACCACCGTTTACGGCAGGGAACAGATGCCCGACAGCAGAAAGCTGCGGGAGATGATCCGGGACTGCAGCTGGCTTACTGACATGAGCTGCTACAGTGAGATCTGCATCGGCAGCGATTTCTCTGCCAAAGACTGCTGCCTGGACTATTTTGTGACTTGTTTTGAGGAATGTCTGTATGTAGAACTGCTGGAACTGATGCGGCGCAGAATCCACCTCAAGACCTGCCGCAACTGCGGGAAACTTTTTCTGCCAAGACGGAGCAATGCAGATTACTGCCAGAGGATCAGTCAGAAAGATGGAAAGACCTGCGCTGAGATTGGTTATGCCCGGACTTTCAGTCAGAATGTCCGCAATGATGAACTGCTCCAGGCATACACCAGGGCTTATAAAGCACACTATGCCAGAATGTCCAAGCCCAGAAAAAAGGCTCCCAACATGACCCGGGAAGAGTTTAATTCCTGGTATCATGAGGCCAGACAGAAACTGGATGAGGCCCGTTCCGGCCGCATAGACGGCGAGGAATACAAGGCCTGGCTGAAAAAATGAAATGAATACCCTCAACAAAGAAACGGGAAGCGCAAAAAATACGCTTCCCGTTTTTTTCTGATGCCGGCAGTGGGACTTGAACCCACACGTAGTTGCCCACAGCAGATTTTGAGTCTGCCTCGTCTGCCATTCCGACATGCCGGCTTTTTATATTAGTGAAAAACCGGAACTCTTGTCCAGAATTCCGGTTTCTCTATCAGTAGCCCGTAGCGGAATCGAACCGCTGTTTTCGCCGTGAGAGGGCGACGTCTTAACCGCTTGACCAACGAGCCATGTGATTACTTGAATATAATACAACAATCTTTGCCTTCATGCAAGCACTTTTTTTGAAAGCGGCAGAATTTGGCGAATTGCACATGCAATACAACATATTTGCCTCTTCCTTTGTTAATGTATGCCAGTGCACAGGTGCCGCGCGTACATTACATGAAATGAATCCTTTTTCGTAGTCTGCGCACATATAAAAGTCCGGCATGCCTGCTGCAGGGAGATGCAGGATGCCGGACTTCCTGTCTATAACTGTCTGGCAGACCAGAAAGAAACATTACTTGCGGAAGATTGCCTGCAGTGCCTGCAGCAGAGGATTCTTTCCATTTCTTTTCTTGCGGATCACATTAAGAGAGTCACAGTAATCGTAGCGTTCAGCCCTCATCCAGGCCGGGTCGAAGTCCCTTATGACATAGTTTCCGCAATTAATAGCTCTGTACATTGACATCTCTCATCCCTCCTGTTATTTTTTATGTAGATGTATTCTCTTTACACATACAGTTTAGCATTTCCGTATCTGAATACAATGGACCGGGAGGCAGATTTAAGATGTCTGCTTTTGTGCTTTGCGCACAAGCTGCTGTGATAACCGGAGGAGGGATCTTTTATGGGATTTACTGTGGAGGACATGCTGCTGCTGGCTGCAGACCGTTATCATATGAAACTGGAGGCCGGTGCCCGCGGCTGGTCTAATTCCATCAGCTGGCTGATGATGGTAGAAGATCTGACGATCATAGAACATTTCGACGGTAAGGAACTGGCTGTCACCACCGGACTGGGCTTCCCCTCAGAGGAGAAGCTGATGGCACTGCTGCAGACGCTTCTGTCTCATCACGCCTGCGGACTGATCATTAATACCGGCAGGCATATCCTGACGATCCCCGACCGTGTAAAGGAATTCTGCGATGTCAATGATCTTCCCCTGCTGAGCGTACCCTGGGAAGTCCACATTGCCGACATGATCAAAGATCTTACTATGCGTATTTTTCTGCAGGGCATGGCCGACGAACAGACATCCTCCGCCTTCATCCGGGTCATAGAAGAACCGCGGTCCTGGCAGGCCTGCGCTCAGGAACTGCTGCCCTATTTTGATGTCGACGGAAGCTTTCAGGTCATTCTCATCTCCAACGGCAGCCTGGACCAGATGGATACCGTAGAACGCAAACGCCTGGGCTATAGGATTGAGATATTTCTGGAAAAAATTACCCACAATTCCGATTTTTTCTATTATGATTCTTCATTTGTTCTGATTGGAAATAATATCACCCGGCAGCAGATGGATGCAATTCTGGACAATTTCATCAATCGCTTCCGCCGGCGGCTGTCCGGGGAAAAACTTTATGTGGGCATAGGATCGGTCCTTCCAGGCCTGCAAAACCTGCATACCTGCTATCAGAGAGCCCGCGCGGCTATGAACGCCTGTCTGCGGCTGGACCTGCCCCTGGTGCGCTTTGATGAGATGGGGCTCTACCGTCTGCTGACCAGCAGCAGCGACCTTCTTCTCCTGCAGGAGATGGGACCGGATCTGCTCAGACCCCTGCTGGACCATGACCGGCAGCACGGTTCTTCCTATGTAAAAACGCTGGAAGAATATCTGGCATGCGGCGGCAGCTACCAGAAAATGGCAAGAAAGATGTTCATCCACCGCAACACACTGCTCTACCGCATGAATAAAATAGAAAAGCTCCTGGGAACTTCTCTTGAAAGCCCCCGGGAGCGTATAAAATATCAGCTTGCCTGTCTGATCCTGCATCTGAAGGAAATACAGCCCTGACCATCTGTCCTGTTCTTCAGTCTTTCTCCAGCTGCTGCAGATACTGCAGAGCTTCCTGCAGATCATCTTCGCCGAAGACCTTAAAACCGGCCCCGCGCAGATACTCAACAGCGAGTCCCTGTCCTTCTGTCTTTGTATCGGTAAATGTTCCGTCATAGATATACTTGCTGCCACAGGAAGGGCTGTCCAGCTTCATGACGGCAAAAGCCACATCGTTCTCACGGGCCAGCCGCAGTGCTTCCTGGGCGCCTTTAATATACTCCGCTGTGACATCCCTTCCGCTGCAGGACATGACCTTATCCCCGACCCGCTGTGACTCATCGCGGGGCGTCGGCAGACCTCCAAAAACCTCCGGACAGACGGGAACCAGTCTTCCCTCTTCCTTCCATTTCAGATAAATGGGATCATATTCCGTGGTGTCGCCGCCGTCATAGCGGACGATCTCGCCTCCGTACAGACATTTACTTGTAAAAATCTTGCGCATGAGACCACCTCTTCCGTATTACATATTTTGTCAGCGCTATAGAGCAAAGCCATTAAGATCCGAACTTCGTTCGGAATGCTTTGCGCAGGCAATCCCTCCTTCGGAGGGATCACATGTTATAGAGCAAAACCCCTCCGAACTTCATTCAGAGGGGCTTTGCACAGGCAATGGACCTATCGGAAACCTATTCAAACAATTATTCAATAATTCGAGAATATGTCAAGGGATATAGGCCCACCCCCGTAAAACCGAGTG
>ONFL01000011.1 GCA_900317095.1 uncultured Eubacteriales bacterium | reverse complement strand
GGCAGGTTCGGGCATGTGAGAGAATAAAGTGCTATAATAGTTTATTTCAGACTGATAACTAATTCAATTTCACACAGAGCATCTTTAGGCAGAGATCTGACCGCCACGCAGCTCCTGGCCGGACTAGTTGTAATATATTTCGAATAGACCGTGTTGAACGCAGCGAAGTTATTCATATCAGTAATGAAGCAGGTACTTTTTACAGTTTTGGAAAGATCGGTTCCGGCGGCCTGCGCAATTGCCTGCAGGTTTTTTAAGGCCTGTTCTGCCTGCGCAGCAATATTATCCTCCACAAGATCACCCGCGGGCGTAAGCCCGATCTGACCGGATGTAAAGAGAAAATCTCCGGCGGTGATACCCTGAGAGTAGGGGCCGATTGCAGCAGGTGCGTTTGTTGTATTCATTTTTTCCATTATGAACCTCCTAAAAAGTATCGTTTTTAGTCATCAAAAACGTGCAGTGCGTTTTCAAAATCTCCTGCGATATCGTTCATGTCCTCAATGCCTGCAGACACGCGGATCATGCCTGGGGTGATGCCCATTTTCCTGCGGGTCTCATCCGGTACGCTTAAAGTGCGAGGATGTCACTGGGTGGCTGACTGTGGTATGGAGTCCTCCCAGGGTCGGTGCATAACGGGGGAACTGCATTGCAAGATTTGCTGCGGACTGCATCTGATAGGGAATCCTTAAAGCTGCTGTCTCAATACCTCTTTGAACAAGCCGGGCAGTAAATGAGTCACAGGGTGTTCCGAGCAGCATGGTGAAAGGATGGATCTTATCGCATATTACTTTTGTGCTGCTTATGGATCCGGCCATGGCGTCACTATGGCCGTTCATGAATTTTGTTAATGAGTTTATCACAATATCAGCACCAAATTCAATAGACCGGATGGAAACCGGAGAGGTAAATGCATTTGTGAAAAAAACGGGAGTGGATTCCGGATGCAGCTGCATTCTGCAAAGCTATTAAACCTATCTACACAGACAATCCGCTTTTATATTTTATAGGCGCATTATTGTGCATTCTGCGAACAAGCGGTATCCTTGACAGCACCATTTTTCTGTTGCAGGAAATCAATGTATTTATTGCCCCATTCCTCGATACTGTCCAGAACCGGATAGAATTTCTTTCCGATATCGGTCAGGGAGTATTCCACTCTGGGAGGGACTTCCGGGTATATTGTGCGGACAATAAGCCCTTCTGCTTCAAGATTTTTAAGCTGGGTGGAAAGTGTGGCATGTGTAATATCTATTTCCTTCTGGATCTGGTTAAATCGTTTGGTTTCATCTTTCAGGGAATTCATGATTAGTATAGCCCATTTGCCGGAAAGGAGCTGCTGGGCGGTGACAAATGGGCACATGCCGAATTTGCTTTCTTTTTCGCAGCGTTCTTTTTTCATCAAAAACCTCCTATAGTATGCGTAAAGATACCTGCTCAAGGTAAAAATCCTGCTTGACGGCATTATATCACGGTCATATACTTATAGCAAGTCGGAAATATAAACTAATACTGAATTATGGAGGTTTACATATGAGTGAAAAAAGAATGCCGGTTGTATTTTCAGGACACGGAAGCCCTATGCTTGCTCTTGAAGATACGGAAGTGACACACGGCCTGCATGGCATCGGGAAAAAGATCATTGAAAAGCACGGGAAGCCGAAGGCAATCCTTTCCGTTTCTGCCCACTGGTACACGAAAGGAACCTATGTGCAGTCTGCAGCAGAACCCAGGCAGGTTTATGATATGTATGGTTTTCCGAAGGAACTGTATGATTTCAGGTATCCTGTGAAAGGCTCACCGGAGCTGTCAGAGAGGGTGTGCTCTCTCCTGGGTGATAAGGTCAGCGTGAATGATGGATGGGGAATTGACCACGGCAGCTGGACGGTACTGTGCCATATGTTTCCGGAAGCGGATATACCTGTGGTTCAGCTTTCTGTGGATGCATCCATCACTGCAGAAAAAATGTATGAGATCGGAGAACTTCTTGCGCCTCTCCGTGACGAAGGGTATCTGATCTTTGCCAGTGGAAATACAGTCCATAATCTTCGCCGGGTAGAATGGGATAATCCGGATGGAAGCAGGGAAACATTGGAATTTAACGAGACTGTTATCAGACTTGTGGAAAACAGGGATGACAAAGGCATTATGAATTATAGTGCAATTCCGCATGCATCTTATGCGGTGCCGACTCCGGAGCATTTCCTGCCCCTGATCTATATGCTGGGCGCGGCAGAAGGCGAGAAGCCGGAGGTTTTCAATAACCACAGCGAGCTTGGAGCAATAGCAATGACAGGATTTGCGTTCGGCCTGTAAGGCTCTGCCCGGATTATAGGAAAGAAGAGATGGTATTTTACTTTCATCCCTATGAGAAAGAACCGGCGGGTTCTATTAGCAAAGCCTGATTGCCTTTAAAGGAAATTACCCTGATCTAATAGAGCTCGCGAGATATTTGTCAGGTGGAAAATGAACTTTAATGTGCCCTGCTATCGAAAGCATCCAGTGATGGATGCTTTTTTTGTTTTCCGCACATACAACGGCAGTGCTCTATGGTATGAGCTTGATCTTCCGTGATCTGCAGCGTTTTTCGGATGTCTTCATCGTCTTTGATGCCGTAAGTAAACTCGGCATGAGCTTTGTGACAAAGGTATCCATGAATGTGTCCGATGCCATGCATATGGTCAGACTCATTGAGCTGAAGCTTTCCCCGGATCGGCAATTATAATTTCTCTTCAACAGCAGCGACCTGTTCCTCTGAAGTGGCCCAGCTGGCAGCAAAGCGGATGATGGTCCGTCCGTCAGCTGTCTTTTCCCAGAAGCTGGAAGCCGCGATCGCATCCAGGTGCGCTTTCTGGGCGTCGTCGACTGTAAGGAAGATCTGGTTGGTCGGCGAAGCAAAGGAGAGCGTATATCCGTGCTTTTGGAAAGCTTCTCTGAGCCGGTCGGCAGCCCGCAGGGCGGATGCACCGATGTGATAATAAAGGTCGTCTGAAAACAGGGTATCAAACTGGATTCCCAGCAGGCGGCCTTTTGCCAGAAGCGCGCCATGCTGTTTAATGATAGTGAAGAAATGCGGGATCAGCTGCGGATCCGGGATTACAACTGCTTCTCCCATCAGGGCCCCGCACTTGGTACCGCCTATATAGAACACGTCACAAAGCCTGGCAAGATCCGCAAGCGTGACGTCATTTTCCCGGCAGGCCAGGGCGTATGCCAGACGCGCCCCGTCCACATAGAGCGGTATGCGGTACTCCCGGCAGACTTTGCTGATCCCGGTCAGTTCCCGGAGGGAGTAGAGCGTGCCGTATTCGGTCGGCTGTGACAGGTAGACCATCCCCGGCCTGACCATATGGTCCCGGTTCTCATCGTGAAGCCAGTTTTCATAATAATCGCGGATCTGGCCCGCATCTATCTTTCCATAATGATGGTGGAGCGTCAGAACCTTGTGCCCGCCGGCTTCTATTGCTCCGGCTTCGTGGACGCTGATATGCCCGCTGTCTGCGGCTATAACCCCCTCGAAGCTTCTAAGGACTGCGTCAATGACAGTGGCATTCGTCTGTGTCCCGCCGACCAGGAAGTGAACGGCTGCGTCAGGACATTCACAGGCTTTGCGGATCTTCTCTCTTGCACTTTCTGAAAATGCATCTGTTCCATAGCCCTTTGTAGACAGCAGGTTCGTATCACACAGACGCTGCATGACGGCAGGATGAGTGCCTTCCTGGTAGTCGGATGCAAGCATGATCTTTTCCATTGATGATTCTCCCTTCATAACGGCAGCGCCGGCTTATTTTTTGTGTTCTGATCTGATATGATAATAGAATACTATAGGTCTTTACAGAATTCAAACGGCAGCCATAGAAAAATAAAGGCGCTTGTGGAAGGGGATATTGCTTTTTAATATGAAAAAGAACATTGGGCGTGGTATTTTTTTTGCGGTGGCAGGAGCTATGGGCTGGGGTATTTCCGGCGTGTGCAGCCAGTATCTCTTTATGAATTACGGGACAGATGCCGGCTGGCTGACGGCGGTCCGCATGATATTTGCCGGGATCCTGCTTATAATCCTGGCGGCCGGCACCGGCGGAAGGCAGGTGCTGCAGGTTTTTTCCCGCCCGCGGGATATTCTGCAGCTTGCCGCATTTGCCCTGCTGGGTCTGCTGCTCTGTCAGTTTACATATATGAGTGCCATCCGCTATTCCAATTCCGCTACGGCCACGGTTCTGCAAAGCCTGAATGTTGTGATCATGGCTCTGCTCACATCCCTGCAGCAGAGGATCCGTCTGACCCTGCGCCAGATCGCGGCGGTCTTTCTGGCCGTGCTGGGAACATATTTTATCGCTTCCGGCGGCCGCAGCGATGGCCTTTCCTTTACAGGGCTGGGTCTTGTCATGGGTCTTCTGTCAGCCGTCGGGGTTGTGACTTATACCCTTCTGGCCAGGCCAATCATAAAAAAGTATGGCAGTATCTGCGTGACAGGCTGGGGTATGCTCATAGGCGGCCTTGTATCTGCCTTCTATACCAGAGCCTGGAATCTGCCGGGGAATCTGGATTATAAAGCCATCCTTGTTATTGTTCTCATCGTAACCCTGGGTACCGCCTTTGGTTTTTCTGCTTTTCTGGAAGGGACGAAATATCTGGGACCGGCCAGGGCGACGCTGCTGGGCTGTCTGGAACCGGTATCGGCGGCGGTCTTCTCTGCGCTTTTCCTGAAAAGTCCATTTGGGATATTTGATGCTCTGGGCTTTTGCTGCATACTGGGGACGGTCTTCCTTTCCGTCGGCCGCTCCGCCCGGGAATCCGCCTGAGCCAGGCGCATTGATAAGGTCGAATGAAAGAATTACAATCATTGTATGAACATTAAATACAATTTTTCAGGGCAGCCTGTCCTTTTCCGGGGTGCTATGATTTTTTAGGAAATTACAGGTGAGATTATATGGCAGAATATAGATTATCGCGGCAGAGGATATTGAATGAGCTCCCATCCGAACGGGTGAATACAAAAAAGCTCACGCCTGGTTATCTCGTACTGGAGGGCGGGGCATTATGCGGGGTTCCTTATGTGGCAGGCAGAGTTGGCGACAGTATTCGATTCAATGTTGAACATGCGCGGGATCCGGAGTTTATCGGGCTTGCAGCGAAGCATAAGGAGCACAGTCTTATATCATGGTTATCTGCAGGGATATCATGAAGCTCAGAAGCAGATTCCGGAGATACTGGAATATCTGAGGGGCTGAATTTTCAGGTATCCCAGCGTCATGAACAGGATCGTGGCCGCCCATGAGAGGGGAAAGGCGTGATATAGTACAGGAAGGGACCGGTAGGAATCTCATATAAATTGCAGAGGGGCTCGAAAAGCAGGATACACAGGATGCGGGTGCAGGAGCTTTCAATCACGGATGCGTCAGATGAGAAAAAGCCGGAGAAAGGTGTGCGCAGCAAAACGATCACGATGATCGGCAGGCAGCTGCAGATAAGGGACAGATAAAGGCAGAGCCGGTGGATCCGTCTGCATCTATCAACTGCTCCTGCGGCAAAGCAGGAGATCTTTTTGGATGTCTGCCTTTCTGCGGCTGATCCGGGAAGGAGCAGATGCAGACGGAATAAGGGCTCTTTTACCAGTCTGCGAAGTACCATGACTGCTGAGAGCAGGGTGGAGATATCGGTGGCCAGCGCGACTCCGGCGACGTCCATGTGAAAAACAAGCACAAAAAGCAGATTGAGCATTATATTAGCCAGGCCGGAGATCATCAGGGCCAGGAAGGGATAGCGGCTGCAGCCGCATGCCCGCCAATGCCGGCGATATATATACCGTAGAGCTTGACGGATTCCCATCACTGAGCATGAAATTCATCTGAAGGTACAGCATACACAAAGCGAGGAGGACATGAAAATGAAGAATGAATTAAAGGCAAGGATGCTTGCCGGCGAACGTACTCTGGGCACTTTTTTTGAGACAGGCAGTGCAACTGCCGCTGAATGCCTGGGACTGGCCGGGCTGGACTATATCATCATCGACACAGAGCATGGTCCGTTCAATCCACAGACCGCGCTTGAATATATCAGGGCAGCAAAACTGTATGGCACCACACCTCTTGCCAGGGTATCTGAAATTTCAAGACAGGCAATCCTCAAACTTCTTGATGTTGGAGCTATGGGACTGGTTATTCCTGATGTCAGAACGGTTGAGGAGACAAAGAAGATCGTTGAATACGGTAAGTATATGCCTCTGGGCAGGCGCGGCGTTGCCAATACGGCAGGCAGCGGCTTCTGGTTCGAGGAATATGCCCAGCATGGCCTTGACCAGTATTTCAGAATATCTAACGATGAAACTCTGCTGCTTCCTCAATGTGAAACCAGGGAATGTCTTGACAATCTTGAGGATATATTGAAGGTGCCCGGGATTGACGGAATATATGTCGGGCCCTTTGACCTGTCTGCCGCACTCGGCAAGCCTGGCAGGTTTGACGATCCCGAAGTAAAAGGCGCCATATCATATATCCTGAAAGTATGCCGTGACCTGGGCAAGCTCAGCTTCATCTTTGCAGCAGATGTAATAGCTGCCCGGGAAGATTATGAACTTGGTTATGAGAGCGTGACACTCGGCATGGATGCAGCGGTTCTGACACAGGCATTCCGTCAGATGAAGCTGCAGCTTCTGGGAGAATAAACAGGGCTTCAGGAGGTGAAGATGATGAGGGTAAAGCAGTTTGTCGTAGATGCTTTTACAGATGAGGTTTTCCACGGGAACCAGGCAGCAGTATGTGTGCTGGACGAATGGCTGCCGGAAGAGCTGATGATGAATATCACCCGGGAAAATAATTTTTCTGAGACAGCATTCACAGTCAAAGAAGATGAAAATTATCATCTCCGCTGGTTCACTCCCGGCGGGGAGATAGATCTATGCGGACATGCTACACTCGGTACGGCTTATGTCTTATTTCACTATTATGTGCAGGACGCGGATAAGCTGGTCTTTTCAACGCTTTCAGGGGATCTGACCGTCGAGAGGAAGCAGGAACTTCTTGAGATGGAATTTCCGGCCTATGACCTGGAGCCTGCAGAGGTGACGGATGAAATGGAGCAGGCTCTTGGGGCACGTCCTCTCAGGGCTTATATGGGACGCGATCTGTTATGCATCATGAATGACGAGAAGACGGTCAGAAATCTTACACCAGACCTGGGGAAGGTTAAGAAGCTTGACGGTCTTCTGCTTCATGTGACAGCGCCAGGTGAGAAGACGGACTGTGTATCACGCAGTTTTGCCCCAAAACTCGCTGTTTCAGAAGATCCGGTCTGTGGTTCAGGCCACTGCCATATCATTCCCTACTGGGCGGATACGCTTGGAAAAGATAAACTCACAGCCTATCAGGCATCAAAGCGCGGCGGGACTCTTTACTGCCGCAGAGAAGGAAAGAGTATATTTATGGCGGGAAAAGCCGCACTTTATTCTATCGGAGAACTGTTTGTATGATGGAACAGCCCGGGAGAGGGCATTTACAGATTCATGACAGCTGCCGGCGCTGATCGCGCCGGCTTTTTTTTGCCTTCTGCGGCCGGTTCAGGCGAAAATTTCTTCTTGTTGACAGCTTGTAAGTGTATTAGTATAATTAGTACAGGCAAAGCACTTATAAACAAAGGGGAAGAAAGAGCGCCCTGGCGGGCAGGAGGTGGACTGATGGGAGATGAAAGCAAGAGAAGAACAGGCAGCGGCCGGTGGTCAAAGAAAAAGATTTATCTGACCGCGAGTATCGGCGGCGCCATAGCCGCCGTCTGTGCCGCCGTTCTGATCCCGGTTCTGACAAAGCACACGGGAGGAAGCGGACAGGATGGGGACAACACGGCTTATGTGCAGAGCGTCAGTGCCTGGATGGGGGCAGGAGATGCCGGCACCATCAACCGTTACAGCGGTCTGGTAGACTCCCAGGATACCTGGTCTGTGACCCTGGAACAGGACCAGCAGGTCAAAGACATTTTCGTGACGCAGGGGCAGGAGGTAAGGAAGGGAGACCGTCTTTTTACCTATAATACGGAGAAGCTGCAGTCCGATCTGGATCAGGCAAATATTGATCTTGAGCGTATGCAGAATGAGAAGTCCAGCATCAGCGACACTATAAGCCAGCTGACAAAAGAGAAAAAGTCTGCCGCCTCTGCTGACCAGGCGGATTACACCATCCAGATCCAGGAGCAGCAGCTGGCCTTAAAACAGAAGAATCTGGATATCCAGTCCAAGCAGCTGGATGTAAGCAAGCTGAATGAAAATATTAAAAATTCAACGGTGACCAGCCAGATAGACGGGGTCGTAAAGTCTGTCGGCAGCCAGGATCAGAGCCAGGAAGCAGTCTACGACGGATCTGGGACATCGGGCGCTTTTATCACGATCATAAAGACAGGCGATCTGCGGATAAAGGGATCCGTCAATGAGCAGAACGTGGCTGATCTGACGGAAGGCGCGCCGGTCATCGTTCATTCCAGGGTCAGTGATCAGCAGACCTGGCACGGAGTCATAGAGAAGGTAGATACCGACCAGGCCGGCCAGGCCGGGGACGACGGGTCAGCTAACGCCGGCAGTGATGACGGCAGCGGGCAGAATTCCTCCACGAACTATACATTTTATGTAAAGCTGGATGACAGCAAGGGCCTGATGCTGGGCCAGCATGTCTTTGTAGAACCGGATCAGGGACAGGATTCTGCCGGCCGCCAGGGCCTGTGGATCGGTGAGTATCTGATAGACATGACCGACCCTGACCATCCGGCCGTCTGGATAGATAAAAACGGGAAGCTGGCCCGTCAGCAGATCAGCCTGGGCAGTCATGATGAGGACCTGATGGAATATGAGGTCCCCCAGGGCCTGTCTGCAGATGATCAGATCGCGGCAGCGGATCCTTCCCTGGAGGAGGGTATGAAAACGGCTCCCATGAGCCAGGAAGGCGAAGAGGGAGATCAGGCAGAGGATGGAGCGGAGCAGGTTAATGAAAACAACCAGGAAGGCGGTGGAAGTCAGCCATGATCCTGGAGTGTAAGGATATCTGCAAGAGCTATATGCAGGGAAAGATGGAACTGCCGGTCCTCAAAAATATCTGCTTTCAGATGGAAGAGGGTGAATACACGGCTGTCATGGGTCCCTCAGGGTCCGGCAAGTCCACCCTGATGAATATTATCGGCTGTCTGGATCTGCCGACCAGCGGAACTCTGCTGCTGGACGGGGAGGACGTGAGCCGGTGCCGGGATGACCAGCTGGCCGACCTGCGGCTGAAAAAAATAGGGTTTATATTCCAGAGCTTTCAGCTGCTGCCCTATCAGAGCGCCCGGGAGAACGTGGCACTGCCTCTGGTCTACGCGGGAGTGCCCCGCAGGGAAAGACTGCAAAGAGCGGGGCAGGTCCTGGAGAGCGTAGGCCTGGGAGACCGCATGGACTTCCTGCCCGGCCAGCTCTCGGGCGGTCAGAAGCAGCGGGTGGCCATAGCCCGCGCCATGATAAACCATCCCCGGATCCTGCTGGCCGATGAGCCTACAGGAGCTCTGGATTCCAGATCAGGTGCCCAGGTCATGGATCTGTTTGATCAGCTGAGCCGGCAGGGCGTCAGCATCCTCATGATCACCCACGATCCCGGAGTCGCCGCGCGGGCCGGCCGGATCGTATACATCCGGGACGGGATCCTTTCGGACAATGACGAGGGGGAAGAGGCGGAAGCGGAAGGAGGCGGAGGCTATGAAGAAGCGTAAGCTTGCAGCATTTATACTGGCAGGAGCCCTGATCCTCGGCGCAGCCGGCGGAATCGGTGCAGCGGTCCGCTATACGACCGGCAGCCGGGTGCTGGTCGTTCCGGTTACAGACCTGAACTATGGCGGAGGCAGCGACATGGGCGAAATGCAGGGTATGGTCACATCAGACGCTTCTCAGAAAGCCTATGTAGACCAGACGCAGACCGTAAAGGAGCTGCTGGTGAAAAAGGGTCAGACTGTCCATGCGGGAGATGTTCTCTACCGGCTGGATACCAGAAAGAGCAGCCTTGATCTTGAAATGCTGAAGGTAAATAAGGAGCAGATCCAGCTGCAGATCCGGGTGGCCCAGGAGAACAGCAGGACTCTTTCCCAGATCCGGCCCTGGTCCGACGGCGGAAGTGATGATCCCGGCGATGACAATGGGGGAGGATCTGACGTACCGGAACCGGATATCGATCCGGACCAGCCTGAGACAGAGCTGCCCGAAACAGAACAGCCCGAAACAGAGAAGCCAGAAACAGACCAGCCTGAGACAAAACAGCCTGAGACAGAGCAGAAAGACAGGAACGGCAAAGCCCGGTATGGGGCGGGAAAGCTCTTTGATACCCTTGACGCGGAAGCGGCAGATCAATATTACACAGATGCCCTGCAGAAGGAGCCGGTCGGCAGCGAGAGCAATCCCCGCTGCTATCTGTGCAGGGAGGGAACCAGGATCACGGCGGACTTTATCCAGGCCCTGCGTGAGAAGGACGCATCCGGAACTTCTTATATCAGCCTGCAGATCCGCGAGGGCAATAAGACTGATGGAGCTCTGATCTGCTCCTGGACCCAGGCCCTGTCTGTTTTTGACATTTCCGATCCTGCTGCCTGGCCTATGGTCGTCAGGGTCAGCAGGCAGGGCGAGAAACAGCCTGAGAGCGAGACAGAGGAGCCTCAAAGCGAACAGCCGCAGACAGAAAGCAATAAGCCGGAGACAGAAAGCAATCAGCCGGAGACAGAAAACGGACAGCCGGAGACGGAAAGTGTTAAGGCCGGGATCCGCCGACAGGAGGGATCCGGAGCTTATATACTGTCAGTGGTTCCGGTCAATATGGCTCTGCATACGGCGGCTGCCGGATCAAATCAGGATGATCCGGATGCTTTGGACGCTGCGGATGGTTCGGGAAGTACAGACAGCGGATCTTCCACAGGTCTGATCTCCAGAGATGCCCATTACAGTTCCCAGGAGCTGGCCCAGGCCCGCAGAGAGCAGGCAGACCGGCTCAGAGACCTGCAGCTGGATCTGCGGGAGGCGAATCTGAAGATCAGGGCGGCGGAGACTGCCTCCGGGGACGGCACTGTCCGCGCGTCCATGGACGGGATAGTCAGAAAGGCCGGAGATCCTGAGAATCCCTCTGCAGACGGAGGACCCTTTGTTGAGGTTTCGGCTTCGGGCGGCCTGTTTATCCGCAGCGGTCTCAGCGAGCGCCTGCTGGATCAGGTCAGACCAGGAACAAAAGTAACCGTGAACTCCTGGATGTCCGGTGCTTCTTATCCGGGTGTGATAAGGGATATCTCCGATTTTCCGGATCAGAGCGGCTATTACGCATCCGGATCAGACAGCAGGGCCTCCTATTATCCCATCACCGTTCAGGTCGAGGGCGGCTCCTCTGACCTGCATGACGGAGACTGGGTCGGCATAAGTCTGAATCCGGCCGCGGACGAAGCGAACGCGGAAGAGTCTGAAGAAGGACAGCAGCAGAGTCAGATCCCTGAGGAGGGAGAATCCGGCGAGACAGCTGAAGGAGCCGAGGATGCTGCAGGCGAGGGCAGCTCCGGAAGTCTTTATCTGATGAAGGCCTTTGTCCTGGAGGAGAACGGCAAAAATTACGTCTACATCCGGGATGAGAAGGAGAGACTGAAGAAGCAGGAGGTCACGGCCAGGACAGGCGCGGAAAGCTGCCAGATCCTGTCGGGCCTTTCTGAGACGGACTACATCGCCTTTCCTTATGGGAAAAATGTAAAAGATGGCGCCAGGACCCGGGAGGGGACTGTGGACGAGCTTTACAGCTACTAGAGAGGAGGATCCTGCCATGACGGAAAATCTGAGGATAGCATTTGCAGGGATCTGGTCGCATAAGCTGCGGTCTTTTCTTACCATGCTGGGCGTGATCATCGGCATCGCCTCCATCATAGCCATCGTTTCAACCATAAAGGGAACAAATGAGCAGATCATGAAAAATCTGATCGGCGCCGGCAATAACAATGTGACGGTCCGGCTCAAGCAGGGATCTGACGATTACTGGATGGATCAAGGCATCCCCCAGGGGGTGATGCCGGTCAGCCAGGAGATGAAAGAGCAGATCCGGGATCTGGATGATGTAAAAGAGGCCTCCTTCTACATGGAGCGCAGCTATGTGGATGACATCCGCTGCGGCAGCCAGTCCCTGTCCCAGGGCAGGCTGGCGGGGGTCGATATGCAGTACCTGTCTACCTGCGGTTATGTGGTCTATAAGGGAAGACCATTTGCTGAGAGTGATTTTAAGACATTCCGCAAGGCCGCCCTGCTGGACGAGACAGCGGCCCGGGCTCTTTTTCCGGATGGAAATGCCCTGGGAAAGATCATAGAGATAAAGGGGGAGCCCTTTACCGTAGCTGGTCTTTATAGGAGGGCTGAGGCCTTTAAGCCGGTCATAAACAATCTGCAGGATTACATGACTTATTACACACAGGATTACGGGACGGTTCTGATCCCGGACGCGGACTGGCCTATCCTGTACGGCTTTGATGAACCGCAGATCTGCGCTGCCCGGGCTGTCTCCACCGATGCCATGAGCGATGTTGGCAGGCAGGTGGAGGAGATCATGAGCTCCTGCGTTTACAACAATGAAGAGATTTCCTACAAGGCGGACGACCTTGTCGAAAAAGCAAAGAACCGTCAGGACCTCAGCTCCAGCACCAACAGCATGCTGATCTGGATCGCCAGCATAGCCCTGCTTGTGGGCGGTATCGGCGTCATGAACATCATGCTGGTGTCCGTGACAGAGCGGACCAGCGAGATCGGTCTTAAGAAAGCCCTGGGAGCCCGCAGGAAGACCATACTGATCCAGTTCCTTACAGAGTCGGCTGTTCTGACCAGCATAGGAGGCGTGATCGGCGTGGCGGCAGGCATAGCCCTGGCCATGGTCATTTCCAGGCTGACGGGGGCGCCGGCTGCGGTCAGTGTTCCGGCCATCATCCTCAGCGTAGCTTTCTCCATGGTGATCGGCATCGTCTTCGGCCTGCTGCCCTCTGTCAAAGCGGCTAACTTAAGCCCTATAGACGCTCTGCGCAGGGAATAAGGCATGGCGGGGAATGAGTTAAATGTATTTGCTGAAAAGAAATTTGAGAAGAAAAGGTCTAAAAAACAGAAGGCATGAACAGGGCTGCTCAGCGGTGGCTGCCGCCGCCGGAGAAACCGCCGCCGCCTCCTCCGTGGCTGCCGCCGGAAAATCCTCCGCCTGAGGAACCGCCTGAACTGCCGGAGGAGTGGTGTACGAAGTAGTTTCCAAGATACTGATTCCGGCTTCCGGTGATCTGAAACTCGTCCGGCTCCAGCGGCTCCTTATTGGTGAAGGGGGCCTGCTGCGCATGCGTTTTCTTTTCCGGTTTTAACATGGACACGAACATCATGATAAAGAAAACCGGGAAGGGAAGCCAGGCGATCTGCGGTACTGCACCCGCAAGGAAAATGACCAGCAGCCAGATGAGAAACCAGGGTATGGCTGTTTTTTTCTTTTTTTTCTCTTTGCGCTGCCTGCCGCTGTAGTTCATCTGCCAGAGCATCCGCCCGATGAGGACCGTGAAGATCGCGGCGCCGGCTATAAAGGCGATGATGCCGGAGGTCATGGCGACCATAACGCCGGAGGGCGTAAAGGCGCTCCAGCTGAGGATCTTATGGATCCTGCCGCCTGTACGTACACAGTCTGCCACAAATTCCATCAGCGCGTCCGCGTAGGTATCGGAGTACTGCGGCATATCTCCCATGGGGAGCCGGTCGGTAAAAGCCTGTGAAAGCTTCTGGCAGGCTGTATTGCCCACGGAATAGCGCAGATCTCCCGCGCCGGCGACCCAGTTATATACATAGCCGTTGCTTTCCCGGTAGATGTTATCTACCATGATGATGCCGTTCCCCTCATCTCCCGGCTTATTCCAGCCGAAGCCATTTTCATTCCAGAAAGATTCCGCATAGCGCCGGATGCCTGTGTAGGCGTCGGTTTCGTCCCAACTGTTATAGTAGAGATCCGGATACTTTTCCTCCAGGGATTCATCCAGGATGACGACGACGATATCCGCATGGATGGCCTGCTCCGCCTGGGAGATCCTCTGTTCAAGCGCCTGCTGCTGGCTGTCCGTCAGCATATCAGCGTAGTCATAGACTCTTTCTGTGCCGGCCTGCCGCGGGTTGGTGCGTTCAGCCCCTGAACCCAGACCGGTTTTAATACCGATAACCGCGATCCAGACAGTAAGGGATATGGCCGCAATAAGAATAAAAATCAGCAGAATGCGCCGCTCCCGCCGGTCAGCCCGGTTTGGCGCTCTCTTTTCCATATCATTTCCTGTATTCACAGCAGTACCCCCACGATCCCCACAATTGCCGCCAGCGAGATGCCCGCGCAGACCATCTCGATCAGGTAATGGAGAAGAACCCTGCCCTTGTCGCAGGGCGCGTCCCCGGACATTTTTCCCGTGTGGCCGTCAATGTAGATCTTGTGCTTTCCAAAGCTGTTGTATTCGTATCGATAGACCGGCAGCAGAACGGACTGGGCACTGCCGGCGTCCAGATCACGATCCACACTGCGGCTGGCGCAGACAGCGGAGGTAAAGCCGGACGTGAGACGGCTTTCTGCTTTCGCGTCTGCCGACATGTCCGCCCAGGAAGATGCCCGCTGAAGATACCGCGGATCGTCTGCCGGCTTCTCCGGGAGGACAGCATCTGTCCCGGCCAGGTAGACCGGGTCAAAATCCTGCATGTTTTTCCCATCTCCTCCTACGGCGGCATCAATGGTCAGATCCTCCAGACTTTCCAGGGCATCTACCGGGATGCCGTTAAATGTGGACAGGGCATCTCTTTCCAGATAATATTTCCGGTGCTCTGTTTCATCTCCGTAGGTCAGAGTCATCTCCGCTTCATATTCATAGTGTCCCTTCACCTGGACCGGATAGAGCCAGAAGGGAGCATACAGGGCCTGGATGTCAGAGCCCTCCGGGTCTGCCAGAAAATTTTTCGGCAGGAAGGGTATATTGTCAAATGCCGCCAGAACCTGCCGCCGGGCCTGCTTTCTACCGAATGAAAATGGCATGATCTTCTTCGGAGCATCTGTGTTTTCAAGATTGGGATCAATGCTGAGCCATGTTCCGCAGTAAGAGCACTGGGCAATAAGGGCACGGTCCGTGCCGGTAAGCGGCGCGCCGCAGGTCGGGCAGTTCTGACCTTCTGTTGTCTGCCCCTGGGGCATATCCGGCCTTTTGCTGCCGCAGTGGGGGCAGACGAGCATTCTCTGCTCCGGGTCATAGATCATAGATGATCCGCAGGAATCACATTTGTAGAGCATTGGGAAAAACCTCCTTTGAAGTGTGCCGTAAATATTGTACCATGCCGGCAGAGGATTTGTTATACTTTGCATGAGGGGAATATTTTCAGGAGAAGGCAAGATATCACAGAATATGGCTATTTTCCTGCCAGGGAGCAGACGAAGGGGGCAGCATGCAGCACAACCGATATAAAAGAACGCTGACAGCCTGTTATTTTGGCTTTATTACCCAGGCGATAGCGGCAAACTTTACCCCGCTTCTTTTTACAACATTTCACCGGGAATATGGGATATCGCTTGGAAAAATCGCCATGATTCCCATGGCGTTCTATCTGACGCAGCTGCTGACTGATCTTTTCTGTGCCAGATTCGCTGACTGCGTCGGCATCCGGACATGCGTGGTTATATCGGAGATCTTGTCGGCTGCCGGCCTTTTCGGACTCTGCTTTCTTCCTGATCTTATGCCTGTGCCTTTTGCGGGGATCATGATCTGCTGCATCATTTATGCCATTGGAAGCGGTCTTATAGAGGTGCTGGTCAGCCCGATCGTGCAGGCCTGCCCTTTTGACAATAAAGAGAGTGTGATGAGCCTTCTCCACTCCTTTTACTGCTGGGGCTCTGTCGGCGTTATTGGCGGATCCACACTGTTTTTCAGCATTTTCGGCATAGGGCGGTGGAGGATCCTGGCATCTGTCTGGGCGCTGGTGCCTTTCTTGAATACCTTTAATTTCTTACGCTGTCCCATAGAGAAGTTCGTAGAAGAAGGGGAGGGCATGACCATCCGACAGCTGCTGAGGGACCGCCTTTTCTGGCTCCTCTGCCTGCTGATGATCTGCGCCGGCGCCTCTGAGATCGCCATGGCACAGTGGGCTTCATCTTTTGCGGAGCTGGCTCTGCATGTCAGCAAAAGCGCCGGGGATATAGCAGGCCCCTGCATGTTTGCAGCGCTTATGGGCATTAGCCGGGCTATATATGGGAAGTACGGAGAGAGGGTGGATCTGAAGAAGTTTATGGCCGCGTCAGGGCTGCTCTGCCTCTTCTCTTATCTGCTGGCGGCATTGTCCGGCGCTGCCCTGCCTGCTCTGGCCGGATGTATGATCTGCGGCTTTTCTGTTGGTATTATGTGGCCGGGTTCTATCAGCATCTCGGCGCAGGCAATTCCGCGGGGCGGGACTGCTATGTTTGCCCTGCTGGCGCTGGCGGGCGATCTGGGCGGAACGGCAGGCCCTGCCCTTGTGGGCATGATATCGCAGGGGACGGGTGAGAACCTGAGGGCGGGCGTCTTATCGGGCGCCGTTTTCCCACTTGTCCTGGTTCTGTGTACGGCAGCCTTGATCCGCAGAGGTAATTTTTCCAGGCAAAAATTTAAATAAAAAGATGTAATAAAAATATTGACAACAAAGAAACGACATGATATATTCAACATGTAATAAATAGTATTACATGATTTGAAGTGATGAAGACATTTTTAAGAAAAAATGCTGAAAAAGCAGGAGGTATTAAAATGAAAAAGGTTCTTATCGTTAACGCCAGCAAGAGAAAAAATGGTAATTCTTACGCCCTTGAAGCCAGGATTGCTGACCAGCTCAAAGGAAAGGCAGATGTAACATTATTTAACATCGGCGAGAAGGATGTACGTGTCTGTCTTGCCTGCGACGGATGCAAGCGCCAGCATACACCGAACTGCGTTCAGAAGGACGATTTTACAGCTCTGATCCCGCAGATCGATCAGTGTGACGCCATGCTGATCCTTTCCCCCGTTCATTGGGATCAGTTCCCCGCACAGCTGAAGGCTTTTCTGGATAGAACATATTCCTTTATGGATTTTACCCAGAAGGATCTTTCCATGGCAGGCAGAAAAGATAAAAAGATCGCCGGCTATTTCTTCGCAGGATTCGGACCGGTAGATGTTTATACAAAGATGGTGGAGACAAACTTAAAGAGCTTTGCGACTGCCGGATTTACACAGACAAAGGCACATGTTGCCGGCAACGCGAATGTACCGGGAAGCATTCTTGACAAACCGGAAGACCTGAAAGCGGCAGATGAGATCACAGACTGGATTCTGGCATAATCTATGCAGATAAGCAGTAAATTCACCATTGCCGTCCATATCCTGACGGCAATGGATTATTTTAAAGACAGCGCAGTGGTGACAAGCAGTTTTCTTGCCGGCAGTGTCGGCGCCAATCCCGTGATCATCCGCACGGTGGCAGGACAGCTCAAAAAAGCAGGCATGATATCTGTCAGCCGGGGCCAGCGGGGGATGACTCTGGCCCGGGATCTGTCGGAGATAACATTTTATGATGTGTATAAGGCCGTTGACTGTGTCAGTGACGAAGGCCTGTTCCACTTCCATGAGAATCCCAATCCCCAGTGCCCAGTCGGCCGGAATATCCACAGGGCTATGGAGGGAAAGCTGGAGAGCATCCAGAGATCCATGGAAGAGCAGATGAAGACCATCACGATCGCGGATATAGAAAATGACATAATACTCGACGTCGCCGCTGAGGGATAATTGATCTTAAGGGCTGCTGCGGGATCTGCAGCAGCCCTTATGTCTTTAGACAGGAGAGAATGAGTCAAGAAACAGGATCGCAGGTTGATTTACAGGGAAGTGTTATGAAGATTATTATTAGTGATGACTTCGATCTGGATAAGATCATTGACAGCGGCCAGTGTTTCCGAAACAGGAGAAGGGCAGAAGGATCCTGGCTCTTCCTCAGCGGCGGCCATGTGCTGGAGATTAATAAAACAGGCCGGGAAGAATACCAGGTTTCCTGCCCGGACAGGGAATGGAAAGGCTTCTGGGAGCACTACTTTGATCTTTCGAGAAATTATTCTCAGATTCGCGCCTTGTGCCTGCGGCAGCTGCAAAAGGCAGGCTGGGATGACGCGGCTGTCCGGTTCCTGCAAAAAGCGATCGCAGACGGCACAGGACTGCGGATCCTGCGGCAGGATCCTTTCGAGACACTGATCACATTTATTATTTCTCAGAGAAAAAATATGCCGGCCATTGCGCAGGCGGTGGAAAAGCTTTCCCGCCAGTATGGCCACATGCTGCAGGAGGGCATTTACAGCTTTCCCCACCCGCAGGAGCTGGGCAGGGCATCGGAGCAGGGTCTGCGCGCTCTCGGGCTTGGCTATCGGGCGCCTTATGTGAAGGATGCTGTCGAAAAAGTGCTTTCCGGACAGCTGGTCTTTGCTGATATGGAAAAGCTGGACGATGATTCCCTCTATCAGAAACTGCTGGAGGTAAAGGGAGTTGGGAAAAAGGTGGCCGACTGCGTCTGCCTTTTTGGATTCGGCAGGACAAGCCGGGCGCCGGTCGACATCTGGATCGGCCGCGCGATAGACTGCTGCGGAGGCACCAGTCCATTTCCTGTTTTCGGCCCATATGCGGGAATCGTGCAGCAATATGTCTTTTATTCCATGACAAAGTGCGGCTAGATATTAAGCAAAGGCGGCGGCAATGCGGACAGGCCTGCGGCGGGAAGCTTCGCAGAGTGTGACAGCTGTCCGGTAAAGCAGATAGCCGATCATAACACCCAGCGTGTTGTGAAGAAGATCGTCCAGTTCAAAAACGCCGCGCTTTGTCAGGTACTGCAGGCTTTCTATCAGCAGGGAACAAGAGAAGCCGGCAAGAGTGACAGCCAGAAATCTGCGGTGGGGTATGCGGCTGCGCAAAGAAGCCAGCGGGCCCCTGGGTCTGCCCTGGATGGGAACGCAGAGCGGGAAGAGGATTCCTGCCGGGAGAAGCAGACAGATATTAAGGACATTCTGCTTTATAACAGCCGCGCGGTCGACACCTTCCAGAATCTGCTGATAGGTGCCCAGCAGATCCGGGACAAAATGGGTTCCCTGCCAGGCAGTCCGGGACAGGACTGTGGAACCGATCACCAGGAAAATAAAGCCGTAAAGCAGTTCACTGAAGATAATATGCTTAAGGCCTATTTTACCGGAGTTGCGGGCGGCAAGCAGGATCAGCGCCAGAAGGACCGCGAAAGCGCCTCCCAAAGCCCATTCCTTTAGGGTCAGATCCGGGAAATAATTCAATATGACATAGGAAAGCTGGCTCTTATAATAAGAAAATAAATCGGCATACATCTTCAGACACCCCCTGCACATACTGTTTTTGTATTCTCATCATAGAATATTTCTGTGAAGGAATATTGTGCAGATTATGAACATTCTGTGACAGGGAGGTGCCTTTTAGTGTCTTATTGCAGCGCAGCCTGCAGGACCCGGTCGAAATTGGCGCGGATCTGCTCATAATCCTGTCCGGGATCGCATTCGTAAAGCTTTTCTTCATCTACAAAGAGGCTGGGGACACGGTAATAATCATAGCGGTCCGCCAGCTCAGGCTGCTTATCTTCCATGATCCATTCTACAGGAATATTTTTGTATTCCGGATGCTCCCGGCAGAGTTCTTCGTAGGCTGTAAGGCCCTTCCGGCAGTAGGGGCAGCCGGTCAGTAAAAATGCTTTTATCTCTTTCATAAAACGATTCTCCTGTCATTTTTGTAAAATATTATATCATAAAAAGGGAAGGCGGAAATGTCAATGAAGCCCAGCAGTCTGTATTTCTATTGTCCGGCTATCAAATAAATACAGCGTATTGACAACGTATTCATTTGGTGATATCTTATAACAAAGAAGGAGGATGATTTTATGGCACAAACGACAGTAAGTATTCGGATGGATTCTGAATTGAAAAAAGATATGGAAGAGACATGTTCTGAATTAGGAATGAATATGACTACAGCATTTATTATGTATGCAAAGAAAGTGACCAGGGAGAAAAGGATACCTTTTGAGGTTTCCATTGACCCTTTTTATTCAGCAGAGAACATGGACCATTTAAAGAAAAGTATTAAAAATCTTGAGTCCGGAAATGGCATCGATCATGATCTCATAGAGGAATGATTAACGAGAATTGAAATACCGCATTTACACTTTCATAATATATTTCTGCTGCCCGGAAACAGTTTTTTTCAGAAGGGAAAAGACATAAAATGCTTACAGCTATTCTTTTGTTATTGATCAGTTTTGCCATCCTTAAGATATTATTTAAGGTCATCGGCTTTATCTGCCGGGCCTCCTTCTGGTTTCTGATCGGCATCCCGGTCGCCCTGTTCTTTTTTGGATTCGGGCTGGCCGCTTTGGGCGGCCTCCTGTTGCTGGGTGCATGCGCAGGGGGAGTCGTTTCCTTGATCCGGGGATAATGAAGGAAAGAAAAAAGATTGGATATGGAGGATATAAGAGAAATGACTGATTCCGGCACAAGAAAAGTCATCGGTCTGATACCTTTATACGATGATGAGAAAGAAAGCTATTGGATGCTGCCCGGCTATATGAAGATGCTCCAGGCCCAGGGAGCGGTTCCGCTGATGCTGCCGCTTACATCCAGGGCACAGGAGCTGGATTACTTCCTTGAGATTTGCGGCGGATTTCTTCTGACCGGCGGGCATGATGTATCGCCCTCCCTTTATCATGCCCGGAAAGAGCCCTGGTGCGGCGCCTGCTGTCCGGACCGTGATGAGATGGAAAGTTATATTCTGAAAAATGCTGTGGAAAGGGATAAATCTGTCCTGGGAATATGCAGGGGCATTCAGTTCATGAATGCCTTTTACGGGGGCACCCTCTATCAGGATCTGGAAAAGGAATATAAAAGCACTGTTGACCACCATATGAAGCCTCCTTACGACCGGGCAGCCCATCAGGTGATTATAGAAAAGGACAGTCCGCTTTTTAAGATTCTGGGAGAGCAGGAGATTGGTGTTAACAGCTACCATCATCAGGCTGTCAAAGAGCTATCGCCGCAGTTCAAGGCCATGGCTTTCTCCGAAGACGGCCTGGTAGAAGGAATATATATGCCCTCCCGCAGGTTCGTGATGGGCATTCAGTGGCACCCGGAATTTTCCTATGAGACGGACGGGAACAGCAGAAAACTGGTAAAGGCCTTTGTGGAATCTGTTTAACGAGGCATGTGTGGATCAGCAGTGGCAGTCAATTACAGAATGTTTTGAAAATCGATGGTTGAGAATAAGATGAAAACAATGAGACCGCCGTTGCTGACTTCCTGGCCCCGGTCAGGGTGCTGCCCGCGCTTAGAGAAGCGGCATTAACTTTCTTTGAAGGGCAGGGCCAGGCCAAAGAATGCAGGGCAGGAGGCCGCGGCCGGGAAGAAGTAGCGGAAGCAGTCATTGACCGGTGAGGCTATACAGGAGAGAATGAGCAGGAATACGGCTGCAAATGGAATCAGAAAGGCCATTTTTTTGCTCCGGATGCAGTCCATGGCTAGAAGCACAAGCGACCAGGTATAGAGGGCGATAACGTCCGTCAGGCTGAGAACGGGGATTTTGTCCCACAGATAAACCCATTTATCCAGGACATCACGCAGGGCAGATAGTTCAGAAATATAGTGAAAATCAAAGTGATCCACGACGAATGTCCGGTGAGAGCCGATCCAGTTGAACACGGTCATATTTGCATTCCAGTTTCCTTCTCGGTAAGATCGTCTGGGAACAAAGGCATAATAGCCGCTGGTCTGCGCAATCCCGGCTTTTACATAACTTTTGTAGTGGAAGGGCAGCATTTTTGCCCACAGAGACAGGTAGGCGGCCGCATCTTCTTCGGTCTTAATGCCGGCATGGTATTTGACAGGGTCAGAAAGGATGGGGTCATATTCGTTTCTGACCTGACTTAGATTAAAATATTTTTCCAGCTGCTTTTCCTCTGAGGGGCTCAGCTTGTCGTCGCGGATCACCCTGGCGGTCTGCTGGAGAGGGAGCGAGAGGGCTTCTACGGGTTCTGTTTTCTGTACGCCTTCTACATGATAGGCATAGCCCATATAGGGATAGAAGAGGAGAGTCAGCGCAAGGGGCAGGATGGCAAACCATTTCCTGCTCTTTTTTATGGCATAGCAGACAAAGAACAGCAGAGCCGGCAGCAGGGCATACACAAAGTTATTTCTAAAAAGGGCGCACAGGAGAGCGGATATCCCCAGGAAGATATAGTATCTCAGTGAGTCTTCCTTTTCCTGGACTGCTCTTATGGAGCGGATCAGGCACAGGATGAAGAGGGTGAAGAGTCCGCCGGCCAAAGTGTCCTTGAAGGCATGCTTTGCATAGGCTCCGAAGACAGGGGTCACGGCATAGAAGGCAAGGGATAAGACCAGAACTTCTTCTCTGGCGCCTGATTCTTTCAGGAGCATGACTACAGATGCAAAAATCATGGCCAGGCAGATATCCCGTATAAGTACAAAGAGAAATATTCCCAGGTTGTCGCTGCCCAGGGCATGTCCTGTTTTGTAAAAATGGGCCAGGACAAGGCTGGCGAACCAGGGGTGGTGATTGCTCCTGGGCATGTATCCCAAAGTAGTGCCCAGCTGGTAGAAGACGTCATTATCCATGCTGGCCGGGTAGTAGGCTATGATCCAGGGCAGCCAGCAGCAGAATATGATCAGTGCTGTGGGTATGAAATGCCATTTCAAGCGGCAGCCGCGTTTATTTTCCACCAGTGCAGGCAGCAGAAACTGCAGGAACCAGAGGGAAAGGAAATAAAATATCAGTGCCTGTCCGGCCATGATGAAAATGGTATATAGAGTGGTTCCCTTTGTCCAGAATGTGAACTGATCTGTGTAGTATAAAGACAGGGAGAGCTGGTTCAGGATGCCGAAAATGAGGCTTACTATGAAAAGAGGGACACGAAAGCCCGGGTATCTTCTCAAGGTCTTATAAACAAAATACATGAAAAAGAAAGACAGCAGGGCTGCCACGATGCCGTAACCATTCAGGAGCTTGGCGGCAAGTGCGATGGAATGTGCGAGAGCGTGCCCGGAGTCCTCATAAACATCTAAAGTTGGTTTCTGGTATGTAAACAGAATCGCCAGGCACATCCATACTCCCAGTAGGAAACTGACCAGGATTTGAAAGCCAGAGGGACGTGTGCCGGCACTGTTTCTATTGGCAGTTTGATTCATTGCGGAACTCCATATTTTCTCTGAACAGGGGGTTCAGGAATGTTTTTTCTTTAGAAAATATTAATTAATGTTTCTATTGTTTATATTTTACTTCAAATGCTGTGGAAGAGCAAATTACCGGTCATTATATCAGGATGTGTAAATTTGTCCAGTAGTAGTGGACAAAATAACCGGAAATGAAGATTTGTCCATTTTAGAGTGAGGTTTTCATATCTAAGACTATGAAAAAAAGGAGACCGGGAGTAAAATGAATCTGCAGATTTTTTTGAGACAGGAAGAGAGAAATCCATATGGAGAAAGATTACGAGAAGCGGCTGGGCAGCGCGCCGGTGGGCGGCCTGGTTTTTTCTATGGCTCTGCCGTCCGTCGTGGCCCAGATCGTGAATCTTCTTTATAACATTGTAGACCGTATCTATATAGGCCATATTAAAGATATCGGGACGGATGCCCTGGCGGGTGTCGGTATCTGCAGCACACTTATTATTCTGATTACTGCTTTTGCCATGTTTGCAGGCGGCGGCGGGGCTCCGCTGGCCTCCATGGCTCTAGGACGCGGCGACCGGGAGCGAGCCGAGCGTATGCTGGGCAATGGCATCACTCTGGATATTATTTTCAGCCTTTTTCTTGTCGCGGTCATCGGCATATTCATGAGGCCGATCCTGATGGCGACGGGCGGATCGGAGCATACGATCGGCTATGCCATGAGCTATATGTCCATTTATCTGGTGGGGACATTTTTTGTGATGGTTTCAACAGGCATCACCATGTTTATAAACGCCCAGGGGCAGACAAGAAGGTCCATGATCTCCACGGTGATCGGAGCCGCTGCTAATATCGTTCTCGACCCCATTTTTATTTTTATATTCGGCATGGGTGTGCGGGGAGCCGCCATCGCGACGGTCATATCGCAGGTCATCAGCGCCTTGTATGTACTGCATTTTCTGACGTCTGACCGGGCGTCTCTGCGGCTGAAGAGGCGCGCTATGAAGCCGGACGGCCCGACCATACGCAGCATGCTGTCCCTGGGCATCTCTCCATTTATCATGGCCAGCACGGAGAGCGTCATCGGTTTTGTGCTTAACGGATCTCTGGTGCGTTATGGAGATATCTATGTGAGCGCGCTGTCTATTGAGCAGAGCTGCATGCAATTCATCGGTGTGCCGCTAGGTGGGTTCATGCAGGGCTGCACACCGGTCATCAGCTACAACTTCGGCGCAAAAAAAGCGGCAGAGTAAAGAACACTGTTAAGATCATGGCATCTGTCAATCTCATTTACAGTGTTCTTCTCGTCGCTTTAATGATGGCTTTCCCGGAGTTCTGGGCGGGGATCTTCAGCAAAGACCCTCAGCTGATCGACGCTGTGAGCAGGACCCTGCCCACATTTGTAGCCGGCATGAGCATATTTGGTCTGCAGAGGGCCTGCCAGCAGACATTTGTGGCTCTGAATGAAGCCAGGATCTCTGTCTTTATTGCCTTTTTGCGGAAAATATTTCTTCTGGTGCCTCTGTCTCTTATCCTGCCGCGCTTTATGGGGCTTATGGGCGTCTTCCGGGCGGAACCCATCGCCGATATCAGCGCGGCTGTCTGCTGCTGCATTATTTTCGCGGTCCGCTTTCCTGCGATCCTGAGAAAAAATGAGGCAGAAGGCGGCCGGCCGGGAAAGAGTTAATGTGAAAAATTTTTTCCCGGATTACTTTAGGAAAGTTCTGCCGGCCTGCTGACTTCGTAGCTGCTCCAGCTGTCAATCGTTCCTGCACCGCTGCAGTCTGCCTCCGTTGCATAGCTGCTGACAGTGATGGTATAGGAGCTGCTGCCCTGTACATAGACTGTTCCGTCTGTGCCCTTTATGGTAACCGTATTTCCATCCTCATCGGTGATGGTGCCGGCATTATTGAGATTTGTAAGGGTGCTGTCGCCGGTCACGGTCCAGGTGGATCCGGCCTCTATGGTCAGGCTGCAGGTTCCGTCTCCGCCGCTGCCGGCATTGGTCTTATCATCCACAATCGCTCCGGTAAGGGAACTGTTATCTGTCAGGTAAAAATCGAGATTGCTGATGCTGTCCCAGATCAGATCTCCCTGGCAGGTCTGGTCTATAGCGGTAAATGTACAGTCAGCTCCGTTGGAGCCGCTGCTGCCCCAGCCCCGTTGGTTGGAATTGCCGGTGCATTTGAGGAAAAAGTCATTGTCCTCTGCGTAGGTTATGTCTACATCATCCAGTATGAACGTGGATTCTGTGTTCGTCGTGTAGAACATGCCGCCGTTCTTGGCAGTCAGCGTGCCGCCGGACATCTCGAATGTGCTGTTGCCCTCCTCGGAATCACCGGACATGCTCTGGTAGAGGATCACGTTCCAGGTACAGTCATTCTGTTCGTTTTCCGGCATATTTCCGGTGAGATTGCAGTCAAACAGGCGGATGGTGTTGTCGCCCTCTATGCAGGCAGCTTCTGAATTCTCTGCTGTCAGATCGGCTTCATTTACGGTTATGTCCGCTGTGGAATAGATTGCCGGTGAACCGGTGCCGCTGGATGTATAGCTTCCGCCGTCCGCCACGATCGTTCCGCCGCCGCGGTCACTGCGGATGGCAGCGGAGGATTCTCCGGCTGTAGAGGCGGTTACATTGTAGGCATAGAGCGTGCCGCCGCCTGCCGCATGGATGCCGCCGGACGTATCCTGTTTTGTGGTGATGGATGTATCTGCAACATAGGTCGTGGATGAATCTCCGTAGGAGAAGACGCCTGCACCGCCCTTGGCGTCTGTGGTGATGGTGCTGTCAGACAGATAGGTTGTGCCTTCTTTGGTAAGCACAGCCGCCCCCACACCGTAAAAGCTGGAGTTGTCTCCGCCCGTGCTGTCCGAAGACGTGCGGTCAATGGTCAGATTCTTCAGTGAGGCCGTGGCTCCGCTGTCTACAAGCACGGCCTCTTCATCTGTACCGGTGGAGCTGATGGTCTTGTCTGATAGGGTAGAATCGCTGGAAATCTCATTCTCGCTGCTGTAGGAGACGTCGGCAGCGGAGCCTCCTCCGGGCTGTCCGCCCATCTGACCGCCCATGCCGCCGAGTATGGTGACGGTTTCGGCGTTTCCATCTTCATCCAGGGTGATGGCAACCTGTGTGCCCTCAGACAGGGAATCGAGGCTGAGGATCATGGGCTGCGAGTCGGACTGGCTTGTGCCGGAAGGAGCATCGCCGGGGGCACCGTTACCGGAAGGGGCGTCACCGGGGGCAGCGCTGCCGGAGGGAGCATCGCCGGACGGAGCACCTGTTGGGCCTGCCTGCATCTCATAGGCCGTATCCTCTATAACCGTGATATCTCTTGTTTCACCTGTCAGCGTCAGAGAGGAGGAAGCACCCGGTTCCTGCGGCTTTTCGCTGCCGGATTCACTCGTCCCTGCCGTGTCCGCACTGGCAGACGTCTCAGAAGCGGCAGAAGAGTTCTCATTGAGCGTCCCGACTTTTAAACTGATTTTGTTCTCGCTGACGGAAGAGACCTCCCCGTAAACGACTTCCGATTCCTCACTTTCAGATCCGCTTTCCTCTATAGAAGATTCAGCGGCGGAAGTGCTTTCCGCCGCTGATGTGTCTGCGCAGCCGTAAAGGCCTGTTGATGCTGTAAGAACCAGACCTAATGTAAGCGCGATATATCTTTTCTTCATATCCTGTCATCCTTTCCTTTTCGGATAAATATCTACTTCGCCCGCAGGCGGGAGAAAAATAATGGTTCTCCTGCTGTCCTGTATTCTAAGGGGCTATCCTAAAATTTACTTTAAAGTTAATTATAGATGACAGATTCTTCGCTTTATTTTATTAATTAAGGGCGGCCTCTTTTATTTCGAAGTATCTATATAGGCACCGATCTGACCGGCAAATGTCTCCAGGTTCAGGCTCTGGATATAGATCTCCCCGCTGCCCCGGAATGTATTGACGATGCCTTCTCCATTTCCAATGGACTGCATGAGGCCGTTTTCAAGGTGAATGTCATAATCCAGCGTGGTAGACCAGGCTACCACATGGCTGTTGTCGATGGTGATCTCCTGATTATTCAGCTCCAGCTTCTTTATGGAGCCGAAAGAATTGCAGAGGATGATGCCGGTCCCCTCTGTCGTCATGACAAAGAAACCGCCGGTGCCGGCGAAAATGGCTTTGCCCACGGACTGCTTCTGCATGCTGTACTGGCAGCACCCGTCCATGGCCAGAAAACGGCCGTCATTTATCCTGTACTGATACTGGCCAAGCTGCAGGGCGATCACTTCTCCGGGCGTGTTGGGAGCCAGGGCAATGAAGCCATTGTCCTCATCTGATACTGCCTGGGTGATCCACATGCTCTCGCCGCTGGTCAGGGACCGGCCCAGCGCTCCCATCACCTTGCCCAGACCGCGTCCCTTTGCGTTCAGGCGGGTGTTCAGCGATACGCCCGTGGAATGGTAGACCATGCTGCCGCGCTGGATATATGCGCTTTCGCCTTTCTCCAGTCTGATCTCTATCAGCGGGAAAAGCATGTTATGGTCGATAGTATAGGTCATTCTGTTGTCGCTCATCTGCTTTCTCCTTCTTCTGCGATTTCTGCGGATACTTTCGTATCGATCCGCTATTCTTAATCGACAGCAAAACATGATTGTAGTTCAATCATATTTTCTCATATAGGAAGAAAATAGTACAGTTCTTTGCAGAATCTTCCGGAAACTCTGAACGGAATTGTAAAATTTTTGTTGACATCACTCAAGTGTATTAGTATAATTAGTACAGATAAAACACTCTGGATTCTACTATGCACGGAAGGAGGAAGCGATTTTGAATTTTATAGACTATCAGGACAGCCGCCCGATCTACGAACAGATTGCAGACCGCTATAAGCTTCTGATTCTAAAGGGCGTCCTGGCCCCGGACGAGCAGATGCCGTCCGTGAGAAAGCTGGCCATGGAGCTGTCGACCAATCCCAACACGGTCCAGAAGGCTTATATGGAGCTGGAGCGGGCGGGCTACATTTACACAGTTAAGGGGCGCGGCAATTTTGTCCGTGCTGACGAGGGGTTATTGCTTATGAAGAAGAAAGAACTGGCCCAGGAACTTCGCGGGATCTTTCGCAAGGCCCGGGAAATCGGGATAGACATAGACGAGCTTATAGAGGAGGCGAAGGACAATGATAGAGATTAAAAACCTTACAAAATCATTTGCCGACATCAAAGCTGTCAACAATGTTACGCTGACGGTCACGGAGGAACAGGTCTTCGGCCTCGTCGGCACAAACGGCGCCGGCAAGAGCACTCTGCTGCGTATGCTCTCAGGCGTGCTTAAGGCAGAGGAGGGGACCATAGACATAGACGGTCTGCCGGTCTGGAACAATCCACAGGCCAAGCAGCTGCTCTATTTTATCCCCGATGAACCCTATTTCTTTCCGAATTCCACAGCCGGCGATATGGAGAGATACACGGCTTCTGTCTATCCTCACTTTCAGAAGGAAAGGTTCGACAAGCTCATAAAGACATTCGGTCTCGATCCTAAAAGACGGATAGCAGCTTACAGCAAGGGCATGAAGAAGCAGCTGGCTATACTGCTGGGCCTTTGCAGCACGACAAAATATCTGCTGCTGGATGAGACATTCGACGGCCTCGACCCGGTCATGCGCCAGG
>ONFL01000003.1 GCA_900317095.1 uncultured Eubacteriales bacterium | reverse complement strand
CTTGAGCTCATGGGATACATTGGAGAGAAATTCTTTTCTCATGTCATCTATTTCTTCTCTGTGAGCCAGGTCCCGCTTCAGCTGGGCGTTTGCTTCTTTTAGTTCTCCAAGGGCTTCTTCCAGCGATTCAGACAAGACATTAAGGCTGCTGCCCAGAATTCCGATCTCATCATCGGAATTTCCACGGTACTTTGCCGTAAAGTCCAGTTTGGCCATCCTGCGCGACATAGCCGTCAGTTCCGTGATCGGTTTCATAAAGCGGGAAGCTGCCCAATAGACGATAAAACAGCCCAGGATCAGCACCAGTACAGCCAGATAGGAGAAAAAACGGTTTGACCAGCGTACGCTTTCATTGATCCCGGCGACCGCTGACCGGATCAGGATCTTATCGCCATTGTAAAATGTACCGTCCAGATAGATGTAATTGGAGCCAAGCCGCTTTACGTTGACAGATTTTATCATGTAATCGTTATTGTCGCCGCTGCTCTGTTTCACAGTTTTTGCCGCCTCGCCGGAATTTACATAATCGCTGTAGATATTGCTGCTTTCTACATTGTTCTCAAATCCGGATCCCAGTGAAGAGTACAAGAGCAGCCTGGTGCTGCTGGAGATTGTATAGTCTGGCAGAAGGGCACTGATATTCCGGTAAACAAGAATGGAAAAATTATTATTGATGCTGAGTTTATCCAGTTTCAGTTCAAGATCATCTGACAGGGTGCTGGACGCGGCTTCATTGAACTGTTTCAGAATATCATCTTCATCCGCAGTCTGCCCGGTCTCCGGCTGGTATTTGCTGCCGTCCGCGCCTTCCAGACCATTCAGATAAATCCTGCTGACAGAGGTATAGGCATTCTGGAGAGACTTCTCCTTACTGTAATAATAATACCGCGTCAGAAACAGATTGCTGAGCAGTACAGACAGTGCGCACACCAGAATGAGGATCCCTGCCGTCAGCAGTGTCAGACGCACTTTCAGAGATTTTACTTTCTTCATGATTCCTTTTCTTTCGGCACATCAAATTTATATCCATAGGCGTGGATGGTGGTGATATAATTCTTCTTATCGCCCAGCTTGCTGCGCAGTTTCTTGACATGAGTATCTATCGTCCTGGCATCCCCGTAGAAATCATAATTCCAGACATTGTTGAGGATTTTCTCTCTGGAAAGTGCTATGCCCTGATTTGACATAAAATACTGCAGCAGCTCAAATTCCTTAAAGCTAAGGTTAACAACCTTTCCATCTACGGAAAATTCATGGGCCGCTTTGTCAAGGACCAGGCCTCCGGCTTTTAATACATTGTCGCTGCCTATGGCGTTGCTTCTTCGCAGGATCGCGTCGACTCTGGCGGAAAGCACCTTCGGGCTGAACGGCTTTGTCACATACTCATCTACACCAAGGTCAAAGCCCTGCAGTTCATCGCTTTCTTCTCCCTTTGCAGTCAGCATGATGATCGGTACTTTGGAATAGGGTCTTATTTCCCGGCAGACCTGCCAACCATCCATCTTCGGCATCATGACGTCCAGTATGATCAGGGCAATATCCTTTGTCTGAAAGAAAATGTCCACTGCTTCTTCCCCGTCTCCGGCTTCCAGAACAATGTATCCTTTTTTTGACAGATAGTCCCGGATCAGCTTGCGCATCCGGCTCTCATCATCTACCACTAATATTTTCACTTCATTCATTATTCGTTCCTCCGTCCCATATTTGTTCCGGTTCGTTTCATTATAACATATATGTACACCTGAATCATGTTTTTACATGCTTATATCTTTTCGGGCTAATGTGAATATGCTATAATTTCCAAAGGAGGTATTTTGAATTGAAAGAGCTGGAAGAGAAAATTAAAACAGAAGGGAATGCTCTCAGCAGCACCGTACTTAAAGTAGACGGGTTTATCAATCATCAGGTGGATCCTGTTCTCATGGACAAGATCGGCCGGACATTTGCACAGTATTATAAGGACAGAGGCATTACCCGTATTCTTACGATCGAGAGCTCCGGAATAGCTCCGGCTGTATTTACGGCTTTGCACATGGGAGTGCCCATGGTTATCCTCAAGAAACAGACATCCAAGACTCTGATGGGTGACGTCTATCAGACAAACATTACATCATTTACCAAGGGTACAAGTTATGAACTGACCTTATCTGCCAGCTATATCGATCCCGACGACAAGATCCTCATCATTGACGATTTCCTGGCGAATGGCGAAGCGGCCAGCGGAGCCAGCCGTCTGGTTCATATGGGCGGCGCACAGGTCGAGAGTGTCGGCATTCTCATAGAGAAGTCTTTCCAGAAGGGCCGCAAGAGACTTGAAGACGCCGGGATTGAAGTCCGCTCTCTGGCAAGGATCTCACGTCTGGGCCGCGGAATTATTGAATTTACCCAGGCAGACCTGTAGGCCTTCCTGTACTGGCTTAAAAAATTTCCCTGCTCTCCACACCTTCTTCGGTGGTGGATGACAGGGAAATTTTTTTCTGCAAAATGTGTTCTTTTTTTAATATTTACCAAACTGACAGTTAGGGAACCGGCATTCTTCACAGTTCATGCAGTAGCCGCCGTTCCCATATCTGGCCAGATCTTCCCGGGTGAGCTCCTCTCCTGCCAGAATGCGGGGAAAGACCAGATCAAATACAGTATTTTTGGAATGCATGACGCAGCCGGGAAGGCCCAGGACCGGCCGCCCGTCCCGGGAATATGCCAGCAGGAACATGGCTCCCGGCAGTACCGGAGAACCGTAGCTGACGATCCGGCAGCCGGACTGGCGGATGGCGGCAGGTGTCCGGTCATCTGGGTCCACAGACATACCGCCGGTGCAGAAAACAGCGTCGGCCCCCTGATCCAGCCAGGAAGTGATAGCTTCTACGATCTCATCCTGGTCGTCGGGAACCATGATCTGCCCGGCATCTTCGCAGCCGTAGTACCGCAGTTTCTGCTGCAGGACCGGCCCGAATCCGTCCTCTATCCTATGATAATAGACTTCATTGCCGGTGGTCACAATGCCGACGCGAAGGCGGCGCAGCGGCTGTACTGAGATGATCTTTCTTCCGTTTAAGAGACGGCGGGCACTTTCCAGTTTTTCCTTCTCAATAGCCAGCGGAATTATCCTGGCTGCACCGGCAGCCTGCCCTTTTCTGATCATACTGTCCGCACGCAATGTCGCAAAGCAGATCTGGCCAAGCAGGTTCAGCTGATACAGAAGATCCGTATCTACTTTCAAAAGCCCGTCCTGGGCTGCTGTAAATGTGATCTTTCCTTCCTTGATCTCAGAATATGTCAGGCCGCTGCCCATGGCGATATCTTTGAGAAAGACGGCAGCGTCATTCTCATGCACCATATTTTCATTCATCTCCCACACATAAATATTATCTTTTCCCAGGGAAAGCAGGACCGGTATATCTTCCTCCGTGATTATATGTCCTTTGGCAAATCGTCTTCCCTTGAAGCCTCCTGGTATGATCTGGGTAATATCGTGGCAGAGCACATGTCCGACTGCCTCACGCACCGGTATCATTTTCATGTTTATCACCTGATTCCTTTCTGATTTCTATAATCATCCATGCAGATCGCAGTCAGTACCGAACCAGCTATAGCCCTGGCTTTGTCGGAAATAGTGAAGCAGTTTTGCTTTTCAGAAAGCCGGGGATCTATATCCGCGATCTTAAAGCCTTCAGGTACAAAGAGTCCGTCATGAAGGATTCCCCGCAGAAGGCCGTCTATGGAAGCTGTGACGGGACAGTCTCCCACTCTGGCGATCAGCTGTCCCTTGCGGACCGTATCTCCGATCGCTGCAATGCCGGTAAATATACCTTCGGCAGGCGCGTGAATGACCCGTTCTTTTCCAAATCCTGCTATGATCCCGGGAACACCGGTATTGGCAAGGGCGCTGCCCCTGCTGATAATTCTTGCCAGATTATGCCCGCGCATGGTTTCTATTACATAGCAGCAATCCTTCCCTGCAGTAAATCCGGGTCCAAGGGCGATCACCAGGGGAGCCATGTCCATCCTTGTCCCCAGATTCCTTTTTGCGATGGCCGCGTCGACCAGAATATCCGGCTGCAGTGTAAGACACAGGGACAGATCCGGATCAGGCACGATGGGTATTTCATCCCGCTGCCAGCAGACAGAAATCTCCTCAAGGCTCTCTGCTCTGCGGGCGGTCTCTCCCTCTACCTGCACGCTTCCCTCATACATAGCCTGGCAAAAAGCAGCGCCGGTGCGGATAGCCGTAGGCTGTTCTATCTCGGCAGCAGCGACCCGAAACCCACACTGATGCAGGCAGAAGATGGTGCCGCTTGCCAGATCGCCGGCACCTCTTACTACTACGATTTTTCTGTTATCCATTCCTTCAGCTCCATATAATCCTGCAGGCTGTCTATGTCTTTTCCGGCCTGCAGGTCATCGATCCAGGCATCCTCGACAGCATCTGCATGTATGTTTATAATAGATCTTCCTCCCTGGTCTCCGCTTAGATTCAGCAGTTCATCCCTGAATCTGCAGGGAAAATACACAGGCTGACCAGCCTGTCCCTGATAGCAGGCACGGACGATCTTCTGCGGATGGCGGGCAGCCAGATTCAGTACCTGCCTTATGGCAAAGCTGTCCGTCAGGGGCATGTCGCCATTTAGAAAAAGCCATCCCTTTCTTCCAGGACTGGAGGCAGTCCCGCAGACCACAGACCTGCTCTGACCGCTGTCCGGCGCGTCATTATAGATAATCCGGGCAAAAGGAGCATATAGGGCAGCCGCTCTGATAACAGCAGGGTCATGAGCGATGAGGGCAATATCCTTTATCCCGGCTTCCTTCAGGTTGCACAGGACACGGCAGACAAGCGGTATCCCTCCCCAGTCCAGAAGAAGCTTATCCTTTCCGTCCATTCTCCGGGAAAAACCGGAAGCCGGAACAAGGGCTGTAATCTCCTCTGCCAGCATGCTGCCGTCTATATCATCCATATTGCCATAGAAAACACGTATATGTTCTGAAGAGATGAGCCGGTATATCTGCTCTGCATGTGCCCGGTCTGACCGATCCCCTACATGATTTAAAATAAGGATCTTCTCACCCCGAGCGCTTTTGAACAGACCCTCTGCAGACAAAATCATGCGGACCATAGCCTGCACAGTCATGACGTCTCCCTCTTTTAGTCCGGTAAGGGCGGTAAAAAGGGACATTCTGTGCACGTCTTCATTTCTGAGCTTTTCTCCGATCACATGGAGCGGCAGGATCCCGACTGTCGCCGCCGTATATTCGGGAATGACCGGCTCATAATCTGCCCAGCCTTTCAGCGGCCTGCCTGCACTGCCGTCCGCCTCCACGAGCAGCAGTCCGCACTCTGCCAGCGCTTTTTTCTGAAGCGCTGCAGAAAAACCCGCGATCTTTCCATCTGGCAGCAGAGCGTCCCGGTAAACACTGATCCCCTGCGGCCAGTCTGCTCCCGGCATATACATTCTTGTGGACGCTGCGATTCCTGTTTTTATCCGCTTGCAGTAGAAAGCTGCCGTTTTCTTTATAAAAGTGGTCTTTCCGCCGCAGCCGCAGACACAAATCATCCTTCCGCCTCTGCCCAGAACCGGGCGCAGGATCCGCTGCGGCTCTATTCCGTGGAAGATCTTATTCGTTTCATTTTCCGCTTTCATATATTGAGTATACCACAAAGGGGCTCAATTCGAACAGGAGGAAGTCTCCTCTCATATATGTCTGCCTCTTCATACACGGGCGGCTTCAAAGCAACCCGACTGCACAAAAAAGAAGCAGATAAACCATCTCTGATCTATCTGCTTCCCAAGTTATTGCATCAAAGTTTCTATATCGAATCAGAATGCTTATTTCGCATATTCAACTGCTCTCGATTCTCTGATTACATTCACCTTAATCTGTCCGGGATATTCCAGTTCGGCTTCTACCTGTTTGGCGATATCTCTTGCGAGAAGAACCATATCGGCATCGCTGATCTGATCCGGAACTACCATCACTCGAATCTCTCTACCTGCCTGAATAGCAAAAGATTTTTCAACACCTTTAAAATTGTTGGCAATGTCTTCCAACTGTTTTAATCTGTTAGTATAAGTAGCAAGAGTTTCCCGTCTTGCTCCGGGTCTGGCCGCGGAAATAGCATCTGCTGCCTGTACAATGCAGGCGATCAGAGACGCAGGCTCTACATCCCCGTGATGTGCTTCTACGGCATTGATAACGATCGGAGACTCTTTATATTTCTTGCAGATGTCGACACCAATCTGAATATGAGACCCCTCGATCTCGTGATCAACAGACTTGCCTATATCATGCAGCAGACCTGCACGCTTGGCAATTCTTATATCCAGTCCGATCTCTCCTGCGAGAACTCCCGCGATCTGCGCTACTTCCACTGAATGCCGCAGGGCATTCTGGCCGTAGCTGGTACGGAATTTCATTCTTCCCAGAAGCTTAATGATCTCAGGATGCAGGCCGTGTACACCTACCTCCAGAGCGGCTGCTTCGCCCTCTTCGCGGATCATGGTATCGACTTCCCTGCGGGCCTTCTCAACCATCTCCTCTATCTTGGCAGGATGGATCCTTCCATCAACGATCAGCTTCTCAAGGGCAATTCTGGCGACTTCCCTCCTGACAGGGTCAAAGCAGGACAAGATAACAGCTTCCGGCGTATCATCTATGATCAGGTCAACACCCGTCATGGTCTCGAGTGTACGGATATTCCGCCCCTCACGTCCGATGATCCGGCCTTTCATCTCGTCATTCGGAAGGGGCACGACGGAAATCGTCGTCTCGGCGACGGTATCAGCGGCACATTTCTGAATAGCTGTTACCACATATTCCTTCGCCTTCTTGCCTGCCTCTTCCTTTGCGCGGTTTTCAAGTTCCTTTACTAACAGTGCTGTTTCATGTTTCACTTCATCTTCCACAGTCTTCAGAAGATATTCTTTTGCTTGTTCGGAGGTCAAACCTG
>ONFL01000034.1 GCA_900317095.1 uncultured Eubacteriales bacterium | reverse complement strand
TGCTTTTCCTGGTCTGTGTAGGAATAGATCAGATTATCATGTTTCAGCCTGCGCCAGTTCAATGCCATGAAATCATGTATATCCGCCAGGGAGCCGCCTAGGGGAACGGCTTCATTATGCTCGCGAAACGAGGAATACATTTTTATAGTGTCATACAGGAGCCAGGGTCTTGCCTGATCCGGTATAAACAATTTCGAGGCCGCCGGCTCTCCTTTCTGCCTTATGATCTCTTTGAAGAAAAGCCTTGTCTTCTTCATTGTCTTCAAGGTGTAGGTATGGCCGCAGGACTCTATCTTCATCCCCCGCCTGCCATGCGCCGCGTTGATGATGATGTTCTGGTTACGGAAACCTATGTATTTCATGAATGCTGCCTGGCCGATCATGTCGGTGTCTGTCATGGTCCGCCTGAAGGAAGGTGTATTGCGAAGGCGCAGATTCGCCGCCATTTTTTCATATACCCGGGCCGGCTCCATCTGTCTGTTTACTCCGCACACGGCCATTCTGAAGGCGGGCAGGAACTTAGTAGGAGTCAGCGTATAGGGATATTTCAGTGAAAATACATATTCCCCGAAATCTCCGCTTACAATGCTGCCGATGGATTCTTTCACAAAGGGATTGCTTAATAAGTTCATATATTTGCGGACCAGCGGCTGACTGCTTTTACTTGTGAAAAATGAAGTTGCCGTCAGCAGTCTCGGCCCTCTGCCCCGCCTGGTGAAACCGTTCCCCTGGATTTCTATCGGAGAGAAGAAATATGTGAGGCCTGTTTTTCTGTTCACCGTGATCCTGTAAGACTTCGTGTGAAAGACTATCTTCGCTCCTTCTTTGTAAGGGGTCATTAAATATCCGTTCGCAGACTTACAGATCCTGGCAGTGCGCAGAACGTCGGCAGGGGACAGAATATCACTTCCGGCAAACCGGGCCGGCACCGCTATATGTATTTTTTTCTTATTATCGAAGGTCTTCTGCATATCTCACGCTCCCTCTGCCTGTATGGGCAGCAAATCTTCGCTCGCCCTCCGGCAGAAATATTTCCAGCATGATTTTAGCATCCGGCCCGCAGCGGTTCAGGCCTTCATCCGTAAAAAAAGTCACTCCTGCAATCAGCCCTGGAGTCGTTTTTCCATTCAGCTCTTCACACAAAAAGGAACTGCCACATTAAAAAAGCGCAGTCCCTTCTTACTCTCTGTCACTATTAGTGCAGGGCAATTTCCTATAAAGGAAATTGCCCCGTGGTAATAAGATCGTGGGCAGCTGTTTTCCTGGATCTGCCTATTCAGCAGTTCCCCGGGTATACATACTCCAGGTACTCTGCCGCGGCATCACATAGCCGGTATATAAGACCAGTATCGGTCGGCGGCCGGTCCGTCATCTGGCAGCGGGGGAAGAAACGGCTTATATGCAAAGGAATATGACGGCCGTCTGTCTGGTCTTGATTTACATTTGCAAGACCGGCTATAAAGGCCGCAATATCCCTGATCTCTTCTTCCCGGTCATTCATGCCGGGCACGATCAGCGTTGTCACTTCCATGTGGCAGTTCCTGGCTGCCCGCGCTATAAAGGCTTTTACGGTCTCCAGGTCACCGCCCAGCAGATCCCGGTAGACCTCCGGCCTAAAGCTCTTCAGGTCTATATTCATGGCATCCACATAGGGAAGCAGCTCCTCCAGAACGGCAAGGGAGGCGCAGCCATTGCTTACCAGAACATTTTTCAGGCCGGCCTCATGCGCCAGCCGGGCTGTATCGCGGACAAATTCCCAGCCGATCAGGGGCTCATTGTATGTAAATGCCAGGCCTATGCAGCCCCGGCTCTTCAAAGACAGGGCCTGGCGGCAGAGCTGGTCAGGCCGGATCTGCCGCCAGGAAATATCTTTCTCACCCGCATAGGATATTTCATAGTTCTGGCAGAAAGGGCAGCGCAGGCTGCAGCCGTAACTGCCCACAGAAAGGACATAGCTGCCGGGATAAAAGCGGGCCAGGGGCTTTTTCTCAACTGAATCCAGAGCCAGAGACGTTATTCTCCCATAATTTGCGCAGACAACCCGGCCGCCGGAAGCTGTCCGGCCATTGCAGAAGCCGGTCTGTCCTTCTGAAAGACGGCAATGCCGGGGACAGACCGGGCAGACGATCCATTTCCCGCTCTCCTTCCCGGCCGCCAGACTCTCCGGCTCATGCTGCTGATCAAATTCACTCATGCCGCACCACCTCAAAGCGTTCCAGCTTTATTCCCTTTTCGCCAGGATCGATGCCTGCCTTGCGGCAGGCGATCCAGATCTGCTGGCCTGGTGTGTCCACACCGTCCAGATCCGGCAGCAGCAGACCTCTCCTGGCTCCCTTTGTCACGATAACGCCATAACGCCGGGCATCCAGCTGGTCCTGCGACTGTACGGGTTCCGCCGGGCCCAGCACGTCCACGCTGATGTCCAGCAGGGGCAGCTCGTCCGGACGCACCTTTGAAAAACGGGGATCCAGCGAGCAGGCACTGACGGCGTTGGAAATGATTTCTTCTGCCAGGTTCTTCTGGACAGCCGCTATGGTGCCGATGCAGCCTCTTAAATTTCCCGCTTCATGCAGGGAGACAAAAGCCCCTGCCCGGCGCCGCAGCATATCCTCGGGCAGGGAAGCGGCAGAAACCACTCCCTGCCGGCCGGCAGCCGGCTCTTCCTTCGAAGCCCCCGGCTTATCGAAAGCCGGCCCCTTTTCCGCTGCCCCAGAGGCTCCCGGCTCTGCCGCGGCATCATAATCCACCTGCAGCAGACGGCCATTTCCTATA
>ONFL01000005.1 GCA_900317095.1 uncultured Eubacteriales bacterium | reverse complement strand
ATCCGTCGGAGGGACGGTTGATAACCTTGACAGCGGTCTCGCCCTCTTCCTTAGCGGCAAATGTAGTAGAACCGCCGCCGTCCAGATTTATAGCTGTCTGGCATCCGGCGTCCAGCATGATCTGGGCGATCTCTTCCGCGCTGCCTCCGCAGGAGAAGGGCTCCTGACGTCCGTCCAGGACCATCATAACGACCTTACCGTCCTCTGTGATGCCGATACAGGTGCGGGACGCCCTGCTGTTATAATAATCCGAAGAGGAACCGACGCTGACTTTTCCGTCTTTTATAAGATAGGAACCGCCGCCGACTGCCTCGCGGATGTGGTCCTTATTAGCTGCCCATTCAGCAGAACCGCCTATAATGGGAGTGTCGTCGTCCAGTATGCCGAAGAAAGTGTATTCGTTTCCGGCGTCAGCATATGTGACCCCATTTATAACCAGAGCACCCATAGGAGCGCCGTTGGACATATTGTAAAATGAACCGTTTATACCCAGAATGGGAGTAAAGTTTTCAATATAATCTTCGGAAGCCGGGTCCGAACGCTTTGCGGCGGCAGAGGCCATCTGCTCCGTCACGCGAGCCATGCCGTACTTTGAACCGTCATAGTCCTTATAGGTCGCGTATATAGAAAGGTCATCCCGGCTGATATCGACCGTGGCCATGTAATAGACCATCTGTTTGTCATCAGCCGATGTGGCATAGCTGATCCTCTGCTCCACGCCGGGCGCCAGTGTGCTAAGGCTCCGGGAGAACTCTGTATAGTATTTGTTCTTATCCAGACCGTTGTCATCTGTTTCCGGAGTTTCTGTCTCCCCTGTTTCCGGGGTATCTGTCTCACCGGTCTCCGGCGTCTCGGGATCGGTTCCCGGTGAGTTCTCATCGCCTGCCAGATTAGTCAGATAGTCCGCGAATGCATAGACGCAGGCTTTGCGAAGACCCGTGTAGGAATCGCCGTTCAGGCTTCTGGATTTTTCCAGCGTGTCGATCATGCTGTTGCTTGTGTAAGCCTTCAGCAGCTTGGCGCGGACGCCGGCCTTTGTCTTCGTGCCGCTCAGCCGATTTGTCATAAAGTAATCCGCGCGGTCCGCGTCCTTCAGGTCAGCCGTATAGTAACTTTCCATGAGGAAGCTGAGCTTCTGGGAGCTGTCTGCCTGCATCTTGCTCATAAAATAGTAGGCATCCAGATCTCCGTACAAGTCGAGAATACCGAATGTATGCGTAGTGGGATCGTCTATGCCCAGATACTTTGTACGGATCTCCTTTGCTGCGGTGTCAACAGCCGCGTCGTCCGCATCTGCCGCCACGGTGACCTTGCCGTTTGTATAAGACATCAGGTCGCAGACATCTCCGGCCCAGCCGCCCATGTCCGCCTGGTCAAGCCCGTACTGCGCATTGTTTCTCTGATACCAGGTAATGTTCATGGTACCGAACATATGCTTGAATTCCACGGTCTGACCGTTGGGGATCGTGAACTCCTGCAGATTCCTCAGAGCACCGGCTGACGTTCCGTTTGTCTTATCCTGCTCTGCCACATAGGCTGTGAAAGCCGTGTCTTCCGGTCCTGCTACCAGGGACCATGTGGACTCAGCGTACTTGGCGACGCCGGTCCGCACATAGTTAAGCACCAGCTCCCGGGCATCCTTTCCCGAATTTTCCGTCGCATAGCGGTCAGCATAATCTTCCAGTACTTTCAGATCTTCCAGAAATGTCGCGTAGTCAGAGACAGATTTTTCTTCCTCCTGTCCGCTTTCGCTCTGCGCTGTTTCCGTCTCTTCTGCCTGTGTGCTTTCCTGCGCCGGCGCCTTCTTTACCTGGGCCGGTGTCTGTTCGGCGGCTGTCTCTTCCGTTTCCGCCCCGGCGGCAGCCGTTTCCACGGCCGGTTCGTCCGCCGCGGATGACTCTTCTGCGGCAGCTGTCTCCTGACCGGTCTGGGCTGCCAATGCCGCTGACGGCATATAGCCGATCGCCATGACAGCCGCCAGTGCTGCGGCTGTCAGTCTCGCTGCAGCTCTCTTTTTCATGTTTTCGTCCTCCCTCCGATACCGGAGCTGCCCTCCGGCAGTCCGTTATTTTTCCAGATTATCCAATATATAATTCACATCTTCCTGCATGGCAAAAAGACGGTCTTTTTTTGTATCATCAAGACCGGAAGTCCCTTCCAGCTCATTCATGGTTACATAGACGCTGCGCTCCTGCCCGTCCGGACCCTTGATCTTTCCGGCCTCGGCGCCGTCACCGCTGCCGATGGATATATCAAAGAGCGGAAATGTCTGATCATCAAAAGCAGCCTTGAAGTGTACAAGGACGGTATCCCCATTCTCTTCTACATCCGCTGACGCGAACTCTGCCCACTGATCCGGATAGCGGAGTGTTCCGTATTTCGTCTCCACCTGCATATCCTCCTGATTCTGGGGCAGATCCAGGGCATTGTCATCCTCTGTCTCCCCGGCTGCGGAAACAGAAATCGAAGACTGAGCTGCCTCTGTCTCAGCAGAAGCAGACTCGCTGTTCTTAGGTTCCGCGCAGCCTGCCAGCAGCCCCACGGCCAGCATCAGACCTGCACCTGCTGCCATCATTTTTCTTAATTTCTTTTTACAAACCATTTTTACAACCACCTTTTTTATTATATATCATTATCGAATGCTGCGGGTATATTCCTTAAAATGCATTTTTTTCTGAATTCCGGCATATTTTTTATAGGAATGTTTTGTGTCCACAATTTCCGCGTGAACCTTTTTCTCTCTTTCCCGCGGCGGCGGCGGAGTCATGTAGTCTCCGTAAAGCCCCGTCAGGAGCCGGTCCGCATGAGCAGATACCGGATAAAGGCCTCCCTCAAAGGGCATAAGCGTTGTCTCGGTAAACCAGCGTCTGGGAAAGACGCTCTTGCGGTATGCCCTGGACGAGGCAAAAAATGTATGGACCATCCTGGTCCGCGGCCGGCTCTCCAGCCTCACAAACCCTGCCAGCTCTTTCTTGGGGAAAAGCCTGGAAAATTGGATGAAAACTTTCTTTAGAAGGCTGTCAGTCAGATAACCTCTTTCCCACAGTGCCTTCCCAATCACCAGCTTTGAAGCCGCGAACTGCAGCGTCCTCACCAGGGCATTGTCCGACAGGTTGTCACAGGGAAAAATATCTATATAGATCCCCTGATGCATATCCGGATCTTTGGGGATCAGCCTTTCTATGCAGGCAGTCCCGTTTTTCCGCAGCTTTGTAAAGGCACAGGGCCAGTGCCGGGAAAATTCCTTCTGCAGATAGTATTCCCTGCCCAGCTCCCGGGGCGCGATCTT
>ONFL01000082.1 GCA_900317095.1 uncultured Eubacteriales bacterium | reverse complement strand
GAATTCCGGCGTGGGCGTGGGCCTGCCCGACAAGGGCCGGGTGCGGATCTGTGTCGAGCACGGGCAGGCGGTTATCTATACGGCTGCTTCTGATATAGGACAGGGCTGCGCGACTGTCTTTTGCCAGGATCTGGCTCAGGCTACGGGGCTTCCTTTGTCTGCCATAAGGCTTGCCATAGCCAGCACAGAAAATGCACCCGATTCCGGCACCACATCCGGCTCCCGGCAGACACTGCTGACCGGTGAGGCTGTGCGGGGGGCGGCTTTCCTGCTGCGGGACGCCCTGACTGCGGCGGACATGGCAAAAAAGAAGGGCACATCTGTGCTGGATGAGCTGAAAGAGGCCTCCGGATACAATCATCCCCGCCAGGCAGACAATACCGCAGCCGCCTATGGAACCGGGACAGACAATGCCCCCGGCGGCAGCCCCTATGTAAGCCCGGTTATCCATGTCGAGGCAGACAGCCGCATATGGGCATCGGGAACCGGCCTCAATCAGGGAACATACGGGACAGGCGGGTCGCAGACCGCCATCTGCGGCGCACCGGCAGAAAATCCGGCCGGTCTGCTGAGCATGCTGGAAGGTCTGACATTTGCTTATGAATATTTCGAACCCACCGATAAACTGGGCGCCGATGTGCCCTATCCCAAGAGCCATGTCGCTTACTCCTACGCCTCCAATGTCGTCATACTGGATGAGCAGGGGCAGGTCAGCGATATTTACGCGGCCTTTGATGCCGGGAAAGTAATAAACCCCGGGGCCATCCAGGGACAGATAGAGGGCGGGACCCTCATGAGCATGGGCTATGCCCTGACAGAGGATTTTCCTCTGGACAACTGCGTTCCCCAGGTGAAATTCGGGACACTGGGACTTATGCGGGCCACGCAGATTCCCAGGATCCATGCCATCTGCGTGGAAAAGGAGCAGCTGCTCGGCACTGCCTATGGGGCAAAGGGGATAGGGGAGATCTCATCCATCCCCACCGCTCCGGCTATTGCCGGCGCCTTCCTGGCGAAGGACGGAAAGCTGCGGACCAGCCTGCCTCTTGAGGATACAATTTATAAGAAGAAACGCAGGTCTTGACAGTCCGGTCAGAGATGCTATAGTAAAAATGAAAACAGAAAAATTTTCTGGTGAACTGATTAAAATTTATTTTATGCGACGGCTGTCGGTGGAGGATGCAGATGCAAGAATTGAACTATGACGCGATCAGAGAAGCAGCAGAAGGCTACCGGGAGGATATGACCCGTTTCCTGCGGGAGATGATATCTTATCCCAGTGAGAGTACGCAGGAAAAAGATGTCATCTACTGCATCAAGAGGGAGATGGAGAAGGTGGGCTTCGACCAGGTCCAGATAGACGGCCTGGGCAATATAATCGGCTGGATGGGAAAAGGAGAGCGGATCATAGCCCTGGACGCGCATATTGATACGGTCGGCGTCGGCAATCCCCAGAACTGGACAGATGACCCCTATAAGGGCTGGGAGACGCAGACTACTATCTACGGACGGGGCGGATCTGACCAGGAGGGCGGCATGGCGGCTTCGGTATACGGGGCCAGGATCATGAAAGACCTGGACCTGATCCCGGATGACTGCCGCCTGATGGTGACTGGCACCGTCATGGAGGAGGACTGCGACGGCCTGTGCTGGCAGTATATCGTGAACAAGGATAAGATCCGCCCGGAGATGGTCATCTCCACGGAGCCCACAGACGGCGGCATCTACCGGGGGCACCGGGGAAGAATGGAGATCCGTGTGGATGTCCATGGAACATCCTGCCACGGCAGCGCGCCGGAAAGGGGCGACAATGCCATTTACAAGATGGCTGATATCATAGCGGATGTACGCGCCCTCAATAATAACGGCTGCTCCGACAGCACAGTCATGCCGGGACTGGTTAAGATGCTGGACCCCAGGTACAATCCTGACCATTACGAGGACGCCCGTTTCCTGGGCCGGGGAACCTGTACGGTCTCCCAGATATTCTATACTTCTCCCAGCCGCTGCGCGGTGGCGGATTCCTGTGCCATTTCCATAGACCGCCGGATGACAGCCGGCGAGACATGGGATTCCTGCCTGGAAGAGATCCGTGCTCTTCCTTCCGTGAAGAAGTACGGCGATGATGTAAAGGTATCCATGTATATGTATTCCCGCCCTTCCTGGACCGGGGAGGTTTATGAGACAGAAGCTTACTTCCCGACCTGGATCAATAAAGAATCTTCAGCCCATGTGAAAGCCCTTGCCGATGCCCACCGGGCCCTGTTCGGGGACAGGCGGATCGGTGACGAGAGCCAGAAGGCTCTGCGGGACCGGCCACTGATAGACAAGTGGACGTTTTCTACAAATGGAGTCGCTATCCAGGGCCGCTACGGCATTCCCTGCGTGGGATTTGGTCCCGGCGCGGAGAGCCAGGCCCATGCGCCCAACGAGATCACCTGGAAGCAGGATCTGGTAACCTGCGCGGCGGTTTACGCGGCCGGCATTCACCTGTACGCTGCAGAAGGCAGTCACAAGGGCGAAGAAGTCAGCCAGTTCCGCGGCGGAAAGACAGATAACAACATACAGTAAGCAGATCGGGAGAAATGATATGAATAAAAAACTGCAAGGGTACATTGCCCATTTAAGTGAACTCGATTTTTCAAAGATGTACGGGAGAGATTTTTTCCTGACCTGGGAGAAGAGCGGCCAGGAACTGGATGCCGTTTTCACGGTCGCCGACGCCCTGCGCTGTCTGCGGGAGAATAATATTTCCGCCAGGATATTTGATTCCGGTCTGGGCATTTCCATTTTCAGGGACAATTCCACCCGCACCCGTTTTTCTTTTGCCGCTGCCTGCAACCTGCTGGGCCTGAAATCCCAGGACCTGGATGAGAAGAAAAGCCAGATCGCCCACGGCGAGACCGTGAGGGAGACTGCCAATATGGTCTCCTTTATGGCGGATGTCATCGGCATAAGGGATGATATGTATATAGGCAGGGGCAACCGCTACATGCATCAGGTTGTGGACGCGGTCACAGAAGGCTATCAGGCCGGCATTCTGGAGCAGAAGCCGACTCTGGTCAATCTGCAGTGCGACATAGATCATCCGACCCAGTGCATGGCAGATCTGGCCCATGTCATTCATGAGATGGGCGGTGTGGACAAGCTGAAAGGGAAGAAGGTCGCCATGACCTGGGCTTATTCTCCCAGCTACGGCAAGCCGCTTTCTGTACCCCAGGGCGTTATCGGCCTGATGACCCGTTTCGGCATGCATGTGGTGCTGGCCCATCCGCAGGGATACGATGTCATGCCGCAGGTAGAGAAGATCGCCGCAGCCAACGCGGCAGCCTCCGGCGGCACATTCACCAGGACGACGAGCATGGCAGAAGCTTTTGAGGACGCGGATATCGTTTATCCCAAGAGCTGGGCTCCCTTTGCGGCCATGGAGAAGAGGACGCAGCTCTATGATGCCGGAGACAGCGAAGGCATCGCCAGGCTGGAGGAGCAGCTGCTGGCGCAGAACGCAGACCATAAGGACTGGACCTGCAGCGAGGAACTTATGAAAAAGACAAAGAACGGCAATGCCATGTACCTGCACTGCCTGCCTGCCGACATCAGCGGCGTCAGCTGCCGGCAGGGAGAGGTCGATGCTTCTGTATTTGACCGTTACCGCACATCCCTTTACAGACAGGCCAGCTATAAGCCCTATATCATCGCGGCCATGATATTCCTGGCTAAGGTAAAGGATCCCGGGCAGGCTCTCGCGCAGCTGGAAAGCGCCGGAGCAGCCCGCAGAAGATTCTTCTGAGAAGAAGACATTCTTTTGGTGAAATTATGGATCAAAAACTTGTTGATTCTTTCCTGTGATGTTCTACACTGCTCATCACGACTCATAAAAGAGTCGAGAAAGCTTGATTTTATGCTGTTTGTCGTCTTAGCGATGGTTCTTCAAGGTTTGTCTGGATTCATATGTCTGGATGTCAGTTGGATGTCAAATTGGATGTCAAATTGGATGTAATAAATAGAATGAAACAAGAGGTCATCCGGAGGAATATATCCGGATGATCTTTTTTATTATGCACTTTAGTGTGCGTTGACCATGGAGTTTTTCGCGTTCCGAAAAATGGAATGGCCAACGCAAAAATCCACCTGCTACGCGGGTGGAGACAATAAGTTATACGATAAAGATCACCTCGACATATAATAAAGGTGTCCAAGCCAATATT
>ONFL01000009.1 GCA_900317095.1 uncultured Eubacteriales bacterium | reverse complement strand
CCAGAATTCCTTCATACTATTCCCTCCCGGCATACATGTTGATGGATATTTTACATTAATTTTACGCAGACTTTACATGTGCATTGTACCATATTTCAGCATATTTGCATAGGCAGGGGCACGCAAAAAGGTCCGGAGACCTGTCCCCGGACCTTTACTGTTCTTTTTGCTTATTATTCTGCAGCCAGGCCCTGGGCCCGGATGACATCAATGACCTGATCAACATACTTTTCACAGTCGCTGTCCTTTAAAGCCTCCACCATGACCCGGATCTTGGGCTCTGTGCCGCTGGCCCGCAGAAGGATCCGCCCGTCGCTGCCCAGACTTTTCGTCACTTCCTCTTCCGCCCTGCGTACCTGCGGATTATTCAGAGCAGCTTCCTTATCCATAACGACGATATTCTTAAGGACCTGGGGATAGGTCTTCATCTCCCCTGCCAGGCCGGACAGGGAGGCCTTCTTCTCGGTCATGGCCTGCATGATCATCAGACTGGTCAGGATACCGTCGCCTGTGGTGGCATATTTGCCGAAAATGATATGGCCGGACTGCTCGCCTCCCAGATCATAGCCATTCTTCATCATGCACTCGGCAACATATTTATCGCCGACATCTGTCTTCTCAGATTTCATGCCTGCCGCCTCCAGAGCCTTGTAGAGACCCAGGTTGGACATAATGGTGGTGACAACGACGTCATCGCTGAGCTGACCCATTTCTTTTAAATACTTTCCGCAGAGGAACATGATATGGTCGCCGCTGACGACATCGCCATTCTCATCTACGGCCAGGCAGCGGTCCGCGTCCCCGTCATAGGCAAAGCCTGCCTCCAGCCGGTTTTCGATCACGTGCCTGCGCAGCGCTTCTATATGGGTGGACCCGCAGCCATTGTTGATATTGGTGCCGTCGGGAGAATTGTTGATCACATAGACCTGGGCGCCCAGAGCCTCAAATACACTTTTGGCGATAGAGCTGGCCGATCCGTTGGCGCAGTCAATGCCGATCCGCCGGTTCTTGAAAGCCCGGGTAGGGATGGTCATAAGATAGCCTATGTAGCGGTTGCGGCCTGCCGAATAGTCTATGGTCCTGCCCAGCTGCTGACGATGCGCCAGGGGAAGATCATCTACCATTTTCCCGTCTATAACCAGCTTTCCGTCTATATAATCCTCTATCTTTGCCTCTATCTCCGGCTCTATCTTCTGACCGCTGGCCCGCATGATCTTAATACCATTGTCATAAAATGGATTGTGGGAAGCCGAGATCATGATCCCGCAGTCGAAATGATCCGTCCTGCAGCAGTAGGATACGGAAGGAGTGGTGGTAACATGCAGCAGATAGGCATCCGCGCCGGATGAAGTCAGGCCGCAGGAAAGTGCGTCCTCAAGCATGTAGCTGGACCGGCGGGTATCCTTTCCGATGACGACTCTTGCCCGGCCGTCTTCATGGACCGGCCGGCCGTACTCATTCTTTAACTGCCCATAATACCAGCCGATAAAGCGGCCTACCATAAAAGCCTTCTGGGCGGTCAGTTTAACATTTGCCTCTCCCCGAAATCCATCTGTGCCAAAATAGTGTCCCATATAATATCTGACTCCTCATTATTTTTTTCTAAAAACCAGCAGCTTGCTGAAAACATAATTTAACACGGTGATGATCACGGCACAGGCCAGCGTCGCGATCCAGTCATTTATCCCCATGACGCTGACCAGCAGCCACATCAGCAGCATCTCCGTCAGCAGCGTGACCACCCGTGAGGAAGCGAACTTAAGCCCCTCCTGCAGAATATGGGGATTGCTGCTGTGGAAAACATATCGCCGGTTTGTAAAATAGGCGAAGATCACGCCGGCCAGCCAGCGCAGAAATACAGCAATCTCCACCTGGACGGGATCTCCCATGTCCAGCGGGATCCGCACCAAGGCATAGACAGACCAGCTGAAGGCTGTCGTTAGCACCCCTACGACCAGGTAATCGAATATCTCCCGATGTTCGCGGATAAGTTTTTTAATCAATATTACTCTCCTGCTTACTTCATTCTGGAAATGATATAACGGGGTCTCCCCTTGACTTCATCATAAATCCTCGCCAGATAAAAGCCGATGACCGCCAGCGCAAGCATGAGAATACCCGCCAGCAGCAGCATGACCAGGATGATCCCCGATGAGGCTGCGGGCGCAGACCCTATGGCTGCCAGTATGATCATTCTGATCAGACCGGCCAGAAAGGCGATCAGGCAGACCGCTCCCGCTCCTCCGGCTATATAAAGAGGCAGCGAAGAAAAACCGGCGATATTGCTGATGGCATATTTTATCAACGCCTTCACGGACCATTTACTGCTGCCGCTCTGGCGCCGGGCGACAGTGAACTTTACCTGGGCTGTCTTAAAACCGACCCAGGATGACAGGGCCCGAAAAAAGGGATGCTGCTCGTGCAAAGAGAGCACCGCGTCCACAGCCCGCCGGTCCAGCAGGCGGAAATCCGAAGCCATAGCCATATCCTGTCCGACCGCTTTTGTCATAATACGGTCAAATATCTTTGTGCTCAGATGGTGAAAACCGGTCTCCTCGCCCCGGGACCTTTTGACTCCTTCTATGACCTCATAACCCTGCTCCCAGAGCCGGTACATCTGCGTCAGTACAGCAGGCGGATGCTGCAGATCACAGTCCATGACCGCCGCGCAGTCTCCCTTTGCGGCAGCCAGCCCTGCAAATATAGCCGCTTCCTTGCCGAAATTCCTGGAAAACATGACATAATGCACACGCGGATCTTCGGCCGCGGCTTTATCAATCTCTTCCTGTGTCCGGTCCGATGACCCGTCGTTGACAAAGATCAGCTCGCAGTCAACAGCCTCCTGCTCCAGAACAGCAAAGACGGTCTGCGCTGTCTTTGCGATCATTTCTTCTTCATTATAGGAAGGTATTATAACTGATAACATGGATTACCTGTCTTCCTTATTCTCCTTGTGAAGCTTCTCACCGCCCGCAGGCAGCAGGGCTATTATAGCACGAATAAAATGGTCGTGTAAAAACGAACACAAAATTTTCAGATTTTATCTATGAAAACTTTGTGGCTGTCCTGCCCCCAGCCTGGAAATGTCAAAACGCAGCTGATTTGTCAGCTGCCGCCTGCACAGGGTCAGGTCATCCATCAGGGAATTGTCTGTATTCATGACCGGAAGATATCTTACCGTCAGCCGGTTATGGAGGACCCATATATTAAGCAGGCGCTCGGACAAAAAACCGTAGACTCTCTTCTGGTAATCGTTCAGTCTGTCCAGATCTATATCCTGCTCCAGGGATCCCAGCAGAGGAAAAAGCCAGCTGCAGTACTCGTCAAAGAGCTGGCCCCGGCAGAACATCATATTAAAGAGGCTGGCCCGGTTCCCGGCCATGAACCTCCTCCAGGCGGGCACATAGTCCGGGTACATCCTCTTCAGCCGACGGGCCAGCAGTCTCAGCACCTCCTGTGTCGTGCTTTCCAGCAGGATCTGCTGCCGGCAGTTTACATGGCTGGCTGCGGGGCTGGCAAGAATGATATCGGCCTGACAGAGCATCTGCGTCATCTCTCTATAAGAGATCAGATTTCTTTCCCCCCGCAGCAGGGGGCTGCGGCAGAAATAGCGCCGGTAATGGACAAGACCTTTATAGGGATCCCGGGTGTTTTTCCAGATCCAGTAAAGGGCAGTAAGCTCACAGTAATTGGGATTCTTCCAGGCAATATTATCTCCCGTATTATCGCGGATAAAGCCAGGATAATCTTCCGGATCCGCTCCCACCTGGATCGGGGCAAAACCCGCCGGATGCGGCAGGGAGACATTTTTATGAGAAACGATATATATCATATTTCCTGCTCCTGTCTTAAAGCAAAGTCAACGGTCCCGGCCATAGAGCCGTAAAAAGCTCTTCACCGTATCGTCTATGCTGAAACCGGCTTTTTCCACCTGTCCTGCTGCCGGGATCCGGGCTGCCGGCCCATAAAGGCGGGGATTTTTATAAACCACCAGGGCATTATGGACCCAGCGGTCTATATGCTCCTGATCCGCAGGCAGGAAAATCACCGGATCCGTGATCTTTGACTGCCTGGAAATATGGGTAGAAAATATGACCGGCAGGCCGGCAGACTGCGCTTCCACCCCTGCCACCGGCAGGCCTTCGAAGCGGGAGGGCAGCAGGAAAAGATCCATAGCCTGCATAAGAGAGGCAACGTCGCGGCTGATACCGTAAAATATGACCTCTTTCTCTATGCCCAGCCGGCGGGCAAGCAGCCGGGTCTGCTCCATCAGTTCCCCCTCTCCCACCAGCAGCAGAACCGCCTGCGGGATCCGCTTATGGATGCGGGCGAAGGCTTCCAGCAGAAATGTGTGATTTTTCTGATAGGAGAAACGGCCGACATGACCTACGACAAAGGCATCAGCAAGTCCCAGCTGCTCCCGTACCTGCGCCCGCCGGCCGGCATCAAATGAAAACAGGGACAGGTTTATCCCGTTAGGGATCATCTGCACCCTGTCTGCAGGGATATTAGGATACATCCAGGCTGCAGCGTAATCGGAACAGGCCGCGAAGCAGCTGGCGCAGCTGCGCAGCAGCGGCCGGGCAAGCCTGTGCAGGGCCAGTTTGAGTCTGCGCGGCCCCCGATCTATGCCGGCAGCATGCGAGTGCAAAATGATGCTCTTTGCGCCCGCATCCCTTGCCGCCGCGGCAAATACCAGCAGCATATAGGCAGTGTCCCCGTGAATGTGGACGCAGTCATAATGTCTCTGTTCCAGAAGCCGGCGGGTCTTTCTGTAATAAACGAAGGGTCTTCTCAGGATGCTGCCCTGCGTCCCCACATAGAAAACCCTTGTCCCCAGTGCAGCCAGTTCCTCCTCATCCTCTTTCCTCTCAAAGGGAACGACCGCTGCCAGATCTATCTGCAGATGGTCCGGCTTGTGCAGTATCACACTGCGGACAAGACTGTAGACGCCTCCCATGCCGGTGTCGTCGACATTTACCTCCAATACACGTCTGTTCATGCCCACGCTCCTCTCCTGCACCTGTCTGCAAATATCTCCAGACGGACCTTCAGGGAGATAAGACAGCGGGGAAGAAAATCATGCCGGGGAATAAGCAGGGCCCGCAGGCCGGCTTTGTGCGCTCCCATAAAATCTGCCCGCAGACTGTCCCCAATATGCAGGGTCCTTTCCGGCGGCATGCCGTTCGCCGCCAGTGCCTGCCGGAAAAGTTCTCCGTCCGCTTTGCCGCAGTTCCAGGTATTGGACAGCCAGAGCTGATCATATTCCTCTACGCCGCACTTATCCAGCAGCTTCTTCAAAAAAGGCTCCGGCAGGTACATATCAGAAACCAGCAGGATCCGGTGATGGCTTTCATGCAGCCGGTTCATCAGCCGGACCATTCCCTTCCGGGGACGGGCACGCATCTCGCAGCCCATCTCGGCATGCATCAGCCGGCGGGCAGTCGGATGGTCATAGCCCCTCAGATATTTATAGATATCCTTCAGTTCCACTTCGGCTCCGGCCTTGCGCAGCCTTGCTTCCTGCTCTGCCCGGATCCTGCGGATCCGGAAGCGCTCCGCCTCTTTCCTTCCCAGGACCCGGCGGCCGGCATCGCGGAAGACATCCGTAGGATTGGCATAAGGCCGCTCTATCAGCGTATCGAAAATGTCAAAGCAAAAACAACTGTACCTGCCGAGCAGGATTTTCTCTATAATCTTTAAAATCATGATACCAGCCTGTAAATCCAGAAATAGGGCAGAGGTAGCCTGAACAGCGACTTCATGAAACCAGTCTTCCAGGGACTGTACTTGAGATCATGCATAAGCTGATCCGGTCTGTACTGCCAGAGCTTCTTTCTGGCGGTAAAATAGTCTTTCTGCCCGTCCACATTGTAAAAGAACTGAAAAAGCTCTGTCTCCCGCAGTGTCGGATACATACCGAAGCGCAGGAGCCTCTCATAGGAAGTGCTGCCCTTTCCGGTCCGGGCTGACCGCCTGATGTAGGCATAGGCCCCCTTCTGCAGGGCGCGGATCCTCCCGGTAAGCTCCGGGTCATCCCGGTATTCGTATGGTTCTTTCAGCACGCAGACTCTGTCTCCTCTTCTGACATAACCGGCCGCTGACCCCTCCCGGCTCTGGAAGAACTTCTCCAGCACGCCGGCAAAACAGAGCACATCCCTGCGCAGGCGCAGATCCCGGTCATCAAACAGATATCCGCGAGCAGGTCCGCTCAAATGATGAAAGGAATAATTGCCTACATAAAGCCCGCTGATCTGCGGCTTCTTTCCATGAAAGCGGAAATATTCTTCCATATAGTACTGCATGCTGCCGTGCCAGCCTATATCCACCACGGTAAAGGAGCCTTCCATGCCAAGCTGGTCAAAGTACTGACCCAGCAGCAGATCCTGCTGCCTGCTGCGGCTGTGGATCTCTCCCCTGAGCCCCTGGTAGAGGCGCCGGAAGACCCGGCAGTTCTCCACCTGATCCCAGGGCACGGCATAGGAGCGGTCTGTTCCGAAACGGGCCGCCGCTTCATCTATCTCTTCATCCATAAAACCGTAATAGGACAGCATATTGCCCACCGAGACCAGTTTGGAAATATTGAGATATTTCAGACTCTGCCGGTAACTGCCGCAGTGATGCAGCAGAGACTGGCGCAGGCTCCGCCTGCTGCAGCGGCAGTAGAGGCTTTGCGGGCTGCCCGCGGGGGCCAGCAGATCCCAGGCCTTCTTCATCATATAACCGTCCCGGGCCAGAAAGCAGATCTTCTGCCCGCCTGCCTGCCCGCTCTGACGGATCAGCCAGCGGGTAAATCCCAGCAGAAAAGGGCCGAAGGTCCCGAAACCGAAGCGTTCATAATCACTGTTGCTTATCATCCGCATTATCCTGTTCCTTTTTCGTTCGCTATGAAAATCATTATAGCATCATTCCTTCTCACCTGTAAACGCCGGGCCCTGGCCGGCTTGCATTTTCATACATGATATGATATTTATAAATGGAGATTTTAAGGCCGCCTAAAAAGAGCTGCGCGGCCGATGCTGCAGGTGGATTTTATGAGTAATGTCAAAAACAAAGTCGCGATCGTCGCGCCTGGTTATGCCTGGCTTCCCTGTGAGCCCGGCCCTTCCCGCTTTTACGATATAGCCATGACCTTTGTCCGCGCCGGCTGGAAGACAGACCTGATTGGAAGCAGCTTCCAGCATTTTGAGAAGAAGCCGCGGGATATCCGGCTGATCCGCGATCAGCATTATCCCTTCAAGACTACATTTGTGGACGGGCTTCCTTATAAGAAGAATATAGATCCCGTACGGGTCTTTGGCAACTATGTCCTGGCCGCGAATATTCTCCGCTACCTGGAAAAGCATGAGTTTGACCTGGTTTACTGCGCCATCCCTGCCAACAACATTGCTGCCAGCGTCGGCAGATACTGCCGCCGCCGCCATATCCCCCTGATCATCGACGTGGAGGACCTGTGGCCGGAAGCCATGGATATGGTCATCCACAGCGATCTGGCCAAAAAGTTCATATATCCTTTCTTCAGCATAGACGCGGAAGCCGCCTATGCCTGCGCAGACGCGGTGGTAGGTACCTCTGAGGATTATACCCGGCGGGCTGTGCAGAACAACCGACGCCGCATTCCCCTGCGGACAGTTTATGTCGGCTGTGATCTGGCCGCCTTTGATGAAGGCGTGCGGCAGTTCAGCTCCCAGATCAAAAAGGATCCAGGGGAATTCTGGGTCAGCTACGCCGGCAGCATTGGCAAAAGCTATGATATCCAGAACCTGGTCCGCTGCGCAGGGCTGCTGGAGAAGAGCGGGCACAGCGATATCCGCTTTAAGATCCTGGGAACAGGGCCGGAGAAAGAAGAATGTGAACAGCTTGCCCGGAAGCTGGGCTGCCACAATGTCTGCTTTGAGGGCTATGTGGACTATCCGAAGATGGCAGCTTACCTGACCAGATCCGACCTGGTCGTCAATTCCTTCGCACAGGGAGCGCCCCAGAGCATCGTCAATAAGATCGGTGATTATCTGGCCAGCGGCCGCCCCATGCTCAGCACGCTGGGCAACCCGGTCTTCACCTCGCTTGTAAGCCAGAAGGATTTCGGCATCAATGTCCCTGCCGGGCAGCCCGCTGCCCTGGCCCGCGAGGTACTGAAGCTGGAAAAGGATCCTGCCCTCTGCGCACGTCTGGGTGCCAATGCCCGCCGGACCGCAGAGAGACAGTTCGACCGGGTCCGCAGCTACAAAGCCATCACCAGACTGGCAGACAGGTTGGCCCGCCAGGCCTGAAATATCAAATTTTTAAAACAACGAAAGACGCTGTCAGATTTTTCTGTCCGCGTCTTTCGTCTTTTATTGTTCTGATAAGAAAATCAGATTTCCTGGATCAGGATCATACCGGGCATCCAGGCGCCGCTTTCCTGTGCGTCCAGCATCTGCTCGGATACCTGCTCGTAGGGCAGACCGGCTGAGCATACCAGCATACGCTGGCTGCCAGGCACCTGCTCATCACTGCCCGCCTCATAAACAACAATATCTGCTGATTTCCCCTTTTCGCGAATCTTGTCTGCAATGCTGCGCAGATAGGAATCTCCTGCCTGGGAAAGCCTGCCGGGCACAATGAGATCTATGCTGTCAAAGCCGCCGATCTCCATGGAATGCAGGATCCGCCCGGCTGCCGCGGCCGCTGATTTTTCCTTGTCCGTATTCTCTTTATAAAAATGTCTGTAAACATTTCTGGAATTGATCAGCCGGCTGAAAGCGCTTTTCCCGGTGAAGGCTCTGTATTCTCCAAAGCAGCGCAGCCCGTACAGCCAGGCCAGATCTTCCCTGCCCTGCACCTTTCCCCGAAAGGCGCTCCTGATGAGCTGAGCCAGCAGGTAAAGAAGAATGCCGATGATAAATCCAAGCGCAAACCATTTTTTGCTGGGGGATGCCTTTTTAACAGCAGGGTCTTCTATATTCGGCATCTTGTCGCTGCTGATTACCGTGGTGCTGATGGTAACATTCTTCTCTTCACACATTTCTACAAATGCTTTCTTCTGCGCATCCGTAAAAGAGGCTACCATGGTCTTCAGGGAGTTGTTTGTATTCATCACCCTGGTTTGCAGATTTGCCTGCTTATCGTTCAGACTGGAATTATTTTCCGTTACCACGCCGCTCTGAACCAGGCTGACTGCTGCAGAATACCCGGCAGACCGGATCTGATTGCCGCAGGCAGCCACATTTTTATCAAAGACAGCCTTTACCTGGTCTGCCTTGCCTTCCGACCCGTCAGGCAGAATGATCTCCGCATAGAAGTAGGCATTGGACGCATTTGCCGCGCTGTCGCTGGTCGCGGCAAAACTGATCAGCTCGCCTACAAATTCCGGCGGCGCGTCCGGCGCGATTGCAGCTGCCACGTCTTTGTTGATCTGCTGCGTGTTCATATTTCTCCGCAGCAGCTGGGCTATGGTCGCTGCGCCGTTCTTGTCCTGGTCAGTGACCAGATAGCTGAGGGTAAGCACATTTACATGAAAAGGATCTATCTTCATGAGAGGTGCCTGGTCCATGTAATTCTGCAGGTTGGAAAGATTGGCGGCGATCAGCACCGCATTCTCCACCGTCACCTTCTCTGCAGGAGTCAGGGCCTGACTCACATCCGCTTCCTCCTGCTGTGCAGATGCAGGGGCGGCGGCTGCCTTCCTTACATCCATAACATACTTAAGTCCCATAAATATGATGCCGAAGATCAGGGCAATGACCAGAACGCCCCGCCACTGCACCAGCATTTTCCGGAACAGTTCCTTTAAGTTTACGACCACCTGATTCTTCTCAACCTGTTTTTCCATGATATATCCTCTTTTTTTCTAATAATCCCGCCGGTTTACGGCGCGAAGATCCGCCTTCCATAAAACAGTCAGCGCAAAATCATGTTTCTCCAAATAACGCAGATCCGCAAAAGCCAGCAGCGGAAACGGATTATATGTCAGTTCCAGCAGGCGCGGCTCTGTCAGAGAAATCGTCATGATAAAAATCGTTATCCAAATCAGATACAGATCATCTGCTTTCCATGCCCTGTACATGATGACCACATAGAGCAGCAGAGCCAGCGCCAGGTAAAGCAGGCCGTTCTCCAGTCCCACGTGCATATAGGAATTATCTACATAATTATATTCCTTTCCGGTCTGAAGCCTTACGACATTGCCCACCCAGTCTATTTTCTGCCCGAACAGGGTCCAGTCATAGGTACGGATCGCCTTTTGCTGCAGCTGCAGTCTCCCCGACAACAGGTCATTGAGCTTCACCCAGAAGGAAGCAGTGTCATTGTAAGCATAGGAAGCGGCAATAGACCCGCCTGCAAAGAGCAGAGGGATCAGATAATACAGATACCGGAATTTCATAAGGAAATGGTGCAGGCCTTTCCCAATCCTGCACAGCAGGAAGAAAAATACCAGCACAAGAACGGACATAAAAAAGGCCATCCGGGAATTGGTCATTTTATAAAGATAGAAAGCGGCCGCCGCCAGAATGACATACTCCAGCAGGGTCATGGCTTCACGGCGGATAAAGATATAGCACAAAAGCAGGAAAAAAAACAGGACCGGACCGTAAGTCGCGTACTGGAATCCCAGCCCGTGCCGCATGCGGCTGTCAATGTCGAACATCTGATCATCTATGATCCCGGCCTGGCTGAACAGAACGACCAGCACAAGCATAACAGCCTTCACTGCCAGGGAAAAATGCAGGATCCGTCTGCCGGAAAATGGCGCCGCGCAAAGGATAAAAAAGAAGAAATAGAAGGGCTGGCTGCTCCCGCTGCCGTAAAATGTCAGCAGGCTGCCTGCCGCCAGCAGCACCAGAAAACAGATCCTGCTGTATATGCCGCGAAAAAGGCTGGTGCAGAATCCGAGTGCGCATAAGAGATATGCCAGATAATATATATAACTGCTGCGGGGCTCCAGCACAGCGCTGACCGCCTCCGGCAGCACGATGCCGCTGCGCACGATCGTTATGACCGCGTACAGACTGATCCCCAGGCAGTATAAGAGTTCGGATCTGCCGATCTCCTGAATATACTTATTAAATCTCATGCAGACAATCTGCTCCTTGTCCTTTATTTCAACTTGTCACTTAAGCCTATATTACAGGATTTTCCGGCAAATAGCAACAAGACTTACTCCTCTATGCCAGCGGATACAAATGGAGACGTCCCCTCCTGGATGCGGATAAAGAAGCGGGGATCATCCACATTAAAGTCTCCCAGCTTAGCCACATAGGGCTGCTTCCACAGCTCGTAATAAAGGGATTTCCCGGACGAGGCGCTGCTGATCCGAAACCACTGCGTATTCGAAATCCTGGCAATATTCCAGAAAGCTTCCGACTTATCCGAGTCTGCCGGCAGAAGGCACAGCCAGCCCCGGCTGTCTACCCCCAGCAGCTGGTCCCCCAGGCAGCGGATCTTGTAGCCGCGTCCCTTAACAAACTCCAGTTTCACGCTTTTATAGTCCTCGGAAATATCGAAATAACAGCTTCCTGTGTAGCGGCTTCTGGAAACCACCATGGCGGATTCCATCTTAAAGCTTTTCAGATAGGCATAGGAGTAGGGGATCGACCTCTCCCCGCCGGGCCAGCGGATGCAAAGCACAGCAAAGACGATTACCAAAGCAGCATAAAGGGCCGGTACGGCTTTCCGCCTGCCGGTACCTGTTCCAGGGGCTTTTGCCGGCACCGGCTGACTGCCTGTCTGCCCCGCCGTCACCTCTTCCGGCAGGTCCAGCCTTGCAACGGCCAGAAAAAGTGTGACATTATAGGCCAGCTCCAGCATATGGTGTTCTATCATGCAGACAAGTGCCGCTGTAAAGAAGAATATCAGGCCATATCTCTTGTCTTCCCGGATGAGCCGGCGGATCAGGAGAATGCCAAAAATCAGCAGCAGGGCGTAAAGCACATAGCCGTTCTTCATAAAGCAGCGCAGATAAGAGCTGTCCATGAAAAAGTACTTTTCCCCAAGCATGCCCTTGGAGACCGCTCCGCTGCCGGCTCCGTTTTCCACGACATCTGTACCAAAAGGCAGGATGGGATATTCCGTCAGTGCCTGATGCCCCAGGCTCAGCCGGTCAGAAAGCAGATCGTTAAGTCTTGCCAGTGTAGAATTTTCCGGACTGTAAAATGCGGAGAGAAGGATCATGCCTGCAGCCATGATGGTAAAAAGAACAGAAAGCAGCAGGAAAAGAACTTTTTCCCTGCGGATCAGAGGCCTGTAATGAAAGAGGCGGGCCAGAAAGATCAGCACAAGAAATAAGGCTGTGCAGGCCAGGCCGGCCCGGGCCTCTGTAAAATGGTAAGCCAGAGCGGCCATGGCTGCCATGGCGAGCATCTCGGCATAGCTGATCTTCTGCCAACGCCAGATGGCCCAGGCCAGGAAAAGGAAAAAGAGGTGCGCGTAAAAATCCGTTGGATAGACAATGCCCAGGGAATGCCGAAAGCCGCCCTCCCGCTCATAGACATAATCCGCGATCAGGCCGGCCTGGCTGCAGATCAGCGCCAGCACCATCATCGAGCCTGCCGACAGAATATAGAGAAAGCTGATCCTCCTCATAGACAGGTCCAGGGAGCCGATGAGGATCATAGCCAGATCCAGGTAGACCACTTCTCCCCTGCGGACGGCCACAAAATATCCCAGAAGGACCAGCAGGATCAGCAGCAGCAGGCAGAGACGGCGGTGATATTTTCCCCTTTTTACCAGCCGCCAGAGCATGAGCACAAGAAAAGCCGCCCGCACCCCATGAAAGAAGTGCGGCGGCATCCTATAGCTGAAAGCGGTCGTCGGCAGCATGAGGCCTGTCAGATAAAGAGCAAGAAGTACATAGTATATGCGTTCGCTCCACGGTTCGGCTTCGGCCCGCGCCTGCAATGATGATCTGTTCATTTGCCCGCCCCCGGTCTTAATGTTTTCTCTTTAATTTGTTAAGCGCTGTCCTCTCCACCTCCAGAGCCAGCGGATTCTTTGTTACAGTAAGGATTACGATGTAAATGCCGAAGAAAATCACAGCGGCGGCGGCGATCACCACAAAACTCTGCAGAGTCGTCCCCAGGGAAGACAGGGGCAGCTTTTTCATCCAGAAGGATAAAAAACCGCCCAGAGCCGTCGCGCCCAGAATAGAACCGTAATTTACACTCTTATATACATGGGAGATCTCTTTACGCAGGCTGTAATACTGCACAAGCCAGACTACTCCCTCCGCTGCCACAGTCCCGATGGCGGCTCCGGCAGAAGCCATCTTCGGGATCAACAGGGCATTGATCACCAGGTCTGTGACCGCCCCGGCGATCTCGGAATAGAGCACGATCTTCTCCCGTCCCAGGGGAACAAGGACCTGAATACCCATGATATTTGTAAGACCTATAAAAAGCAGCGTCGGCATGATCAGCTGCATGGGAAAGATCGCGCCTCCATAGGCCGAACCCGACAGGAAGAATATCCCTTCCTTCGCGAATATCATGAAAAAGACCATCAGGGGCACAGACACCATAAAAACAAAATTGATGGCTTTTGTGGTGATCCGCCTGAACTCGTCCATCTGCCCGTGCTCCACGTAATAGGAAGCCCGGGGAAGCAGAACTGCCCCCAGAGAGGTGACGACACTGACCAGGACCGTCTTGATCTTGACCGCTGCGTTGTAGTAGCCGACATCCACATCCGTTTTCATAAAACCCAGCATGACCGTATCCAGATGCGTATAGATCGTGGTCGCGCAGGACATGGCGAAAAATATCAGCACGGCCTTGAGGTGCCGGCGGAAATTGTAATGCCCCACCGGCTTAAAATCTATATATTTCCGCGCGTGAACAAAATTCATGATGCCGGAAGCAGAGGCCGCGAAAATGGTAATGCCGCCGTAGATGACATAGTCACTTTTTGCATGCACCAGCATAAACATCAGGATCAGGGAAACGAACTTGAAGGCGATGGACCGCAGCGTGATATAGGTATACTGCTCCAGTCCCTTATAGAGCCACTCCATCCCGATGGTGTTAAATATGATGGTAAGGCTGACGATGACATAAAGCATCTTGTCATCTGCCAGTCTGGGAACGGTAAAGATGAGAACCGCAAGCACGGCATAGGCGATGGCACTGGTGATCAGATTGATGATCAGCAGCTCCTGGACTGTCTTTGTCAGCTCCTCCCTGTCATCCCTTACCCTTGCGCAGGCCCGGATCCCGTATGTAGGGACGCCAAGCTGGGCAAACATGGCAAAATAGGAGATCAGAGATGTGGCAAAGGAAACCTTGCCGGTACCCTCCGGAAGCAGGATCCGCGATACATAGGGAAATGTAATAAGGGGAAAAATGAACGCCGACATGGAGAGGATGGCATTCATGATGAAATTCTTCTTTATTGACTGTGTCTTGGGCATGCCCTTTATTTGCTTCCTTCCTTCTTAAAAACAACAGAAACTGTCTTAAACAAGATCCGAATGTCCTCGCGGATGGACCAGTTGTCTATATACTCCATATCCAGCTTGACCACTTTCTCAAAATCCTTGATGTCACTGCGGCCGCTTACCTGCCACAGGCCCGTAAGACCCGGCGTCATGGACAGGCGCGCCTTATGATGTGCTTTGTACTGAAGAAACTCGTCCAGCGTCGGCGGACGGGTCCCCACAAGGCTCATATCGCCCTTTAAAATATTCCAGAACTGCGGCAGCTCATCCAGACTGGTCCTGCGCAGGAATTTTCCAACTTTTGTTATTCTCGGATCATTATCCATCTTGAACATCAGACCTTCCACTTCATTCTGCTCCATGAGCTGCTTCTTGCGCTCCTCGGCATCCTGATACATGGAGCGGAACTTATAGAGCTTGAATACGCGGCCGTTTTTACCGACACGCTTCTGCACAAAAAGAGCCGGTCCCGGAGAGTCCATCTTTATAGCGGGAACGATGAAGATAGAGGCAATACCAAGGATGACCATGCCGACCAGAGAGCCGATGATATCCAGCAGCCTTTTTGCGATCTGTCCCGGGATGGGGATCACGTTGCGCGCAAATGCCACCACCATATAGCTGCCGACCTTGTTGAGCATTTTCTTGCCGTGGTCTATCAGCTGAAAAGCCGCAATATCCACATTGACCAGAATACCCATCATCTGCATCTCGGAGATCATGTCCCGAATATACTGATCCTGCTCCATTCCTTCATAGGAAATAAATACCTCATCAACATCGTTATGAATGACCATGTCCAGCAGGTCCTCCCTGCCGGCGGCCACCGGAACTCCGCCGATCGTCCGCATCTGCCCCGGTGCCTTATCCCGGTCTATCAGAGCCACTCCCATCAGCGTCCGGTTCCACTCCTGGCTGTCCTGAATGTTGGTGATGATATCCCGCGCTGCCGGCGTCTTCGTGATCACCAGCATCCGGCTGCTGTGCCGTCCGCCCTTGTAAGTCGTCGCCATATAATACTTGAAAGCCAGGCGCAGCGCAAAGGCCAGGAACAGATGGAATATCGCCATGTAAAGGATCATCAGACGTGCAAGGGCGTCTACATTATGGATCAGATAATAGACTACGATCAGGCAGACGTAGAAAATGATCACTTCCCGGATAATACTCCGCAGTTCCTCACCCTTCCCCCGGCGGAAAAAGTTCTGATAAAAATCAAATATCAGATGCAGCGCGGTGTAAAGAATAAGGATGATGATGATCTGCTGGCTCTGATTGCCCTCCGCGTCTATCCATATAAAAGTATGGTAACGCACCGCCACAGCCAGAATAAAACTCAAAATAACCGCGATAAGATCCACAGCAAGGATCAGGGCATGTTCTATCGTCCTGCGTTCATGGTACATACGTTATTCTTTCTCCTGCTTTCTGCTTTTTTTAATCTCGTTACGGATCTCCTGCTGGGTAAGCTGCTTGTCAAAGCCTTCCGTGCTCTCCTTCTGAAAAAGCACTCTTACTGTCATCAGAATCAGCTTGAAGTCCAGCATCAGAGAATAATTCTCTATATACATCAGGTCCAGTTTCAGTTTATCCAGGGGCGTCGTATTATACTTGCCGTATACCTGCGCGTAGCCTGTCAGGCCGCCCTTGACCTTCAGGCGCAGAACAAATTCCGGAACCTCTTCCGCGTATTTGCGGACGTGCTCCACCCGCTCCGGCCGGGGGCCGACGATAGACATATCGCCCTTTATGATATTGATCAGCTGCGGCAGCTCATCCATGCGGCAGCCGCGGATAAAGCGGCCGACCTTCGTGATCCGGGGATCATCTTCTGTTGCCGGATGGCTGCGCTGATCCTTCTCCGCGTCCTCTATCATGGACCGGAACTTGAGGATGTCAAATTCTTTCCCGTTCAATGTCACCCGCCGCTGCCGGTAGAAGACACTTCCGCCGTCCTCCAGCTTTATGGCAATGGCAATACCGGCAAAGAGCGGACTGAGCACCACCAGAGCCAGACCCGACAGAAAAACATCAAAAAAGCGCTTGACCGCCCGGTTGCCAATGGAAAGACCGACTCCCCGCACCAGCTGCAGCGGCGTATCAAAGAGATTGATGCTGGTGGAACCAGACTGTATAACGTCCGAGATCTTTGGCGTCAGATAGGCCCTGATGCTGTTGGCATAGCAGAACTTAAGAATGTCATTGCGCTTCTCAGCCGGGATATCCGCAATAATAACCGCGTCAAAGGAAGGGATCAGCCCTGCCAGCTCCCGCATGGAGATCTGTGCCGGCACGATCTTCGTGATATGGTAGCGGTCCTGCCGGCTGTCCATCTTCAGCTTCAGCCCGACTGATTTCTCATTTCCATAGATCATCAGCATGTTATAGGGAACATGGGAATGATGATAGATGAAAGTAAAAATATAGACCAACAGGAAGCTCACCGGCATCTCTATAAACATGAGAACAAACATGGGCCCCGGATTGAGCATCACATTGGCCGTGAGACAGAGCTGAAAATAGGTAATAAAATTCACGATCAGCAGCCCCATCCACTGGGAAATGGTTACTTCCGAAAGCTTAAGATAGCCGAAACGGAAGCCCTCATTCATATGCAGGACGATATAGGCAAGGATGGCATACACGAACATCAGGACAAACTTGCCCCGCCCGAAATAATTATAGATAAAAAGGCCCGGTTCCCGATAAAACTGCTCCCAGACCAGAAAATAAATTACACAAAGAATGGCCAGCTCACAAAGTTCTTCCAGGCGCCGTATAATTAGCCTGTGATCCTCTGTTTTCTGGGCATTTCTGGCACTTCTCATCATAAATAGATCCTTAAAAGAAGGAAAAACCTTCCCCCGCGCCGCAAAAAGGCGCAAAAATCCCCCAAAAAGTCACAAAATACTATGGATATATTATGAGATTCGCAAAGAAAAGTCAAGTTCAGACAGAATAATCCCTTATCAATGCATCGGCCGCAATATTCCCCCTCCTGATAAAAGCAGAGACCGGCGCCAATTCTGAACATTTTGTGAACTTGCAGGCCTGTCTCTTTCTTTTAAGGACTTTATGTGATATAACACTAGGGTGCGTTTGCATCATATTAAAGGAGAGAAAGGACCATATCATGAAAAAAAGAATCACAGCTGGTATTCTGGCTATGTGCATGGCGGCATCCCTGGCTGCATGCGGCAGCTCCGGCAGCGCCGGTGAGTCAGAGAGCGGAGCTGAATCTGCGCTTGGAACAGAAGAAACTTCAGATGAGACCGCCGAGGGCGAATCGGAGACCGAAAAGGAACAGGCTTATGCCTTTGACTACGATATAAATAAACTGGTAAAGCTCGGTGATTACAAGGGACTCACCTATACGATCGTCGATACCACTGTCAGCGACCAGGAGGTTACCGACACCATTAACCAGCAGCTGCAGGCCAGCGCGACCGTGAAACAGATCAAGGACCGCGCTGTCGCTGACAAGGATACAGTAAATATAGACTATGAAGGAAAGGTAGACGGCAAGACCTTCGACGGCGGATCCGCCACGGATACCTCCCTTACCATCGGCTCCAACCAGTTTATTGATGGTTTTGAGAAAGGTCTGATCGGACACAAGCCGGGAGAAAAGGTTACCCTGAACCTTAAGTTCCCCGATGACTACAGCACTAAAGATCTGGCCGGCAAGGCCGTCCAGTTTGTCGTCACCATCAACTATATAAACGGCGACTCCATCGTCCCTGAGCTGGATGACAAGTTTGTAGCTTCCCAGAAGATAGACAATGTCACTACTGTTGCCCAGTATAAGAAATATATCAAGGAGCAGCTTGAGTCTCAGAAGAAATCCCAGGCTGATAACAGCAAGCAGCAGGAGCTGACCCAGAAAGCGGTCGACAACGCAGAGATCAAGACTTACCCGCAGGAAATGGTTGATCAGTATGCCGAGCAGTATAAGAGCCAGTATGAACAGTACGCAGCTTACTACGGCATGGAACTGTCGGATTTCCTCAAGCAGTATATGCAGACGACAGAAGATGACTTCAACAAGCAGGCAGAGGAATACGGCAAACAGGCGACAAGCTTCATGCTCGTCATGTATGCCATCGCTGATGCTGAGAACTTCCAGGTAGACGATAAGCTCTATCAGGAAAAGCTCGCCGAATATGCCGAAGAGAACGGATTTGACAGCGCCGATGATCTGGAAAAGCAGTATGGCAGAAAATACATCACCCAGGTTATCATCAATGATAAGGCCATCGCTATTCTCGAGAAGAATGCCAAAGGAGTAAAGGCCGAGGAGACGGAGTCATCCACTGAGGCAGCGTCCGAGACCAATAAGTAAGGAATCCTCAAGGATAAATAATACATAAAAGGCGGCAGAAAACCTGAATTACAATTCCGTTTTCTGCCGTCTTTTTATATGCATCACATGCACAGGGCCTGATAGAACATAAGCATAAGGGGCATGGTAAAGATACAGAGGATCGTGGACAGCACATTTATCTGCCCGGCCCCCGCGGCATCCTGGTCATAGATCCGGGCTGTCTGGGCAATATTTACCGCTGTCGGGGCGCTGGCAGCCAGCTCCGTCGCGATAAGGACCATGCCTGTCCAGGCAAAGCGCCGGGTGATGCCGGTAAGGGCGATCAGCACGATCGCGGCAGCCGGGAAAAGAAACAGCCGCAGAATGCAGATCAGCCATGCTCTGCGGTCGGAAAAGGCCTTCGCCAGCGGCATACCGCTCATGATGATGCCGATGCCGATCATACTGATGGGGCCGATGGTATTGCCGATCTTTTCAATGGTCTGTTCCAGTACGCCGGGCAGGCGGATGGGCAGAAAGAAAAAGATCAGACCCAGGATCAGGGCATCTATATTGGGATTTGTCAGGATCTTCCGCAGGTTCTTAGTCGGATGCCCGCTGATCAGCGCCAGGCCGTGCGTCCAGAAAAACACGGTCTGGACTGCCAGATAGCCGCCGGCATAGAAAAGGTACTCTTTTCCAAGAACCTCGGATATCAGCGGCAGGATCAGATTGCCGGCATTGCTGTAGATCATGGAAGCCCTCTCCAGACTGTCTGCACGAATGATCCTGCCGGTCAGCTTTGACAGGAGAATAAAGAATGCGTTGACCAGGGCAGCTGCGGCGGCAGCCAGCAAAAAGCCGTTCAGCATCGAGCTGTTGTAGTCCATCTGCATGGATGAAAACATCAGGCAGGGGCAGATGATATAGAGGGTCAGGGTAGACAGGGCACGATCTGTTCCCGGCGGAAAGATCTTCGCCCGGGCGGCGCCGAAACCCGCGGCGATCATCAGGATCATGGATAATATCTGCTTTGCCAGCAGTATACTTAAATTCATGGGTTTACTCTTCTTTCTCTATTTATCTCCGAAATCAGCCGGCAGGAAACACCAGCGTACGCCCTCCGGCCTGCGCTCCGTAGACCGTCTCCAGTTCCCGGAAGGCCAGCCGGCCGGCGCTCATCTCAGTTAGTTCCTTCTGAAAACGCTCCTTTTCCGGGAAAGGGATTAACAGCTGCATGCGGATCTTCTCACCATACTGTGTATCCTCTATCAGAGCTTCCCGATCCGCGGCCAGCCGCTGCAGGGGCACAAGATCCGGATACTCAGCGTCAAGGCCTACCCGGCTGCAGAGCACTTTTTCGATCATCGTCCCCGCCTCCAGACCTGCCCGCGCGGACTGGGAATAGGCCCGCACCAGTCCCCCGGTTCCCAGCAGGGTTCCGCCGAAGTAGCGGGTCACTACAATCACTGTGTCCCAGAGGCCTTCTCCCAGCAGGACATCAAGCATGGGCTTTCCTGCTGTCTGGGCAGGTTCCCCGTCATCGCTGCAGCGGGTCAGCTGACTGCCGGGAGCACCGTTTCCCACTGAAAAGGCATGGCAGTTGTGACGGGCGTCCCAGTACTGCCTGCGGATAGAGCTTATAAAATCTGCCGCCTCCTCTTCATTTTGCGCAGGTGCCGCATGAGCAATGAAACGCGACTTTTTTATCACAATCTCTGCGGTTCCCGGCTGATAGAGAGTCCGGATCCGCAGAGGCAGGCTCTTCTTTTCCTTATCTGCCGGTGCCGGAGTCCCGGCATTCTTTTTCTTATCTTTGCGTGCCAAAATCAGTTCCTCTTTTCCCATCTATTTACATTTTAAGATAACAGATTTACAGCGGCCATGCAATGACCGCTGAAATTCAAAAGGAAAGATTTCCCTTGATGTGATTATCTGCTATAATGAAGTGACTAATACCCTGTTTTTAATGCGAGGAGCTTTATATGGATTACAGCAGATATAATACAGAGAAGATCCGGGCGAGGATTCGCTCTACTACGGCCAAAGGCGAAAAGAAGGTCGGCTTCAACATCTTCCGCTTCGCCGTGATCGCACTGGTGCTGGCACTTGCCTGCCTGGCGGCTGCAGGGATCGGCGGTTTTAAGGGTGTCATTGACAACGCGCCGGAACTTTCCCTTTCCCAGATCGCGCCCAGCAAGCTCAAGTCCGTGATGCTCTATCCGGATGGAAGCCAGGCCGGCGAACTGGTCGGAGCCCAGTCCAACCGGACTATCGTCGATATAGACGACCTGCCCAGGTGTGTGCCGCAGGCATTTATAGCCATTGAGGATCAGCGTTTTTACGAGCACAAGGGCATAGATCCCCAGGGCATCGTCCGGGCTCTTTTTGTAGGCCTCGGCGAGAATGGTTCCTTCTCCCAGGGCGCCAGCACCATCACCCAGCAGCTTATAAAGCTGACCGTCTTCAATGGCGGTGCCGAGACCGACAAGGTCCAGCGCTTTCGGCGGAAGTTCCAGGAATGGTATCTTGCCCTGCAGCTGGAGAAGAAGATGTCCAAGGACGAGATCATGGAAGCCTACCTGAACACCATAAACCTTGGCCGGGGCGCCTACGGTATAGAAGCTGCCGCCGAGCGGTATTTTAATAAGAAGGCTTCGGAGCTTACAGTATCGGAAGCCGCCGTTATCGCGGCCATTGCGCAGTCCCCCAGCTACAACAACCCTATAAACGGGCAGGAGGTCAATTCCCAGCGGAGGGATAAGATCCTCAAGAACATGTATTCCCTCGGTTTTATAGATAAGGCTGCCTATGACGAGGCGAAGGCGGACAATGTCTACGCCCGCATAGAGGAAGTCAATCAGGCTGTCAGCACAAAGGAAACCATCAACTCCTGGTTTGAGGACGCGGCCATAGATCAGGTCATCACAGATCTGCAGAATAAGCTGGGCTACACAAAAGCCCAGGCTGTTGATGCCCTCTACAGCGGCGGCCTGAAGATCTATATGACCGAGGACAGACACATGCAGGAGATCGTCGACAAATATTACAACGACGATTCCAATTTCTCGACAAATGAATATCTGCTTGACTGGGCTCTGACCTACACAGACAAGGACGGTAAAGAGGTCAATCTGGATGAGAATTCCCTGCGTTCTTATTACGGCATGAGTACATCCGACCTGCTCTATTCCAGCAGGGATGCCGCCAGAGCTGCCGTCGATCAGTATATATCCGATCTGGGCATCTCCGACGATCAGATCGTTGCGGAATCCTTCACCCCCGCGGTACAGGCACAGTCTTCTTTCGTATTGATGGATCAGCACACCGGCTATGTACTGGCCCTTTCCGGAGGCCGCGGACAGAAGACGACAAATCTTGGCTTCAACAGAGCTACCCAGGCTCTGCGGCAGCCCGGCTCTGTCTTCAAGACCCTGGCGGTCTTCCTGCCCGCCCTTGATGCCTGCGGCAAGACACTGGCTTCCACGAAGATGGATGAGCCCTACACCGCACCTGGCGGTTTTGAGGTACAGAACACTGTGGTCGGTGACTATCGCGGACAAACCACGATCCGCCAGGCCATCTATAATTCCGTCAATGTCGTAACCACGAAATTTCTCGTCGAAGATGTAACACCGAAACTGGCCATAGAATATCTGAAGAAGGTCGGGCTCACCACCATAGACGAAGTGAATGACGCATTTGCTCCCCTGGGCCTGGGCGGCATCTACAACGGCGTTTCCAATCTGGAACTCACCGCCGCCTATGCTGCCATCGCCAACGGCGGCACCTATACCAGACCGGTCTTCTACAGCAAGATCCTGGACCATGACGGGAATGTCCTGCTGGAGAATGTTCCCGATACTCACAGGGCTATGAAGGATTCTACTGCCTGGCTGCTGACATCCGCCATGGAGGATGTTGTAACCAAGGGAACCGGTACCGCTGCAAGGATCAGCAATTATGGCATAGCGGAAGCCGGCAAGACCGGTACCACCAACGGCTACAAGGATCTCTGGTTTGTAGGCTACACGCCCTACTACACAGCCGGCATATGGATGGGCTATGACAACAGCGTGGAGATGAGGGGCCGGATCGATTCCTATTCCGAGCACAAGGTCATCTGGCGCAATATCATGAATGAAATTCACAACGGCTACGAAGACGCGGATTTCCCTATGCCTTCCTCTGTCGGCAAATATACGGTCTGCAAAGATACCGGCAAGCTTGCCACCCAGAACTGCCCCGCCATCACCGAGTACCTGGCTAAAGACACCGCGCCTACAGAGTACTGCGATGAAAGCAATTATATAGCGGTACAGATGTGTTCCAACTGCGGCAAACGTGCTACATCCTATACACCGAAGAAATACATCTATACAGAATATTTCTCTTCCTATGACGACGTGCCTGATGAATGGTGCACCGACGTTTCCACAGAAGATGAGAACGCAGGGGACGAGCAGCAGCAGGAGCAGCAGGAACAAGAACATAATCAGCAGCAGGAAAATGGCCGGCAGCAGGAGAACGAACAGAACGCTGCTGGAAATGAGGGTAATTAAAGGAATTATATGTTTAAGAAACACCAGCTGGATCACCGGATTCTTAAGATCTGCATCTACGCTTCGCTGACAGCGCTGATCACATTCGGCATTGCCGTTGGCATTTACCACTCAGGGCCGTTCTGGACAACAGCCGGTAAGATTATATCTGCCGTCATCCGTCCGGTCGTAGCCGGCATCATGATCGCCTACCTGCTCATGCCTCTGGCAAACTTCTTTGACAGGAAACTTTCCGGAGGCCGGGAAGCCAGCGCCCATCCCTCGAAGGCCCGCGGTCTTGCCGTTCTCATATCCATCGGGATCCTGATCGCTGCCGTCACTGTTCTGATCCTGATCATTGTGATCACTGTCAATAAGACCGTCCGCAACATCAATCTCGACCAGTTCCGGGCTCTGGGACAGCAGCTGCAGGATCAGTACAGTGACCTCATAGGAGACATAACCGACTATCTGAAAAAGCACGGCATCAGCATAGAAGCCCTGGGTCCCATGGCCATGAAGCTGATAGAGAGAATTGTAGACTTCGCCAAAGTCATGCTGTTTGGTCTGATATTTTCCGTCTACTTTCTCTATGACGGTGTGCGGATCGGAACTTACTGGAAGGGTGTTGCCCGCACCATGCTGTCGGAAAAAGTCATCACGGGCGGCCGTACGCTCCTGCAGGACGCGGACCGCGCTTTCTCAGGCTATATCCGGGGCCAGCTCATAGACGCCGCCATCATCGGTACTATGGTCAGCGTCGCCATGCTGATCTTTCGTGTCCCCTACGCCCTGATCATCGGCCTCATGGTCGGCTTCGGCAACCTGATTCCCTATATGGGGCCCATCTTCGGCTACGGAACCGTTATTCTTACCTCTCTGGTCAGCACAAATGTCCTGGAGCACCCGGGCAAGCTGATCACCGGCATCGTGATCATTGCCATATTACAGTTTATAGATGGAAATATTATAAATCCCCGTCTGCTCAGCAATCAGATAAAGATCCATCCCCTCTTCGTCATCGTCTGCATCCTGGCCGGCGGCGCGCTGGGCGGTTTTCTGGGCATGCTGCTCGCCGTCCCGGTCGGCGCCCTCATCAAGACGGAATTCGAGAAATATCTGAAGCGGAAAAGAGAGAAAAAGGAGGCGCAGATAGAAGCCTGAGGGGAAAAATGGAGCTGTAAAAAATGCTCAAAACAGAGAAGAAGCCGGACCGGCTGCCGTCGGTTCGGCTTCTTCTCTGTTTTCACATCCAGAAGTTTTTACAGCTCCATATTTTTTTCAGCGGATGGCTCATCATCAATAAGGATTAATCTCGTCCTGGGAATCATCTTCCTTCTCTATGGAAAGGATCTTCAGGTCGTATCCCCTGCCGTCTCCCAGATCGACATGAACGATATCGCCTTCCCTGTGCCCCATGAGCGCCCTGGCGACAGGGGACTGCACACTGATCAGGCCGATCAGCGGATTCTGCCGGACTGTGGTAACAATACGGTAGGATGCCTCCTTGTCCCGGTCCATGAAAAGACAGGTGACCTTGCTGTTAATGCCGGCTCTGCCGTCATCCTCAGCCTCCTCCACGACTTTTCCGTATTTTATAAGCCTCTCCAGATAACGGATCCGGCTGTTGTTGCGGCCGTTGGCCCTCTTGGCGGAATAATACTCAAAGTTTTCGCTGAGATCTCCCTGGGCCTTGGCGGCCTTGAGCTCCTCCAGGATCTTAGCCCGGATGGGCCCTTTACGGTCGCTGATCTCCTTCTTTATTTTACGGATATCATCCTCGGTAAGCTGTTCTCCCATGGCATTTACCCTCTGCAGAGGACGCCGCTTTCCTTTACGGACTGGACAGCCTGCGCGATGGTTTCCGGCGGCAGGATCAGGGCAAAACGAACATACCCTTCTCCCAGACTGCCAAAGCTGCTGCCTGGCGTTACGATCAGACCGCTCTTCTCCATCAATTCTATAACAAAATCAACGGAATTGCTGAAGCCGTCCGGAATATGAGCCCAGGAGAACATGGTTCCCTGGCTGAGCGGGACATTCCAGCCTATGGATGTCAGGCCCTCGGAAAGGGCATGGTTGCGGCGGCTGTACTCCTGCCGCTGCCACTCCACCTGATCCTGGGGGCCGGTCAGAGCCGCGATGGCGCCGTACTGAACCGGCAGGAAGATGCCGTAATCTATCTGAGAACGGATCTTCTTATAGTTCTGTACGATCTTCTCATTGCCAACGACAAAAGACATGCGGGCACCGGTATAGTTATAGGATTTGGACAGGGAGTAGAATTCCACGCCAACATCCTTGGCGCCTTCAAAGGAAAGGAAGGACTTGCCCGGCTGGTCACCATAGACTATATCGGAATAAGCATTATCATGAATGATCATGATGTTGTATTTCTTCGCGAAAGCGATCAGGTCACGGTAAAAATCATCCGGAGCGGTAACGCAGACCGGGTTGAGAGGATAAGATACGATCATGACCTTCGCAGCCCTTGCCAGATCCTCGGGAATCTTGTCGAACTCTATAAGGAAATTGTTCTCGGCGTGCAGCTCGTAAGGAACCAGCTTTGCTCCGCACAGTTCGGGTCCTATAGAGAAAATAGGATAACCCGGGTTGGGAACAAGTACAATGTCCCCGGGATTGCACAGAGGCCAGGCTATATGGGTCATGCCCTCCTGAGAGCCATAAACAGATGTGATCTCACTGTGCTTTAATCCCTTTACGCCATAGCGGGTCTCATAACGCCTGGCGACTGCGTCCAGCAGCTCCGGCAGGTCTGCCAGGGCGTACTTATAGTTCTCCGGCTTCTTTGCTGCTTCGACAACGGCATCGATGATGTGCTGGGCCGGCTTGAAATCCGGAGTCCCCACGGACATATTATAGACCTTGAGACCCTTCTTGATCCTTTCATTCTTCTTTTCGTTGAGAACAGAAAATATGCCCTCCTCAAAGGAACCCATTCTATCCGCAAACTTCATTTCCATTTTATTTTCCTCCTGTTCCTCTCCTGCCTGCGGCAGGCAGATGTTATCTAAAAGACCCGGCTCTCTGCCAGAAGAGCGTCAGGTCTTTACCTCGAAATCAATTTTTACCTCTCCTGCCGCGTCACTTACGTACAGGGTTCCCTTTCCGCTCCTGCCCAGGGACTTTACATATGTTCCGGCAAAGCCGCCCCGCAGGGATACGACCTTGGGGCCGATGACCTCTATGCAGCCTTCTGTCCTCAAAGTTACCGGCTCCTGATAATAATAGAGATGTGTTTCGTTTTTATCTATAGCCTCTATGTGGATCGTGGCCGCATCATAGCTGTGCTCTTCAACCAGTGTCTGCCGGTCAGCGGTGATCCGCAGCAGACAGCGGTCCACAGGCTCCCGAATGGCTGTAAGCACTTCTCTGCCGTCTTTTGTTCCGGCAAAGCGCCAGCTTCCGGCTTTTCCGCCCCATTTCTCTGTATATTTGTCAAGGCCGGTGATCAGAACCGGCGGATGATCCATCTCCCCGTATGTCTGCTCATCAGGGAAATATTCTCCTATAAAATCACCATTCCGATAGACCCGGACGCTATCAAGATTTGTGAATACTGCCACATCGCCGATGATCCCGGCCGGATGCTCGCCGATATTCATACTCGCTGCGACCTCCATGACCGGTTCGAATTCAGACTGGCTTTTATAGACTGCTGCCGCCGGCTTGGGATTGCGGAAATAATCCATAACCCCGTGGTAGCAGATCTTGTCTCCGCTGCCGAAATCGCCATGGGTATTGTAGTCAAACATGCACCAGCCGGTACTGCCGATGATGTCCGTCTCCACGGCTATGGCGTTCAGCACCCGGGCATGCCTGAGGGCATGCTCTTTGCGGTGATCCTCGTCATCCCACATCTTTGTCGGAAACATATGTCCGTTGTATTCAGAGATGAAATAGGGCCTGTCTGTCCGGTCTGTTACCTTAGCTCTGGGCAGACAGCCTTCATTGTCTCCCGTGCAGACAAAATCGTTGTAGGTATAAACGTCCTCAAAGAGCCGGCTGTGCTTAAGATAGCGCACGCCGGCGGTCGGCCGGTACAGGTCCAGTTCATGAGCGGTAAGATTTGTCTTATAATAAAAAGGATCATCGTCCTGCGACTCATTGATCCGCACACCCCACATGATGATGGAGGGATGATTGCGGTACTGAGTGATCATTTCCCGGACATTGCGGACGGCGATCTTCTTCCAGAGCGTATCGCCTATATGCTGCCAGCCCGGGATCTCCGTGAAGACCAGAAGGCCGACCTCATCGCAGCGGTCCAGGAAATACTGAGACTGAGGATAATGTGACGTGCGGACGATATTGCAGCCCAGGTCGAATTTGAGAATATCCGCGTCCAGCTGCTGCGGTGTCTTCGGCATGGCATATCCGACATAGGGCCAGCTCTGGTGGCGGTTAAGCCCTCTCAGTTTCACCTGCCGGCCGTTCAGATAGAAGCCGTCAGACTCAAAGCCGATCTCCCGGAAACCAAAACGGACCTGCCGGGTGTCGATCACTTTTCCGTCCTTTTTCAGCCTGACAGTCAGGATGTAGAGCACCGGCATATCTATATCCCAGGTATAAGCATCCTTCACATACCATGTGAGGCAGGAAATACGGAATCCGGCATCTGTCCCTGCAAGCTCCTGGTGCCAGGGCTGATCCGGCACTTCTTCCCACAGGTCAAGACAGGCCTCAAAAGAAAGCCCGCGGGTCCAGTGATTGAGCGTGATATCCGCTTTGAGCACCATATCCTCCCGCATAACATCCGGGGTTACGGTGTAAATGTCTTCTATATAATACTGATCCTTTACCTCCAGATAGACATCCCTGTAAATACCGCCGTAGGTAAGATAGTCTATGACTCCGCCGAAGGGAGGCTGGTTCAGACTCTCCCGGCTGTCCAGCCGGACGGCGATCACCTGCTCTCTCCCCTCAGTCAGATAGGGGACCAGGTCCACCGTAAATGCCGTGTAGCCGCTGCGGTGGCGCAGGGCTTTTATGCCGTTCACATATACGACGGCTTCATGAGCAGCGCCTTCGAATGTCAGCAGGATGTGGCCGTCACGCCATTCGTCCTCGACCTCTATCTCCCGGCGGTAGCCGCTGACCAGCTGACAGCATTTCTCGTCAAAGTAGTTCATCGGAGTCTCGCAGACTGTATGGGGAATACGCACCTGTTCCATCCGGGAGAGATCGGCGTCCCTTTTCACGATGTCTTCGGTGAAATGCTTCGTAAAATACCAGCCGTCATTTAAATAGATTCTGTTCATTCTTGTCCTCATAGCAATGTCTATATGTACTTAGTATATTATACACATTAATGCGTATTGCGCGGGCATTTTTTCAAGCACCCGCAGCGCTTAGCGCGGGTCAGATCCTGCGGGCGGCCTTGTCCAGCCAGGCCCGCTCCTGGGGCTGCAGATGCGGTCCTATCGTCTCCCTGACCCGGCTGTGATATTGATTGAGGGT
>ONFL01000025.1 GCA_900317095.1 uncultured Eubacteriales bacterium | reverse complement strand
GTTCGAGCGTCTCGGCATCCCCGAGGCGGAGAGAAAGTCTCTCGCCGGTGTCGGTGCCCAGTATGACTCCGAACTCGTCTACCACAATGTCCGCAAAGAGGTTGCCGAGCAGGGCGTCGTCTATACAGACATTGAGAGCGCCCTGCGCGGCCCCTACGCGGATATGATCCGCAGCCATTTCATGAAGCTGGTACCCCCGGGCGACCACAAGTTCGCGGCCCTGCACGGCGCGGTATGGTCCGGCGGTTCCTTCGTATATGTCCCCAGCGGCGTATCCGTAGAGATCCCCCTCCAGTCCTATTTCCGGCTCAACGCGCCGGGAGCAGGCCAGTTCGAGCATACGCTGATCATCGTCGATGACAATGCCTATCTGCACTTCATAGAGGGGTGCTCGGCGCCCAAGTACAATGTGGCCAACCTGCATGCCGGCTGCGTGGAGCTCTATGTCGGAAAGAACGCCAAGCTGCGCTACTCCACGATAGAAAACTGGTCCAAGAACATGTACAACCTCAATACGAAGCGGGCAAGAGTTGAAGAAGGCGGCACCATAGAATGGATCTCCGGTTCCTTCGGCTCCCATGTTTCCTACCTCTATCCCATGAGCGTGCTTGCGGGGGAGGGCGCCCGCAGTGAATTTACCGGCGTTACATTTGCCGGAAAGGGACAGAACCTGGATACCGGCTGCAAGGTTGTCCATAATGCACCCAGGACTACCTCCTATGTAAATACCCGTTCCATTTCCAAGGACGGCGGCATCAGCACATTCCGCAGCGCCGTTGTCGTTGCCAAAAACGCTGTAGACAGCAAGTCTTCTGTATCCTGCCAGTCCCTGATGGTCGATGACATTTCCCGGTCAGATACCATCCCGGCCATGGATATCCGCACTGACAAGGCAGATATCGGTCACGAGGCAAGGATCGGACGGATCAGCGATGACACCGTCTTCTACCTCATGAGCCGGGGCCTGTCCGAGGAGGAGGCCAGAGCCCTGATCGTCAGCGGCTTTGCCGACAATGTTTCCAAGGAGCTTCCTCTGGAATACGCCGTGGAAATGAACAATCTGATCCGTATTGAGATGAAAGGCAGCATTGGCTAGGAGGTTAGGGATGAATCAGGCTATAGATATGACTATAAATTATCTGCCGGCTCCCACATGGAACTGGCTGAAGATGAACGAAATAAGCGTCGGCAGCGTGGCTGTGGAAAGACGCGGGGAATATAAAGCAGAAATCCCGGAAGGGATCAGCGAAGAAATAACAGACTATGTACCGGCAGAAGTCAGAAGCGGCGCAGGTCCGGATATGGACCGCCTGATCGCGGCCAGCGGCATCTGCAGCGTCCGCCTGAGCACGGACGCCGATATAGAGGCACCTGTGCGCCTTGATTTTTCTTATGAAAAAAAGCCTTCCGGTATAAATGCCCTGGAGCTGGCTGTCGGGAAAAACGCACGGATGACCGTGATCATGAATTTTGCTTCTGATGATGACGCAGCAGGGACCGCCGCCGTACAGACCCGCTATCATGTCGCTCCCGGCGCCCTCCTCCGTCTTGTCCAGGTACAGAAGCTGGGAAAGGATGTCACATTTTTCAATGATATCGGCGGCGTCTGTGAAGACGGCGGCCGCTTTGAGCTGATCCAGCTGGTACTTTCCGGCCGACAGACCTACCTGGGCTGCCGTACAGAGCTGTCCGGCACCTCCAGCGCCTTTACGGCGGATATCGGCTACCGCGCCGCCGCCGGCGAGCGTATCGATATGAACTATGTCGCGAATCACACAGGCCGCAAGGGTGACAGCCGCATTAATGCTTCCGGCGTTCTGTCCGGCGATGCTTTCAAGCTCTTCCGGGGAACCATAGACCTGCACAGAGGCTGCGGCGGTTCTGTCGGCAACGAGAAAGAAGATGTCCTCCTGCTCAGCGAAGACGCCGTAAACCAGACTATCCCGCTCATACTCTGCGACGAGGAGGATGTAGAGGGCAATCACGGTGCCTCCATAGGCCGCCCCGACGCGGACCAGCTCTTCTATCTGGCTTCCAGGGGCATACCGGAAGAAGAAGCCTGCCGCATGATGGCGGCCGCCCGGATAGACGCTGTAAGCAGTCTGATACCGGACGAGAAAACCAGAAAAGAAGTCCGCGCTGTCCTGCATCCGGGCGAAGAGAATTGATAAAAAAGAAAACTGTTCAAAAAGGAGGCTGCGCGCTCTGCCGCACAGTATGAAAAATGACCGATAAGAATATAGAGATTGCAGCCGGCTATGATCCGGCAGATAATGATAAGATCCGCGCGCTTTTTCCTCTGATAGACGACAGCACCGCCTATCTTGACAATGCCGCCACCACCCAGAAGCCGGAATGTGTGATCCGCGCCCTGGCCGGCTACTATGAACATGACAATGCCAACCCTCTCCGCGGCCTCTACAAACTCAGCGTCCGCGCGACGGAAGGGGTAGAGGGGGCCCGCCAGACCGTGGCTGATTTCATAGGCGCCAGAGAGGCAGCCGAAATCATTTTCACAAGAAATGCCACGGAGAGCCTGAACCTGGCAGCTTACAGCTACGGCATGAACTTCCTGAAGGAAGGCGACGAAATCGTCATCACCATCATGGAGCACCATTCCAACATGCTGCCCTGGCAGCAGGTGGCAAAGCACACCGGCGCTGTCCTTAAATATGTGGACACAGACGAGAACGGCCGCATCACCCCCGAGATGGTCGAGGCTGTGGTTACGGATAAGACAAAGATCGTTTCCACGACCCAGCTGTCCAATGTCCTGGGCTGGGAAAATGATGTGAAGGCCTTTGCGCAGATCGCCCACAGGCACGGCGCCATCATGATCGTGGACGGCGCCCAGTCTGTTCCCCACATCCGGGTCGATGTTTCCGATATAGACTGCGATTTCCTGGCCTTTTCCGGCCATAAGATCTACGGACCCATGGGCGTCGGCGTCCTTTACGGAAAGCGGGAGCTGCTGGAGGCCATGCCGCCCTTCCTTTTCGGCGGAGAGATGATAGACAGCGTCACCCGCTTCGGAGCAAAATATTCCGAGATCCCCCACAAGTTTGAGGCAGGCACCCTCAACGCTGAAGGCATCATCGGCCTCGGGGCTGCCCTGGATTTTGTAAACCAGATCGGCATAGATAAGATCCGCGCACGCGAGGACGCCCTTACCGCCTACGCCTGGGAGAAAATAAAGCCCATACCCCACATCCGCATCCTGGGGGCAGACGATCCTTCTCTGCATCACGGCATTATCACATTTACGATTGACGGCGTTCATCCCCATGATGTATCTTATATCCTGGATACCAAAGATATCTGCGTACGCGCCGGCCATCACTGCGCCCAGCCTCTCATGAAGCAGTGCGGCGTCTTCTCAACAACCCGCGCCAGCCTGGCTTTCTACAACACAAAAGAGGAAATAGACCGCCTGGCAGACGAGCTCGGACAGATGCGGGCGCAGATGGGATATGACAGATAGAGGTAATTTATATGAGCAGTACATTTTATAACGAGATCTTAACAGAACACAACATCCGTCCCTTCCACAAGCATCCCATGGAGGGGGCCAATTTCCAGCTTGAGGGCGTGAACCCCAGCTGCGGGGATGATATCATCCTCAGCCTGAAGGTCAATGACGACGGCGTCATAGAGGACGGCGCCTATGTAGGCGATGGATGCGCCATTTCCCAGGCATCTGCCGATATGATGCTGGATCTGGTCATCGGGAAAACAAAGGACCAGGCCAGACGCCTGGCGGATATCTTCCTGCGCATGATAAAGGGAGAAGTTACAGAAGAGGAGAAACAGGAACTCCAGGAAGCCAGTGTTCTCCAGGACGTTTCCCACATGCCCGCCCGTGTCAAATGCGCCGTTCTCGGCTGGCACACCATGGAAGAGATCCTCAACGGAAAGAACGATATGGAGGCATAAAAGGCCTCGGCATTCTAAGAAAAAGGCTTTGAAGAGCTGCATTCTTCAAAGCCTTTTTTGCGTATATCTTTCTTCACGGTATATCTTTTTTTACCGCGGGTCTCCCCGGTCCGTGACCACCCTGTATCCTATGGAACGCATGCGCTCTTCCTGGCAGCCCCGGCACTGGGCGGACTCTTCTCCGGTGCAGATCTTGCCGTCATAGAGCTCATACTGCCTGCGGACCCCGACCGGAGAAAGATTGGGCATGATCACATTGGCCCCTGCCAGCACACCCTTTTCCCGGCCAAAAGGATCCGCGGTTCCCAGGGCAGTTGTCGCCGGCAGCAGGACATGGGGACAGATCAGGCGGATCAGGGACAGGAGATAGAGGGTCTGCTCCGTGGATCCCCGCGGGAAACCTGCAAATGGTGTCTGATGATGGGGAAGAAAGGGGCCGATCCCGCACATTTCCGGCTGAAAGTCTTCTATAAGCTTAAGATCCATAGCCAGATCCTTCGTGGTCTGCCAGGGACTTCCCACCATCATGCCTATGCCCACGGCATAGCCCAGCTCCCGCAGATCACGGATGCAGCGCAGCCGGGCCTGCAGGGTCTGCCGGGCCGGGTGCAGGCGGGCGTAATGGGCCGGAGAGGCTGTCTCATGGCGGATCAGATAGCGGTCGGCACCGGCCTGCCTGCAGGCGGCATAGCTTTCCCGGGACTTCTCCCCTATGGAGAGGGTCAGAGCGCAGTCCGGCCAGCGCCTTTTTATTTCCTGGATCAGGGCGCAGAGCCGCTCATCTGTAAACCAGGCATCCTCCCCGCTCTGCAGGACAAATGTCCGGTAGCCCAGCTGCCAGCCCAGACCGCAGCAGTTCAGGATCTGCTCTGGGGTCAGCCGGTAGCGGACGCAGCTGCGATTGCCGGCGCGGATGCCGCAGTAATAGCAGTCATTGCTGCAGTAATTGCTGAACTCTATGAGGCCGCGCACATAAATGTCATGGCCGTAGATCCGGTCGGCGGCGGCACGGGCCTTGGGAGCGGCATAGGGCGCGCCTGTTTCCTGATTGTCCAGCAGAGCCATGTACTCCTGCTCCTGCAGACTATGATCCCGCTCCAGACGGTCTATCAGCCGGAAGACCTCTTCCTTTTTCATGACATCTGCCTCCAGACAGGGGCTTTGAGGATCCGCTGCGGGCAGTCTCTTACCAGATCCGGGATCCCGGCCCTGAACATGCGCCCGGAACAGGCCTCATGGGGCAGGTGGATGAAAAGGGTCCCTCTCCCGCAGAATGTCTTCATGAGCGGGTCGGCTATGACGACCCCTGCCTGCCCCAGCAGGGGCTCCAGCTCCTCTTCACTCTCCGCGTAGATGACATCCGGCAGACGCAGCCGATCCGGAACCTGAATAGGACAAATGACCCGGGGATAAAAATTCCCGCTTTCCAGGGCCAGGGCCCGGGCGATGGAGGAGCAAATGACCGGTTCGCCCACAATATAGCTTTTCTCCCCGGGCTTTATGCCTGGATCCGGCAGAAGACAAACGCCGCCTGCTTCTCCCGCAGCTGCCCTGTGCAGCTGCTCCGCCAGCACTTTGCTGAAGAAGCCGCAGGGCATGCCCACTACATAAGGGGTGCCGTATTTATCCTTCAGGAAGCGGGCCGCCGGCAGGCCGGCTGTGGAGACAACCAGATTTACGTCCGCACCTCCCATGGCTGCAATCTCCGGCAGCCCTGTATCCATAGCCAGGCAGCAGGCGCTGTCAAAGCCTGCCTGGCGCAGAAATTCCTTCATGGATAACAGGCTGGTCCCGATGGAAAAATCCAGCGGCGTCACTCCCAGCAGATTGACACGGAGCCGGCGGCCATCAGTGCCAATCTGAAGATTGACACCGGACCGGCAGCGGTCTGCCAGGTCTCTTTTGGGGACCGCCGCTGGCTCCTGCGGCATTTTCCCGGCTATTTCCGGTGCCAGGCGGACGATCTCTTCCAGTGCACGGCCGGCTCCTTCTATATAAGAATGCATGCCGTCCGTAGGAACATAAAATGTGGGAATGCCCGTCTCTTCCTGCACGATCCCGGCTATAGCCTCAAAATCCGTGCCCGTCATCATGGGGATGGGCGAGCGGACAAGGACTATAAAGGCCGGATGCAGGCTGCCCGCGGCGTCCTCAATATCGGCTATGAATTTATCGTCATTTCCCTCCAGGGCGTCCATCTCCGACAGGCCCGATATAAAGATCAGACTGTCCCTGTCATACCAGCGGGGCTCGTCATGCGTATTATAAGTAGAATTGCAGCCGGAGGGGTCGTGGATGACTACCATGCCTCCCAGCTCAAACAGGGCCGAGCAGACACCGGAGACATCTGCCGTGCAGGTGCATTTTTTAACCTGAACCTGTCTCATATCACACCTCCACCAGACTGGGCAGACCCAGCCCCTTGCGGGATACTATATCCCTGGTATCCTTCTCGTGAATGACAGCATCCGCCATAAGGCCGGCCAGGCGGCAGATACCGTCAAAGCCCCACATGCCGCCGTTTTCAACGACATTGACAAAGTTTCCCGTACCGGTAAAATAGGCCGCTTTCTGCCCGATTGCCAGCACTCTCCCTTCCGTCCGTCTGGGCATGACCCGCATGGCGGGATCGGTGACCGCGTAGATCTGGGTCTCCGGCGCGTGAGCGCGCAGCCAGAGAAAGTCTTCCTTCTCTTCCTCCAGAAAGGCGTCCGCATAAATGCGGATGACCCGGAAGCCGTGCTCAAGCAGGCAGCGGGCCAGAGAGAGAACCCGGGGAAATGCCGCGCTGTCTATGGCGACCGGCATCTGACCCACAACCCGCCCCGCCAGAGCCAGAGCCTGCTCAGCCTTAGCCTGCATGGCCCCCAGCCTCTCTTCCGGCAGAGAAAGGCCTGCAGTCTGCGCCAGAAGCCGCAGCTGGGCGGCGATCTCCTTATATCCGAAGCAGACCGGCAGATAAAGACCAGGAATGCCCATGCGGCCGGCAAATCTCTCCATGCCGTAACGGGCCGGCGGGTAGACAGCGGCAGCCAGGGCTGCCCTGGACATGTCCAGGAATTCCTCTTCACTGCGGCAGAGCGGGAGCTGGAAGACATGCCGCCCTGCCTCTTTAAGCAGGGCCATCAGATCGCTGGCAGAATCCAGAGGAAGGTCATTGCCGTATATACAGACGCTGCCCGGCTCCTTTTCCTGCGGGGCCAGGCAGTCATATATGGAGGCGCGCAGCTTCTGATCCGGTGTCGGACCTTCTTTCTGGGCTATGCAGTCCATATATCCGCGGATGAAGACCGTATCCGGGCAGAGCCTGCCCAGCTCCCGGAAAATATAGTCTATATCGCTGCCCATAAAGCGGTGGATGCAGACTGTAAAGAGTATGACGATCCTGGGTCTGACCGGAAGCTTATCCAGAATCTCGCGGACGCCGTCTATGACCAGTTCTTCCATCTGCCCGTCCAGCAGATCCTCCTGGGTCAGCCTGATGGAGGAAAAGCGGCTGCCGGCGCCCATTTCCGCCGCTGTCAGCACCACACCCCGGCTGCAGTTATCGGCGCAGACATATATCTGATGCGCGCCGGGCACCAGCATGCCCGTATGGACTATGTTCCAGGGGCCGTGGGCGGCACTGTTGTATTCCAGGACCTGAGGGAAAGGTCTGGGCCAGGCAGCCTGCCCTATACTTGTCCTGGCTGCTTCTACATTTACCTCATGCACTTTCTGCAGCATATCTTAAAGCTCCTTCTTTTCAAAGGCCGGTCTTTTCCAGGACCGCCTGTGCCAGCACTTCGTATTGCCGGGCCATGGGGCTGCCGGCAAAGGCCTGCACGACGGTCTGCCGGCGCTCCTCCGCCTCCGGTACAAGGCTGCTGCGCGGCAGCGATCCCACGATCTCTGTATCCAGATCGTCTGCCAGTTCCTGCACCTTGGCGTCCTCGTTTTTCACATCCCGCCGGTTGAGGATCAGCCCGCCCAGGGAGGCATATCCCCGTTTCTGGAAATCCTGAACAGCCAGGCCGATGTTGGCGGCCGCGTGTATGGACATATTTTCCCCTGAAGTCACGATAAAGACCTGCCGGGCGAAACCGCCCCGCATGGGAGCCGTGAAGCCGCCGCAGACCACATCGCCCAGGACGTCGTATATCACCAGGTCAGGCCGGCAGGCATCAAAGGCTCCGCTCTTTTTCAGCACCTCAAAAGCCGTGAGGATGCCCCGGCCGGCGCAGCCTCTGCCGGGGGCCGGTCCCCCCGTCTCGGCGCAGAGGACTCCGTTAAAGCCGGTTTTTATGATCTGGTCCGGCTGTAAGTTCTTTTTCCCTTCCCGGAGCAGATCCAGTATGGCCGGGGCAGGCTGTCCCCCGCAAAGCAGGCTTGTAGAGTCCGCCTTGGGATCGCAGCCGACCTGCAGGACCCGCAGCCCCCTGCCGGAAAGCACGGCCGCGATATTGGAGACCGTGGTGCTCTTGCCTATGCCGCCTTTTCCGTAAACAGCTATCTGATACATATTCTCCTCCATCAGCAGATCCGGGGCAGCAATTCCCCGGCAGGTTTCGGCAGAATGGTCTGGGTCCCGATCTGTGTCTGCACCGTCACCCGGCCTGGCAGCTGGTCGGTGACATGGCCGATCAGGGCCGCATTTTCCGAGTTGGGGCAGGTCCGCAGGATCTCTACGATCTGCTCTGCCCGCGCGGCCGGGGCTATGATGACCAGCCGGCCTTCATTGGCCAGATAAAGCGGATCCAGGCCCAGCATGCCGCAGACACCCCGCACCTGATCCTGGACCGGAACAGCAGAAGCCTGCAGATGGATACCGACATGGCTCTGGGCCGCGATCTCATAAAGCACGGTGCCCACGCCTCCCCGGGTCGCGTCTCTTATCACGTGCAGGTCCTTTACCTGGTCAGTCAGGGCACGGACATTTGCCCACAGCGGCGCGCAGTCGCTGGTCACATCCGCTTTTATGCCGTAATCATCCCTGGCCAGCAGAATGGCGCAGCCGTGGCGGCCGATATCGCCGCTGATGATGACGGCATCCCCGGGCTGGGCAAATGCCCCCGACAGGCGCAGTCCTTCCCGGACCTGGCCTATGCCGGTGGTGGTGATAAAGAGCTGGTCGACCTGTCCCTTTCCGGCTACCTTCGTGTCCCCGGCCACGATCCGCACGCCCGCCTGCCGCGCTGTCTCTTCCATAGACGCGGCGGCCTCTTCCAGCTTTGCCATGGGCAGGCCCTCCTCTATGACAAAGGCGCAGGACAGGTACAGGGGCTGCGCCCCCATGCAGGCCAGATCGTTTACCGTGCCGCAGACAGAGAGCTTTCCAATATTTCCGCCTGGAAAGAAAGGAGGGGAAACTATAAAGCCGTCCGTTGTAAAAGCCATTTTCCCGGAAAGATCCAGCAGGGCGGCGTCGTCCGCCGTAAACTGCGGATTGTTGAAATGTTTCTTAAAGACCCTGTCTATCAGCCGGGCGGTCTGGCTCCCGCCGGCCCCGTGGGCCAGTGTTACGATCTCATTCATTTTCATTCTTCTCCCTGTCTTCCATACTGATAAAATGCCGAGCAGGCTCCTTCCTCGGAGACCATGCAGGCCCCGACCGGATGCAGGGGCGTGCAGGCCCTGCCGAAGAGCGGGCACTGGCCGGGCGTGAGGGCCCCTGTCAGTACCTGGCCGCAGCGGCAGGCCGGGTCAACTCTTCCTTCCATGACCGGGACGGCAAATTTCTTTCTGGCGTCAAAAGCCTGGTACTGCCGCCGCAGCTCCAGACCGGAGCCGGGAATGGTGCCCAGCCCCCGCCAGCGGGCGTCGACCGGTTCCATCAGGCGGTCCACAAGAGCCCGGGCCCGGAGATTGCCCTCTTCCTTTACCACTCTGGGATAGGCGTTCACAAAGAAAGGCTTTCCCTCCTTAAAATGAACAAGGGCCAGGGCGATGGCTGTGAGGATCTCCGCAGCCGTGAAGCCGGTGACCACGCCGCTGACGCCTTCCCCAAGCATAGCCCTGGCGGCCCCGTTGCCTGCTATGGCATTGACATGGCCGGGATAGAGGAAAACATCTACACTGTCTTTGAGCATCCTGTAAGCGCCCGGCATGGTCTTATTGGCAGTAAGCAGGGAAAAATTTTTCACTCCCTCTGCCTCGGCTGCCTCTACTGCCAGGCAGGCCGCAGGGGTTGTGGTCTCAAAGCCGACAGACAAAAAGACCGTCTCCTGATCCGGATGCTCACGGGCCAGGTCCAGGGCGTCATCCGCGCTGTAGACGACCTTGATATTGCCGCCCCGGGCCCGCGCCTGGGCCAGAGACATCCGCGAACCCGGCACGCGCACCAGATCGCCGAATGTACAGACCTGTACGCCCTTCTCCAGGGCCAGCCAGACGGCCTGGTCTATATATTCCGGCCCGGTTACGCAGACCGGACAGCCCGGGCCGCTGATCAGCCTGACCTGGGAAGGCAATATGGACCGCACTCCCAGACGGAATATCTCATGGGTATGCGTTCCGCATACTTCCATCATCCGCAGGGCGGGCCCGTCATAAGACCTGATCAGCCCCAGGGCTTTCTCGCCGGCGCCGGCCATTACAGCTCCTCCAGAAGACTCTGTGCCTCTTCCTCGTCGTCGCTTCCGATCCTGGCGATAGCGGTTCCGGCATGGACCATCACATAATCCCCCGGTTCCAGCCCGTCAAGCAGGCCGGCGCTGATCTCCTTTTCCGCTCCCGAAGCATCCACGACCGCGCGTCCGTCCTTTACATGCATTACTCTTGCCGGCAGTCCGACACACATTTCCCTTTTCCTCCACTTCCGGTCCGCTCTGCGGATCTTTTTATTTTTTGTATATATCAGATGAAATCTGCCGGTCCCGCAGCTGCTCCTCAGCCTATTGCTGCTGCTTCTGCAGGGCCCGCTGCCCGTAAATGGCCTGGCCCAGGCTGATGCCTCCGTCTCCCGGAGGGACCAGGCTGTGGGTAAGCACCTGGAAGCCGTCCGTCTCCAGCAGCCTGACTGTCTCCTCCAGCAGCAGCGTATTCTGAAATACGCCGCCCGACAGAGCCGCGGTCCCGATCCCCGTTCTGGCCCGGATCCGCCGGCAGGCCGCCGCCGTCATAGCGGCAAGAACCCGGTGAAAGAGCAGGGCAAGTTCCTGCCCGTCTCTTCCCCGCAGCCGTTCTTCGGTCAGATAAGCAAACAGACCTGTCGTATTGCAGTGCCAGCCTGCCCGCCCCTCTGCCAGCAAAGGGCCGGGGAACTCGTCCGCTTCCGGCGGGCAGGGCTTCTGCAGCCGCCGCTCCGCCGCAAACTGCATTAGCATGGCGGCCTGCCCTTCAAAAAGGGATTCACGGCAGATGCCCAGCAGGGCGCTTACGGCATCGAAAAGCCTGCCCGCGCTGGTGGACACCACAGTATTCAGTCTTTTTTCAATCATATGCAGCTGGGCCCGGATCTGCTGATCCGTCCCCATGCCCAGCTGCCCGGCCAGATCCGCAGCCTTTTCCCGGCCGAAGCTGTCCGCAAGCAGGGCGGCCGCGATCCGCCAGCCCTGCCGGGCGCTCAGATCCCCTCCCGCCTGCAGGAAAGGCATCAAAGAGCCCTGCCGGCAGAATCCGTCAAAGTCTGCCGTCAGAAATTCTCCGCCCCAGATGCTGCCGTCCGTCCCGTAACCGGTACCGTCGAAGGCGGCGCCGATAACTTTCCCCCGGTATCCGTTTTCTGCCATGCAGGAAAGGATATGGGCATAATGGTGCTGCAGCTGAAGAAGGGGGATACCGCGCTCCCGGCTCATTTCCAGGGCCAGAGCCCGGCTGTTGTACAGCGGGTGGCTGTCACAGACGATCAGCTGCGGCTCCAGCTCCAGCAGCTCTTCCATTCTCTTTTCCGAATCTTTGAAAGCCTCCAGGGTCCGCAGATCCGTCATATCGCCTATAAAGGGGGATAGATACAGCAGGCTGCCCCGGGTCAGGCAGAAACTGTTCTTGAGCTCCCCTCCCGCTGCCAGCACGGGAGATGACGCCCCTGCCGGGCTGAAAAAGGGGAGCGGCGCAAATCCCCGGGACCGCCGGATCATATAAGGCCTGCCGCGGAAGAAATCAGTCACTGAATCATCGGCCCTGATCAGGATCGGTCTGTTATTGGACAGGATGCAGTCGGCGATCTGCCCCAGCTGGCTGACCGCGTCTGCGTCATCCCTGCAGATCGGCGCGCCGGATATATTGGCGCTGGTCATGACCAGGCAGTCCGGCACCCGGGCCGGGTCTCCCGGATAGTCAAAAAGGAGCATCTGCACAGGCGCGTAGGGCAGCATGACCCCGATCTTCGGATTGTCCGGAGCGACAGCGGCGCATACCCGGCCGCCAGGCAGCCTATCCAGCAGCACGATCGGTTTCTGGTGCCCGGTCAGCAGTTTTTCCTGGGCTGCGCTCACCCGGCACTCCCTGCGGACCGTCTCCATGTCCCGCATCATCACCGCAAATGGTTTCGCCGGCCTCCTTTTCCGCCTGCGCAGCTCCTGCACGGTCTCTTCATCCGCGGCATCACAGCAGAGATGAAAACCTCCAATGCCCTTGACAGCGGCAATGCCGCCTTCCGCCAGGAGTTTCCGGGTATAGCACAGGGCCTGCCTGCCCTTTTCCGGACTGCCGGCCAGGTAGAGCCGGGGCCCGCAGTCGTGGCAGCAGACCGGCTGGGCATGATAGCGGCGGCTTTTCATATCCTGATATTCCCGGCTGCAGGATGGACACATGGGAAAATCAGCCATACTGGTCCGTTCTCTGTCGTAGGGCAGCCCCTTCAGGATCGTGAGCCGGGGGCCGCAGCTTGTGCAGTTTATAAAGGGATGCAGATAGCGGCGATTTCCCGGATCATACAGTTCCTTCTGGCAGTCCGGGCAGATGGCAATGTCCGGGGAAATGAAAATCTCCCCCGTCTGCCTGCTGCTGTCCACGATCCTGAAATCCCTGTATCTGCGCCAGCGCCTGTCATCCGGCTCCAGCTGCTCCTGGTCCGTCTTCAGGATCAGGGCCCTTTGGGGCGGCTCCTGCTCCAGGAGCTTCTGGAATTTTTCCAGATCCTCTTCTTCTCCCTGGGCTATTACCCGGACACAGGAGCCCATATTGGCCGCGGTGCCGCGGATTCCGCAGGCCTTCGCGTGCCGGCTGACTGCCGGCCGCATGCCGACCCCCTGCACAATGCCATACAGGTGAATGATCCATGTTTTCTCCATATCATATTCCCCCGGACACCGCAAAATGGGGCAGCGGCAGGAAAGGGATATCCCCTGCCGGTACATCAAAAAGCAGCTTATCCCCGATCAGCAGATCCCAGCCTCCTTCCGCCAGCACATGTATCCACTCCTCCTCGGAGGAGATTTTAAGGTCGCCGCTTTCCATGCAGTCCCGGTCCATCTTAAAAAAAGTACCGGTCCTGATCACAGTGCCAGGCGGCAGAAAGCGCCGCAGCTGTTCTCTCAAAGAGCCGGCCAGCAGCTGCTGATGCACGATGAGGATATTCCGCACAGACCTCTTTTTGCATTCTCTCAGGATCTGCTCCAGGCCCGGGATCAGCTCAGGCACGCAGCAGGCCTTATAGGGAATGGCGAACTCCTTTTGCAGAAAGCGGGCCGCTGCCAGGCCGGAGGGCGCTATCACCAGATTCTCCCGGACGCATGCCATTTGCAGGACATCTTCAAAGCCGGCTCCCATTCCATAAGGGAGGAGCCGGGCTCCTCCCATGCGGGCGCTCTGCTCTTTTAAGGCCGCCTGCATATCTATATTGCCAAAATCCATGGGAGAGGCGCCCAGCACGCCGACCCGGTCTTCTGCCTTCTTTCCCTGCCGGGCAAATGTTCTGGTCAGGGCCAGCCAGGTTCGGGAAGCACCGTCATCATAAAGCCGGGTCCCGTCTGTGTCGACATAGAATGCCGGCAGGCCGGTCTTGCTGGTAAGGATCCTGCATAAAGCCCGATAGTCCGTGCCTATGACTGCCGGTACCGGGGTTCCGATCAAGGCAATAAAATTCTTTTTCAGTTTTGCGCTGGCATCACAGATCTTCGCGATCAGCCGGTCATCCCGGCCCAGGATCGCGTCCATATCCCGCAGACCGGCGCTGAAAACAGCACTGCGCCGGGAGAACCAGCGCGGCTCGTCAAAGCCGCAGATATTTCCGGCGCAGCCGCCGGCGTCCACGATCACCACCAGGCCGCCAAGCTCACAGAGAACCGCGGCCGCCCCGGCCTGATCCGGGGCAAAGGGGGCCAGATAAAGTCGAAGTCCTTTCATGCTCTTCCTCCCTGTGCAAGTGCTGCCTGGCAGCTTTCATAGAATCTGCGGATGCCGGAAAAACCAAAGGGCTGTATATCTTCGTTCCAGGCCAGGTGCGCCGCCCGGGGATGATAATAGGCCGCGTCCTTCCCTATGGTCAGGTCTGCCGGCCGGTCTGAACAATCATAATAGAGCATGGTGGGCTCCAGATTAGAATATATGCGGGTCTGCGGACATATGGCCGCGATCTGCCTAATATAAAAAAAATCTTCCCGGGAAATGTTCGCGAAAATCTCCGTCACGCAAAGACCGGCTTCCAGCAGGGCCAGAGAAAGCTCGAAAGCATTGGCATTACAGGCCTCACCGACCGCAATGCGGATATCGGCATGCCTGTCCCGGAAATCAGCGGCCGCCGCGGCTGCCGCTTCTTTCTCCTCCTGCAGGGAGACAGTCTGCCCCAGGGCTCCTGCCAGCAGCCGGTACTGCTTATCCATTTTCTCCGGCCGGTACATCCTTTTCATGAAAATATAAGGGATACCCAGCCGGCGGCTCAGATCCTCCGCGGCCGGCAGGGCCTCGGCGTTGAGCACCAGATTGAAATTAGCCCGGGACATTCCCAAATACTGGTCATAGCTTTTCATGCGGGATATCTCGTTTATGCATGTGATGCCAAAAGAGTGCAGGACATCATACAGTTCACAGTCATCGGTCAGCGGCGCAAAGTGTCCAAGAATATTTACCGTTCTGCTGTTCCGCCGGGGAGCCGGCTCAAGCAGGGAATAGATGGACTCCCGCACATGCACCATGGGCGGCTTCTTCCCTTCCCGGGTCAGAGCATACATATAGCAGGGCCGCACCGGGAGGCCTGCCTGCTCCTGGGCCTGGCGGCATACCACCTCCATATCCGTACCCAGCAGGGCATCCACGCAGGTCAGGCAGATCATGACCATACTGGGTTTTTCCGAAAGGGCTTCTACGATCCTGCAGACCGCCTGGGGGATCATTTTCAGATGCCGGCCGGTCACGATATCCGTCTCATCCAGCAGATAATAGAAGAAACGCTTTCCATAACCGCCTGTCTGACTGAGAACAGTTGTATTTCTGCCGCAGCAGCCCGGGGAGACCAGCAGCATTACACTGCCGGGAACGGCAAGGCCCGCCCTTTTCACGCCGAAGCCCTGGGCGCCCGGAGAATTATATGCAAGAGCTGCCGGAGAGTTATAGATCAGATGCCGGCTGCTGACAAGCGGGTCCGGAAGCTGCCCTTCAGAAAGCTCTGCCAGCTCTCCGGCTGTAATGGAATAAGCCTTGTCTGTCATCTGCATGCTCCTTCACTTTCCAGCAGTCTTGCCGCCAGTTCCCGAAAGCAGCAGGCGGCAGCACAGTCAGGCGCGGCTTCCACCGCCGTTTTCCCCTGGTCTTCGCTGAGGGTGATCTCCCGGCTGCGCGGAATGTCTCCGATCACCTGCACTCCGTGCCCGCGGGCAAATGCCTCCACTTTCTCGCTCTCTCCTTCTACATCGCGGCGGTTAAGCACAAGTCCCCGCACCCTGGCATAGCTTCTGTCTTCAAAGTTTCTCACGGCCTGGCAGATGTTGTCGGCAGCATAAAGAGCCATTTTCTCCCCGGATGTTACGATCAGCACATCCCTGGCGCTTCCTTCCCGGATGGGAGCGGCAAAGCCCCCGCAGACCACATCTCCCAGCACATCATAAAGGACAACGTCCGGCCGGACCTGCTGGAAGACCTCCAGATCTTCCAGCAGGCGGAATGTCGCAATGATCCCGCGGCCGGCACAGCCCAGCCCTGGTGTGGGTCCTCCGGTCTCTATACAGAGAACACCGCCAAATCCCGTTTTTGAGATCTCGTCCAGACTCTCCGGCTCCCGGTCGTACTGCCGCATGAAATTCATAACCGGAACGGGCGGGTGCCCGTTCAGCAGCGTATAGGTAGAATCCGCTTTGGGATCACATCCTATCTGGATCACTTTCTTTCCCATCAGCGCAAAAGCTGCTGCCAGATTGGCTGTCACCGTTGATTTTCCGATGCCGCCTTTTCCATAAATTGCTATCTTCAGCATAAAAAATCTCCCACTGCCGCGGCTGCGTACCTGCAGTCAAAGCAGGGGAGATAAATGTTCTCCCGGCGGGCAGCGCCCGCATATTCTTCCCGGCTTTTTCCGCTCGGCAGGCCTTACCGTCAGAGTTGATCTTTGTTCTATTGTGCAGTATCCTCCGGTGCAGGGGTATCCTCACCTCCTGCAGAAGGATCAGGTTCCGGTTCCGGCTCGGGATCCGGCTCAGGTGCCGATGTCTCCGGGGTCGGAGCTGACGTCTCAGGTGCTGGAGCTGATGTCTCAGGTGCCGGTGCCGATGTCTCCGGTACAGGAGCTGATGTCTCCGGTGCCGGTGCTGATGTCTCTCGGGCCGGCGCAGACGTCTCCCGGGTCTGCGGCTGACTGCTGCCATTATCGCTGCTGCGCGGCGCTGACGTCTCTGGTGCTTCTGTCTGGCTTTCCCCGGAAGGAACGTATCCGGAGTCTTTCACCTGGCCGTCTACGTAAGTCACGCCGCCATAGACGACAACATAATAGCCGATGGAAATATTGGAAAATATCTCACTGGCTTTTCCCAGAGGCAGGTTTATGCAGCCATGTGAACCATTGTACTGGTATATGGTTCCGCCGAATGAACCCCGCCAGGTAGCGTCATGCATGCCGATGCCGCCGTTGAAAGGCATCCAGTAGCTGACCGGAGACTCATAGCCGGGACCCCGCAGCGTCACATTGGTCTCCATGCTGTAAACCTTGTAGACGCCGGTGGGAGTCATATGGGTATGGCTGACATCTCCGGAAACGATATCCGAAGACAGGATCTGCTTTCCGTCTTTATAAAGATAAAGCACCTGATTGTTGAGGTCTACTTCGACATAATTCCCGCCAAAGCTGCTGTCCGTCCCGCCGCTTTCCTGGGTGACCGGCACTTCCCGCCGGCCGGATCTGCCCGCTGTCAGATCCGCCAGGATCATCTCATACAATTTGCTCCCATCTATGCTCTGCCCGTCCACAGGAACCTGGATCTGGATCGTAGAGCCGCCGGTCGTCCTGAAATCAATCGCCTTCGTGCCGGACTGATGCTTCTTCAGCATCTGATCGACCGCATTCTGCACATCGTCCTGATTGATGTCAGCTTTTCCCTCTTTATTAATATAAACCAGGGGAGCGATCGTCTTCTTGTCCAGGACTTCCTTCTGTCCGTCAGGAAAATCATAGGTCAGGCTGACCTTCAGAAAATCATTGGCCTCTGCAAGGACTGCATCGGCATTGTCTCCGCCCTCCATGATGAGCGGATCGTCATAGACACCCTCTTCATCGGCAACAAATGCTGTCTTTCCAGAGCGGATGGAGCGGATGACTGCCTGTATAGTCGTATCCGGATCCATGGCATTGCCGGCACTGCCGCCCTGCAGCTTAAAACTGCCTGCTTTCTGGTCATAGACCAGATGGGCATTCACAGATTTCTTCATCCTGGAAGTGTCCAGGGAAGGACACGCTGCCAGCTTCTTCTTGACAACGTCCTCGTTGAGGCTGAATAAACCTGCCTTGACCAGTGAAAGCTCTTCTTCGGATGTTTCTTTCGGAGACTTCCTGTTCTGCTGGTCCTTAAGCGCCTGCAGGTTAAGATCGTCTGCTGCCTTCAGACCGATCTCCGTTCCCGAGAAAGAAACCTGGGAATCGCGGAACTTTACATCCATAGTATAATGCTGCGGAAGCTCCCGCAGGGACTTCTCAACTTCCGCCGGCGTCATACCGGATATATCTGTTCCGTTCAGTGTGGTTCCGGGGTAAAAACTATTACTGCTGCCTCCCGCTCCCAGCACAAACCAGGCAGCGCCTGCCGCAAGCAGCGCGATAACAATGACAATGGCAGCGATTATGGCAGATTTTCTGCTTTTACTCATGCTTAATCCTCATTCTTAGGGGCGATGTATCCTTTAGCTGTCAGCATCTCGGCGCAGAGAACAGCGCCGCCCGCGGCGCCTCTTACCGTGTTGTGGGACAGGCCTACAAACTTATAGTCAAAAAGAGTGTCCGGGCGAAGACGTCCTATGCTGACGCCCATGCCTTTCTCATAATCTACATCCAGAGCTACCT
>ONFL01000138.1 GCA_900317095.1 uncultured Eubacteriales bacterium | reverse complement strand
CGGTGTAATGATGCGTCTCGTCGAGCATCATCTCCTTGACCTTCATCAGCCGCACCTGAGTGCTGCGCTCATTCTCGTCAAGCTTCATAGTGATATAGCGAATGCCTTCCTGGGTATCCGGGATGATGACGTGCTCAAGCGCGTTAACACGCCGGCGGGTCTTCTCAATCTCGGATGCCATAAGCTGGCAGGATTTCTCGACCTCAGCCAGCCTGAGCATATCAGGGAGCGCGTCGGACAGAGACTGGACAGCCCCGTCCAGATCGCTGGATGTGTAGGCAAAACCGTAGCTGAATATATCGTTCTGGTCCGACGTACGGGTCTTGTAGTCAAACTTTGGAATGTTGACACTCATGACATTCGCTTTGCTCACATCCAGATATACTTCCTGCTTGGGGGCCATCATGGCGCCCTGAAGGACTTCCTCGGACATGCCGGCCTTTGCAAGAACAAAGTTCCGGTTTGCGTCCCCGATCTCCTTCTCGACTTTTTTGCGGAGCTCCATATTCTCCTTCACAAGATCGAGGAACTCGCGCATCAGCTCATCACGCTTATCTTTAAGCAGACGGTGGCCCTTGACCGCTGTCGTCAGTTTTTTCTTAAGCCTTGTGAGCTCCATTCTGGTAGGATTTACCTGTATTGCGGCCACGCTCATTCCCTCCTGTCAGTCAATCTCCGGTCTCCGCAGCCGGAACGTCTTTCTTATCATAATACTGATCCAGCATGGTGTCGGAAATACGTTTCAGCTCGGATCTGGGCAGGATCTTCAGCAGATCCCAGCCAATGTCCAGCGTCTCCTCTATGCTGCGGTCGGTCCGGTATCCCTGGGATACATAAACCTTCTCGAACTCATCCGCAAATTTTGCATAGAGCAGGTCTATATCGGTCAGTGCCGCCTCGCCGAGGATGACCATCAGCTCTTTTGCCTCCTTGCCGCGGGCATAAGCCGCAAAGAGCTGATTCATGGTGGCGGAGTGGTCTGCCCTGGTCTTGCCTTCGCCGATACCTTTATCCTTCAGTCGGGAAAGAGACGGAAGTACGTCGATTGGCGGCTGCAGGCCCTTGCGGTACAGGTCACGGCTGAGGATGATCTGTCCCTCGGTGATGTAGCCTGTAAGGTCGGGGATCGGGTGGGTAATATCATCCTCGGGCATGGACAGGATGGGGATCAGGGTGATGGAACCCGGCTTGCCCTGCTGCCGGCCGGCTCTCTCATAAAGGGTAGCCAGGTCTGTGTACATGTATCCGGGATAACCGCGCCGTCCGGGAACTTCCTTGCGGGCTGCGGATATCTCACGGAGGGCATCGGCGTAGTTCGTGATATCCGTGAGGATGACCAGAACATGCATGCCCTTGTCAAAGGCAAGATACTCAGCGGCGGTCAGCGCCATACGGGGCGTGGAAATACGCTCTACGGCCGGGTCATTTGCCAGGTTTATAAAAAGGACTGTACGGTCGAGGGCGCCGGTCTCACGGAAAGATTCCTGGAAGAAGTTGGCTTCCTCGAATGTGATGCCCATGGCCGCAAATACAACGGCGAAGGACTCATCTGTTCCACGTACCTTTGCCTGCCGGGCGATCTGCGCGGCCAGCTGGTTGTGCGGGAGACCGGAGGCCGAGAAAATAGGCAGCTTCTGGCCGCGGACCAGAGTATTCAGTCCGTCGATCGCAGATACACCGGTCTGGATAAACTCAGCCGGATATACGCGGGCTGCCGGATTCATGGGAAGACCATTTATATCCATCCTCTTCTCCGGGAGGATATCCGGGCCTCCGTCTATGGTACGGCCCATTCCGTCGAAGACACGGCCCAGCATGTCTTCAGACACACCCAGCTCCATGGCTCTTCCCAGGAAACGCACCTTGCTGCTTTCAAGATTGATGCCGGTTGAAGCCTCAAAGAGCTGTACCAGGGCGTTGGATCCGTCTATCTCCAGGACCTTGCAGCGGCGGACTGTCCCGTCTGCCAGCTCTATCTCGCCCAGCTCGTTATATGTAACATTCTCTACACCCTTGACAAGCATCAGAGGACCTGCTACTTCCTGGATGGTACGATATTCTTTTGCCATAGCTTAATCCTCCTTTCCGATCAGGTTGGCGATCTCCTCTGCGAGTTCGCGGTCTACCGTCTCGTACTCCTGCGCGATCTGGTCTTCCGGCGTATATTTGTAACGGCCGATCCTCTCGCGCACGTTCATCTTAACCAGATCGTTGATTGAAGCACCCTGCTCCAGAGCCTTGCTGCCTTCCTCATAAAAAGCATATACCAGCTTCATCATGTTGTACTGCTTAGGCAGGGATGTGTAGGTGTCTATGTCATCAAAGGAGTTCTGGTGGAGGAAGTCCTCACGGATAGAACGGGCGGCTTCCATCTTCAGACGGTCCGCAGGAGAAAGAGCGTCCATGCCGACCATCTTGACGATCTCGTTGAGGGACGCCTCTTCTGTCAGCAGGCTCATCAGCTTCTGTCTCAGTTCTATCCAGTCTTCTTTAACGTTCTCATTGTACCATTTGCCCAGGTTATCCAGATAGAGACTGTAGCTTGTCAGCCAGTTGATAGCCGGGAAATGTCTCTGGTGGGCCAGATCTGCGTCCAGCGCCCAGAATACCTTGACGATACGCATGGTAGCCTGCGCGACGGGCTCCGAGATATCACCGCCGGGAGGCGATACGGCGCCGATAGCGGTAACTGAACCCTGGCGGTCGTCAGCGCCGAGGCACTCGACAACGCCGGCTCTCTCATAGAACTGGGCCAGACGGGAAGCGAGGTAAGCGGGGTAGCCTTCCTCACCGGGCATCTCCTCCAGACGTCCTGACATCTCACGCAGAGCCTCGGCCCAGCGGGATGTGGAGTCCGCGAGAACTGCCACGTCGTAGCCCATGTCGCGGAAATACTCCGCGATGGTGAT
>ONFL01000065.1 GCA_900317095.1 uncultured Eubacteriales bacterium | reverse complement strand
TTGCATGCTCTATCCGGATATCCTCATATGTTCCGCCCTGATTGATGCCGAAGAGCATCTGCTGCGGATTGATGGTATCCGGAAGGCTGTTCAGCCGCTGCATCTCTTTCTTGCAGCGCTGCAGCCAGCGCGTGGTCCGGGCAACAGACTCCTCCATATATTCCCTGCTGGAAGGATAGGGCGCGCATTCATCGAAAGCCATGGCGATCGTAGATCCCAGATTGGACTGGATCTGCATGCTCTCCTCCGGCCCCATGAAAATGCGATGCCCGTCTATGTGAGACTGGAATGTCACACCCTCTTCGCGGATCCTGCGCAGCCCCTTCAGGGAAAAAACCTGAAAGCCGCCGGAGTCCGTGAGTATAGGCCGCTGCCAGTTCATATACTTATGTAGGCCGCCCAGTCTGCGGATCACATCATCCCCCGGGCGGACATGCAGATGGTAAGTATTGGAAAGTTCGACCTGCGTCCCGATCTCATAGAGATCCATCGTAGAGACAGCACCCTTGATAGCAGCGACTGTACCCACATTCATGAATACCGGGGTCTGTATGGTTCCGTGAACGGTCTCCATCTGTGCGCTCTTAGCCCTGCCATCCTCTGCAACGATCCTGTACATCTGCTCACCTTTCCTGCCCGTGTCCGAACTGCAATATAAATAGTATAACTTTATTCTTCTTATTTATCAACATGAATTTCCAAAACTTTCCCCCGCAGACGGCGTCTTTGAACCATTCTTCCACTTGCGCCCGCTCCCGTTTTCCATTATACTGACAGTTAAAATAAAGGCTGAACATTTCTCAATATAAGCTGCAGGCAGAAGCAACATTTTCCGGCAGGAGGTACAGGTAATGGCAGGATCTTCATTTGGAACCATTTTCAGGATTACAACATTCGGCGAATCCCACGGCGCCGCCGTCGGGGCAGTTGTGGACGGATGTCCGGCCGGGCTGGATCTTTGTGAACAGGATATCCAGTACTGGCTGAATCTGCGCAGGCCCGGCAGTTCCCGTTTCACCACGCCCCGCAAGGAGGCGGATCTTGTCCATATTCTTTCCGGAACATTTGAAGGGAAGACGACCGGGACCCCCATCATGCTTCTGATCAACAATGAAACGGCCCGCTCAAAAGATTATTCCGAGATAGCAGGTTATTACCGCCCGGGACACGCTGACTACACCTATGACAGGAAATATGGCTTCCGGGACTACCGGGGAGGCGGACGTTCTTCCGGGCGTGAAACTGCCGGCCGGGTCGCCGCCGGCGCTGTTGCCATCACTTTGCTTGCGAGGCTGGGGATCGACATCTGCTGCTATGTCCGCTCCATAGGCGGCATAGAGATAGACGAGAGCCGTTTCAACAGAGAAGAGATTCTGAATAATCCCCTCTACATGCCGGATGCCGCTGCCGCCCGGGAAGCGGAAAAAGCGCTGGACCTTGCCCGGGAAAAGGGAGATTCGCTGGGCGGTATCATAGAGTGCAGGATCACGGGCGTTCCCGCTGGTCTCGGAGACCCGGTTTTTGAGAAACTGAGTGCCAACCTGGCCAAGGCAGTCTGCTCCATCGGCGCAGTCAAGGGTTTTGAAATCGGAAGCGGCTTTGCTGCCGCTGCCGCCCGCGGCTCCGAGAACAATGATCCCTTCAGGGCGGGTCCGCAGGGGCCTGCCAAGGCTTCCAACCATGCAGGAGGCATCCTTGGCGGCATCAGTGACGGATCGGAGATCACTTTCCGGGCCGCTGTCAAACCGACGCCATCTATTTCCATTCCGCAGCAGACAGTCAATAAAAAAGGCGAAGAAATATCCGTCAGCATCCACGGCCGCCATGACCCGGTCATCGCCCCCCGCGCCGCTGTCGTCGTCCACGCCATGACTGCTCTTGTTCTGGCAGATGCTCTGCTGCTGAACATGACCAGCCGTGCGGACTACATCGCAGACTTCTATAAGAACAGATAATTACCAAAGAAGGCTGCTGTCATCATTGACAGCAGCCTTCTTGTTGTTACTCTTCTCCATCATCCAAAGGGATGATGATGGACGCGATCACATACAGCACAATCCCGAGTCCGGAACTAAGCAGCGTCACGGCCGCCCAGATCACCCGGACAATGGTCGGATCTATGCCGAATGTTTCCCCGATCCCGCCGCATACACCTGTGATAAAGCGGTTGGTCCTCGAGCGTACGAGTCTGTATTTTCCCATATTCATGCTCCTTCCCGGCCTCTGACAGATGCCGGTTTTTATTTTACCCGTTTCTTCTATTTAATATTATCAAAAATATGGGTAAAATCAAAGGTCGAAAAATAATCAGCCGGGGTTTCTGCCCTGCGGATCAGCTGGACACTGCCGTCTTCTCTCAGCAGCAGCTCCGCGCTGCGCAGCTTCCCGTTGTAGTTGTATCCCATGGAGAAGCCATGCGCACCCGTATCATGGATGATGATATAATCTCCCACCTGGATCTCGGGCAGCATGCGGTTGACGGCAAACTTGTCGCTGTTCTCACACAGGCCGCCTGTAACGTCATACATATGATCGCAGGGAGCATCCTCCTTGCCGGCTACCGTAATATGATGATAAGCACCGTACATCATGGGCCGCATCAGATTTGCCGCACAGGCGTCAAGGCCAATGTAATCCTTGAAAATATGCTTTTCATGAATGGCTGTCGCCACCAGATGCCCATAGGGAGCCAGCATAAAACGCCCCATCTCCGTAAAGATCGCCGCGTCGCCAAGCCCGGCAGGGACCATGATCTCATCAAATACTTTGTGGACACCCTCACCGATCACTTCTATATCATTGGGTGTGTCTTCCGGTTTGTAGGCGACACCGACACCGCCGGAAAGATTGATAAATTTAATATCTGCACCCAGTTCTGCCTTAAGCTCTGCCGCGGTCTGGAAAAGGATCTTTGCCAGTGTCGGATAATAGTCATTTGTCTGGGTGTTGCTGGCCAGGAAGGCATGGATCCCGAAATGCTTTACGCCGTGATCCATAAGATAACGGAAGCCCTCCGTCAGCTGCTCACGGGTAAAACCATACTTGGATTCACCCGGTGTATCCATGATGAAATTACTGATCTTGAAATCTCCGCCGGTATTAAAACGGCAGCATACGGTCTCCGGAAAGGAGCCGACCTTCTCTTCAAAGAATTTCAGATGCGTTATATCATCGAAATTGATCAGCACACCCATGTCCTTTGCATAGGCATACTCATCGGCTGGCGTGACATTGGACGAGAACATAACATCGTGGCCGCTGAAGCCGCAGGCTTTGGCCATCATCAGTTCCACCTTTGTCGCGCAGTCAAGACCGAATCCCTCTTCTTTCATGATCTGCAGAATATAAGGGTTAGGGGTGGCCTTTACGGCAAAATACTCTTTATAGCCCTTGTTCCAGGAAAATGCCTTCTTTACTTTGCGGATATTTTCCCGGATCCCCTTCTCGTCATAAATATGAAAAGGAGTGGGATAGGTTTTTACAATCTCATCGATCTGTTCTTTTGTCACAAATGGAACTTTCTTCATGTTCTCTCCTTCCGTAATTACAGCATTGCACAAAAAAACGACGAGCAGTGCGCCGTCAGCCGCACTGCTCTGTCTCATCCGGAAACGTCTCTGTTTCCCTTTATATCTGTCTTATTCTTCTACTTTTAAGATCCAGCCTTCCGGAGCTTCGATCTCACATTCCTGAATACCGGAGAGTGTGTTGAGAAGCTTCTCGGTGATCGGGCCGGGATGTTCCATTCCTGAAGGGAAGATCAGCTCTTCGCCGTGGTTTACAACTCTGCCGACCGGGCTGATAACTGCAGCGGTGCCGCATACGCCGCACTCGGCAAAATCCTTCAGCTCATCAAAACGTACCTTTCTCTGGGTCGTCTTCAGTCCCAGATAATGCTCTGCAACATACATGCAGGATCTTCTGGTGATAGAAGGAAGAATGGAATCGGAAAGCGGGGTAACAACTTCGTTGTCCTTTGTGATAAAGATGAAGTTGGAACCGCCGGTCTCGTCTACATAAGTCCTGGTCGCGGGATCCAGATACATATTCTCGTCAAAGCCCTGGGCCTTGCAGAGTGTGTGGTCATAAAGGCTCATGGCGTAGTTCAGTCCTGCCTTGATATTGCCGGTGCCGTGCGGTGCGGAACGGTCAAAATCACTTACCAGAAGGCTGATCGGCTTTGCGCCTCCCTTGTAATAAGGGCCAACCGGGGTGCAGAATATACGGAACTCAAATTCATTCGCGGAGCTTACGCCGATAATAGGGTCGGTACCAATCATAAAAGGGCGGAGGTATAGAGATGCACCGGTTCCGTAGGGCGGAAGCCAGTCAAGATTGGCTTTAATGACCTGCTTAACAGCATCGATAAACTGATCTTCGGGGAAAGGCGGCATCTCCAGACGGATAGCTGCGTCATGCATACGCTTTGCGTTCATGTCCGGGCGGAAAACAGCAATATCGCCGTTCTTTGTCCTTCTTGCCTTCAGTCCCTCAAAACACTGCTGGCAGTACTGGAAGACTTCCGCGCACTCACTGAGATGAAGTACAGCGTCGTCTACAAGCTCTCCTTTGTCCCACTTACCATCTTTGTAATGGGCAACATATCTCTTATCAGTTTTATGATAATTAAAACCGATATTTGCCCAGTCTAAATTAACCTTTGACATTGCAACAATACCTCCTGCTTAGTTGTTTAGATGATTTACACCCGATTATAGTACTGTGAAAAAATAATTTCAACTACTTTTTCTATCTGTATTTATAACTTTTGGTATAGGATTATTTTTCTATTGTGCGTTTTTCATAAAGGCGGAATTCGTAATGTAGATTTTTAACCATATTTTGTCCAGTGACCTCTGTCAGCTCCCAGTCTTCTCTTTGGTCAAGATTGGGGAAATATGCATCTGCTTTATGAGAAATATCGACAAATGTGATAAAAGCCCGATCGCAAAGATCCAGCATCTGCCGGTAAATGCTCTCCCCTCCGATCACATAGATTTTCCGCGGATCATACTGCCCCAGATAGTCAAGCGCTTCCTCCAGGCTGTGCACGATGACCGCACCCGGCACCTGATAATCCTGGCGGGAAGTTATGACAACATTAACCCGGTCTTTAAGAGGCCGGCCCCCCGGAAAACTCTCCAGGGTCTTTCTTCCCATAACAACCACATTCCCGATGGTTGTTTTCCGGAAAAATTTCATGTCTTCCGGAATATGCTCGAGCAGATGGTTCTCGCAGCCTATTGCCCAGTCTCTGTCTACCGCAGCTATAATGTTCATGACAGTCCCTCACACCGCAATGGGAATATCCCTGATCTGAGGACCTGTTTTATAGTCCTCAATATAGATATCTTTTGTTGTAAATTGATAGAAGTCCTTAATATCCGGATTCAGCCGGAATCTGGGGGCCGGATACTGGGGCCGGCTGATCAGCTCCTCGATTAGAGGAATATGGCGGTCATAGATGTGGGCGTCGGCTATGACGTGTACCAGCTCGCCTGCCTGCATCTCGCATACCTGCGCCAGCATATAGACCAGTATCGCATACTGAACAACATTCCAGTTGTTGGCGGCAAGGACATCCTGGCTTCTCTGGTTGAGAATGGCATTGAGAACCAGCCTGTCCTGGCCCGGCTTCTTTGTGACATTGAATGTCATGCTGTAGGCGCAGGGATAGAGATTCATCTCATGCAGATCATGATGTACATAGATATTGGTAAGGATCCTTCGGCTGTAGGGGTTATTCTTCAGATCATAGATCACCCTGTCGACCTGATCCATCATACCTTCCTTATACTGATGTTTTACACCCATCTGATATCCATAGGCTTTGCCAATGCTTCCGTCCGCGTCCGCCCATTCATCCCAGATCGTGCTGTTCAGTTCATGGATATTGTTGGATTTTCTCTGCCAGATCCAGAGCATCTCGTCTGTGGCGCTCTTTATGGCGGTCCTGCGCAGAGTCAGCGCGGGAAATTCTTTTGAAAGATCATAGCGGTTGACAACGCCGAATTTTTTTATAGTGTAGGCAGACGTTCCGTCCGGCCAGTGGGGACGAACCTTCTCCCCTTCCGTGCTGCAGCCATTGTCAAGAATATCTCTGCACATTTTCACAAATACCTGATCCGCGTAACTCATATCAGTCCCTGCTTTCTATTAAAAACGCATACCCTTCCCGGATGGAAATCTGTCCTTCCTCCCCGGTTATCTCATTGCTGACACACAGACTCTCTCCCCAGTCCACATCCCTGTTCTGAAGGGGATACTTAAATCCGCTCATGCTGACGCCGGTAAGCTTCGGCGAAACCGGGATCAGAGAAAGGAAATCTCCGAACTGTTCCTCTTTGCGGATGCGGGCTCCATCCTTTATCAGGCGGACATGATTGTGCGGATCTACGATATGGCCCTGCATGCCTGCCCTTTCGATCTGCATCAGCATCTGCAGGTTGGCCAGGCTGTGATCGACGCGGCTTCCCAGAGCCCCGCACACAAAGACCTGATCGCCTGTCTTCCCCAGAGAAATAGCCAGTTTTACAGCAATATCTGTGTCGGTGTAATCCTTCTCGGGATTGAAACGGTGGACGGTAATTGCCGGGTTATTTGTATACTTTCCCAAAATATCTGGAGAAATAGTGTCAAAATCCCCGACAAGGTGGGTAAATGTTAATTTATTCCCGGATTTTTTCGCAACTCTGTCCCAAAATGCCAGGGCACCGTCCACAACGATCACCTGGCTGAATTCTCTCTGCTCAAAAAGACCGAGCGTAAACTCTTCATCGAGTCTTCCCCCGGTCAGAATTAAAATATTCATACTGTCTGTGCCTCTATCTGCTCTCTGCCGCGTTCATGATAGCCTTAAAAGCCCTGACATTTGCCGGGGCATCTCCATGAAAGATCTTGGATCCGGATACAAATACATTGGCTCCTGCTTCTATGAGATCCGCGAGGTTTCCCGTGTCCACCCCTCCGTCTACCTCAATATCCAGGTCCAGACCCCGCCTGTCGGCCATGTCCCGCAGCCGGCGGACCTTGCGCAGAGCAGAAGGGATAAAGGCCTGTCCGCCGAATCCCGGATTCACACTCATGATCGTCACCAGATCCAGATCCTCCAGTACATAATCCAGTACATCCAGAGGAGTGGCCGGATTTAAAGCCGCGCCGGCCTTCTTTCCCAGACTGTGGATAAGCTGAATGGTCCGGTGCAGATGTGTGCAGGCCTCTGTGTGAACTACAATGGTATCCGCGCCGGCCGCCGCAAAATCAGGGATCAGCCTGTCCGGATGTTCTATCATCAGATGGACATCAAAAGGCAGCTGTGTGCAGCCGCGGACGCATTTCATCACCGGAGCACCGTAGCTCAGGTTGGAAACAAATGCCCCGTCCATGACATCTATATGGATCCAGTCCGCGCCTGCCTGATCAACGGTACGGATCTCATCTCCCAGTCTTGAAAAATCAGCAGATAAAATGGAAGGTGCCAGCAGAAGTTTTCTCATCATATGCCTCCTCTCAGCCAGATCAGTATTTGCGCATCCCGGCAATCTCTTCATAAAACAGTTTGTAGTTGTCATAACGGCTGCGGCTGATCCGGCCCTGCTCCAGGGCTTTTTTCACTGCGCAGTCCGGCTCACTGATATGACTGCAGTCATTTTGAAAGCGGCAGTCCTGAGCCAGGGAAGTAAATTCCGGATAATAAAAGCGCAGTTCTTCCTTCTCAAACCCATTCAGATAAATGGTCGAAAATCCGGGAGTATCCATAAGATAAGTCCCGCTGCCAAGATAGAACAGCTCCGCGTGCCTGGTCGTATGCCGTCCGCGGCCGATCTTTTCGCTGATAGCGCCTGTCTGCATATTGGCATCCGGATAGAGGGCATTCGTCAGAGAGGACTTGCCCACTCCTGACGGCCCGGCTACCGCTGTCGTCCGTCCGTCCAGAAGCGCGCGCAGCTGGTCAAGACCCTGCTTTTCCTTTACGCTGGTGACAAGGACCCGGTAGCCGCTGTCCCGGTAAATATCCACCAGTCTGGCTGTCTGTTCTTCCCCGGCCAGATCCTCTTTATTGAAGCAGATGATCGTGTCCAGATCCTGCTGCCGCATCAGCAGAAGAAAGCGGTCCAGCAGATTCAGATTGGGGTCGGGGCTGGCTGCCGCAAATATGATCAGCGCCTGGTCGATGTTCGCGCAGGCCGGCCTGATCAGGCAGCTGCTGCGGGGAAGGACTTTTGTGATATTGCCTTCCTTATCCTTCTCATCCGTCACCTCAAGTTCAACCATGTCACCCACCAGGGGCTTTATGCCGAGGCGGCGGAATATCCCCCTGGCTTTACAGGCATAGATACCGGCTTCTGCTGTGTGAACATAGTAGAAGCCGGCAATCCCTTTGATAATCTTTCCCTTCAGCATAATTTAATTAAATGAAACCGTCCAGGAATCAAACTCTATTCCATTGATATATTCTGTAACAGTGCCGCTTGAGGAAGATGTGCTCTGCGCGCTCAGACTACCCGGCAGCTCGTCCGCTTCAACGTATCTGTCATACAGAGTCTGGCTGCTGCCGTCCTGGGTCAGGATGATCACGACCTCCCCTTCCTCATAGACGACCTCTTCTCCATTCTGATCCGTCAGGCTGACGCCGAACGGATTCTTTACGGTGACAGTGGCCGTATAATTGTGAACACGGGATCCCAGACTGACGACCAGGGTAATAGAAGTGCCTTCATCCACCTCCGATCCCGCGGTCAGGCTCTGATCCATAACCTGCCCGGAACTGTAATTGTCACTGTAATCAGAAGACTTTCCATTATATACCAGTCCCGCGGATTCTATGGCAGAAATGGCGGACTGCAGATCATTGCTCCGCAGATCAGGGACAGTAACCTTCTTTATCTCTTTCCCCTTGCTGGCATAGATGATGACCGTGTCTCCCTTTGATACCTGACTGCCGGCAGCAGGACTGGTCCGGGTGACCTCATCTTCATCGACAGCATCGCTGTTCTCAAATTCCAGGCTGACTACCAGGCCCAGGCTTTCCAGCTTATCCTTTGCCTGATTGTAATCCAGACCGGCAACATCATCCAGAGTAAAACTTTCAGAACCGGAGCTGACAGTCACAGTGACCGAACTTCCCTTATCGATTCGGCTGCCTGCTTCTTCCGACTGTTTGAAGATCTCCCCCTCCGGATAATCATCGCTGTTCTCCTTCTCTACTTTCATGGTAAGGCCAAGCTGCGACAGTTTCTCGGAAGCCTCTTCCTCGCTGTCTCCGATCAGATTCGGAACCTCAACCTGCTCGGCGGTCTGGCTTTCGCTTTCCGTAACAGATTCGGAGGCTGTATCTGTCGTCTGCGCCTGCTTCTTCCCGCCGATCAGACCTGCGGCAAGCGCAACAAAAACGCCGACAACAACGATCAGCGCGATCAGACCGATGATCCCCAGGATCATCATGGTCTTGCCGCCCCTCTCATCATCCTCCTCATCCTCATCGTCGTCCGGAAGTTCCTCCTCCGGAACCCGGCGGATCCGGCTGTCATGATAGGCGTCTCCGCCGCGGCCTGAGACGGCATCCTCAGATGGAGATACATTTCTCAGATCATCCGTCTCCTTCTGGCTCATCACGATGGTCGCGCCTTTGGCCGGCATGCCCGGGATCACAACATATTCCCCGTCCGGATGGGTAAGCACCCGGCGCAGGTCACTGATCAGAGCCCTGGCGGAAGGATAACGCCATTCCGGCTTCTTCTGCGTACACTTGAGGATGATCCGGTTAAAGCTCTCCGGGATAGACGGCTCCAGCTCCCTGGGAGGCGTCATCTTTGCCTGGATATGCATGAGTGCGACAGCTACATTCGTCTCTCCTTCAAAGGGAACACGGCCTGTCAGCATCTCATACATGGTGATGCCCAGCGAATAGATATCACTCTTTTCATCGCTGTAGCCTCCCCGGGCCTGTTCCGGGGAAATATAGGAAACAGTCCCCGCGGCCGTGGTTGTCACAGTAGTGGATCCGGCCATTCTTGCAATGCCGAAATCCGTCACCTTGACCTTGCCGTCGCGGGAAATAATGATATTCTGCGGTTTTATATCCCTGTGGATGATCCGGTTGGCATGCGCCGCGCTCAGTCCCTGGGCGATCTGCACGGAGATATTAAGAGCTTCGCGGATCTCGAGCTTCCCCTTCATGTCTATATAGTTCTTCAGGGTAATGCCTTCGACCAGCTCCATGACTATAAAATAAATGCCGTCTTCTTCACCGACGTCATAGACACTGACGATATTGGGATGGGAAAGTCCCGCCGCAGACTGCGCTTCGACCCGGAATTTTTTCACAAAGGTCTCATCGCTGCTGTATTCCGAGCGGAGGATCTTCACGGCAACATAACGGTTCAGGGCTGTATCCAGAGCCTTATAGACCTCTGCCATACCGCCTGATCCGATCTTTTCCTGTATTCTGTATCTGCCTGCGAGCAAAGTTCCGGTTTCGATCACTGGTCAGCCTCCTTTACCCCTGGTTCGATGATTAAAGCAGTAATATTGTCCAGTCCTCCGTTGGCATTCGCCTCTTCTATCAGCAGATCCGCGGCCTCGTGAGGATCGTGCTGAGAAATGATCTCAAACATCCTCTCATCGCTTAGCATGTTGGAAAGGCCGTCACTGCACATCAGGATCTTATCTCCCGGCGCCAGATCTACCTCAAAAAAATCCGCTTTCACTGAAGGCGCAACACCTACAGCACGGGTAATCACATTCTTCTCGGGATGAAACCTGGCTTCCTCAGCGGAGATCTCTCCTGCGCGGACCATGGCGGCCACGTAGGAGTGGTCCTCTGTAACCTGGTTAATCTCACTTCCGATCAGATAAAGCCGGCTGTCGCCGACATTCGCCGCATAGAGCTGGGTCCCTTCTACAAAAGCCGCAACCATGGTAGTCCCCATCCCTGCAAGGCGCTCTTCTTCCTTTGACTTGCGATACACCTTCAGGTTCGCGGTCTTGACAGCCGCGTCTACGACTCTGACCAGATTGCCCGGCGCTCCCGCCTTAACATAATCTACAAATGTCTCGATCGCGTATCTTGAGGCGTAGTCACCTGCCTGGTGTCCTCCCATCCCGTCCGCGACAATAAATAAATTCGGCAGCGGCCCTACGGGAGATGTAGAACAAAAGCACACATCCTGGTTCACCGCGCGGACCTGACCGATATCTGTCCTGGCATAAGCCTGCATGATAAAACTCCTGCTTAAAGCCTCTCACAAAAAAAGAGCGGCCTCTATCAGCGGTCTCCCTTCAGATACCGCTTTCTCAACTGGCCACAGGCAGCTTGGATATCCCTGCCCATTTCTCTTCTAATAGTAACATTTCTACCGCATTTTTCAAGCACGTTTTTGAAGCGCTCAACAGCCGCGCGCTCGGACTGTCTGTAGTTTCTCTCCTCTATCGGGTTGACAGGGATGAGATTTATATGGCAGTTCAGACCGGCCAGACGGCCGGCCAGCTCCCGGGCGTCCTCCAGGCTGTCATTCTCTCCCTGGACCAGGCTGTACTCAAATGTCACCCTGCGGCCTGTCTTTTCTATATAATAACGGCAGGCCTGAAGGATCTGATCTATGCTGTAGGTATTTGCAATGGGCATCAGCTGCCTTCTTTTCTCATCATTGGGCGCGTGAAGAGAAAGGGCCAGGGTAATAGACAGGTCCAGATCCGCCAGCTCATAGATCTTCGGTACAAGACCGCAGGTCGACAGGGTGATATTTCGCTGGCTCAGATTCAGCCCGTCCTTTCCGCTGAGCATGCGGATCATTGTAACCACATTGTCAAAATTGTCCAGCGGTTCGCCGGTTCCCATGATGACAAGGCTGGAGATCCGCTTCCCGCAGTCCTTCTGGATCGCATAGACCTCATCCAGCATCTCCGAAACCTGCATCTGCCTTTCCAGACCGCCGAGAGTGGATGCGCAGAAACGGCAGCCCATCCGGCAGCCCACCTGGGAAGAAATGCACACACTGGGACCGTGGTGATAATACATAAGTACGCTCTCGATGACCCGCCTGTCAGGCAGTTCAAAAAGATACTTAACGGTCCCGTCTATACCGGAAACCAGTTTGCGGACAATCTTAAGGCTGGTGATCCGGCAGTTCTGGTCCAGCTTCTCACGCAGGGCCAGAGAAAGATTCGTCATCTGGCTGAAATCATCGACAAGCCGCACATGCAGCCAGTCGTAGATCTGCCCCGCGCGGAACTTCTTCTCTCCCAGGCAGGCAGTAACATATTCTTCCAGTTCCTGCTTTGTCATTGACTTTATATCTATCTTATCCATCTATCTACTCTCTTCTTCCCGATCCCGGATCAGTCTGGCAAGGAAAAACCCATCTGAACCATACTGGCCGGGCAGGATCTGCAGGCTTCCGCTTTCCGCTTCCCGCGACCGCAGCATCTCCGGAAGGAACGGATTCAGGCTTTCCATATGAAAAGGGAAATGGCTGCAGAGCCAGGCAGCATTTTCCTCATTTTCCTGCAGGCTTACCGTGCATGTGCTGTAGAGCAGGGTTCCTCCCGGTTTCACATAGGAAGAGACCACCGCAAGGATCTGCCTCTGCAGCTCTGCCAGCTGATGTATCTTATCTTCATTCATGGACAGTTTAATATCCGGTTTGCGGCCCATGACGCCCAGACCGGAGCAGGGCAGATCTGCCATGACGACATCTGCCGTCCCGACATCCTCCGGACACCTTTGCAGGGCGTCCATGCACATGGCCTGCACACAGCTTCCGCCCATCCGGGCCAGATTCTCTTCTATCATTGCGACCTTTGCCGGGCTGATGTCGCGGGCGCTCACCAGACCCTTTCCGCCCATTATGTCACTGAGCTGAATGCTCTTGCCTCCCGGCGCGGCACAGACATCTATCACATGATCTCCCGGATGCGGATCCGCGCAGACTGCGCTCAGCATGGCGGATTCGTCCTGCACTGCCAGCCGCCCGTCCTGCAGCGGAAGCAGGCGGTCCGGAGCACAGGGCAGAGTCAGGCGCAGAGCACAAGGCATAAACCGTCCCTCCTGCACACCGGCTCCGGCTGCCGCAAGATCTTCCAGGATACCCGCGCGCCCGCTTTCCCGGCGGATGCGCACCGTGAGCGGATGATCTGCCAGCGCCGCCTGTGCCATGGCAAGTGTTTTTTCATAGCCAAAACGTCTGATCCAGACACTGCCGATCCAGGCAGGCAAAGAATAACGGTCCCGCAGAAAAGAAACCGGATCCTTGCCGGGATCCGGATATTCCAATTCCTTTTTCTTTGCGGAAACAGCGCGCAGAACGGCGTTCACAAATCCGCTCAGTCTCGTCAATCCATGCCGCTTAGCCAGGCTTACCGCCTCATTGCAGGCAGCCCGGTCCGGAACATGATCCATATAAAGGATCTGGAAAACGCCCATTTCCAGGATGACGCGGACCGGCGTCTTCATTTTGCGGACCGGCACAGAGCTGACGCAGCCGATGACAAAACGAAGCTGCAGATCATTTTCCAGAACACCTCGGAAGAGGCGGCTTATAAAAGCCCGGCTTTTGCGGTCCAGCCAGCCGTAAGTTTCCAGCGCCTGAAAAAGAATGACATGGGACGGCTTCTCCTCCCGGATCACCTGCAGCAGCATCTGATAGGTCAGTTCCCGCTCAGAAAATTTCTCGTTCATCTATCCTCTCCGTCAGTTCCTGTCTCTTGTGAGCAGGAAAAGTCTCAGCAGCTGAAGCGCGGATGCCGCCGCTCCTGCCACATAGGTCAGGGCTGCCGCCGTCAGTACTTTGCGGGCAGCTTTATTCTCCTCTCCCTGCAGGATCCCGGAAGCTGAAAGGATCTTCAGGGCCCTCGAGGAGGCATTAAATTCCACAGGCAGAGTTATAAACTGAAATGCCACGGCTGCTATAAAAAGCCATATGCCGATGGTGATCAGTATGTGATTCCCGCCCAGAATGATCCCCAGGATCACCAGCGGCCAGGAAAGGGAGGCTCCGAAATTGGCTGCCGGCACCATAGCACTGCGAATGCGAAGCGGCGCGTAGGAAACCTGGTCCTGCACGGCATGACCGCACTCATGGGCTGCCACACTGACCGCCGCAACGCTGCTGCTGCCATAGACGGTATCCGACAGACGCAGGACCTTGGCTCTGGGATCATAGTGGTCTGTGAGATCGCCGGAAACATGGGCGACCGTTACATTATAAATACCCTGGCTCTGCAGGATCCTGGCCGCTGCCTCGGCGCCGGTGATCCCGTTTCTATTGCGGACCCTGCTGTAAGAGGCAAATGTACTCTTCACCTTCGCGGAAGCCGCAAGGGAGAGGATCACTCCCAGGATCACCAATATATATGCCGGGTCAAAATATGAATAATATCCCATAGAATATCACCTCTTTACTGAAGGCTCTGACCGGCCTGCATATGGTTTCCACGCAGGAAGGAGCCCGCGTCCATACGCTTTCTGCCTTCCAGCTGAACATCCAGGATCCGCAGGCATCCCTGCCCGGTCTGAACAGTAAAGCTCTTCTTATCTATCGCGGTGACGGTTCCCGGCGCCGCGTCTGTATTCTCTTCCAGAACCTGGCACTTCCAGATCTTCAGCAGCTTTCCGTTCCAGAAACCGTAGGCGCTGGGCCAGGGATCCAGGCCGCGGATCAGACAGTCTATCTGCCCAGCGGAACGGCTGAAGTCTATCCTTCCCATCTCCTTGGTCAGCATCTTCGCGTACATGCCGGTCTTGGCGTCATCCTGGGGAACAGGCGTCAGTGTACCCTGCTCCAGGCCCTTCAGCGTCTTCTCCAGCAAAGGGCCGCCGGCAAGGGCCAGCTTCTGCGTCAGGGTTCCCCCCGTATCCTGCCCGCTGATCTCAACTTTCTCCTGAAGAAGAATATCACCGGTGTCCAGCCCCGCGTCCATCTGCATGGTCGTTACTCCGGTAACCCTGTCTCCATTTATGATGGACCACTGGATCGGAGCAGCACCGCGCAGGGCAGGAAGCAGGGAAGCGTGCACATTTATACAGCCAAACTTCGGAATATCCAGGATATCCTGGGGTATGATCTGGCCAAATGCCACTACCACGATCACATCGGGAGCGATGGCTGCAAGCTTTTTCTTAAATTCCTCGTCCCTGCGGACCCGGACCGGCTGCAATACCGGAATATTATGTTCCAGTGCCAGCTCCTTTACGGGGGAAAATATCAGTTTCCTGCCTCTTCCCTTCGTCTTATCCGGCTGCGTGACAACAGCGGCTATATCCAGATCCATATCGATCATCTTCTGAAGCGCCGCCGCTGCAAAAAGCGGTGTTCCCATAAATACTGCTTTCATGCGGATCTAATCCTCTTCCTCTTCCTCGTTATCATATGTCACATTGTGCAGGCCGCCTTCAACCTTCTCTATATAAAGATGTCCATCCAGGTGGTCGAACTCATGGCACATAGCCCTGGCAAAAAGTCCGTGTCCTTCTACGGTGACAGGCTTCATATCAAGATCAAAGGCCTCGGTCTTTACATATTCCGGGCGGCGGACAGTACCTGCCTTGCCGGGAACGCTCAGGCATCCCTCATCTCCGACCTGCTCGCCGGACTTTTCCACAATGACGGGATTTATGAAAACATAAGGACCCTCTCCGACATCTATTACCGCGATCCTGCGCAGCACGCCGACCTGCGGCCCGGCAAGGCCGACGCCGCCGGCCTCATACATGGTATCAAGCATATCCTGGGCCAGTTCGCGGATGCGGGGTGTGACCTCTTCTATCTTTCTGCACTTCTTAGCAAGGATAGGATCTCCTTCCATCCTGATCTCCCTGATTGCCATAATCATTACCTCCTGATTTATGAAAAATTTCCCCTCTGCAGCTAAAGTACAGAAAAAGGATCAATATCAAAACTATAAAAAGCTCTGCTCTGACCTGCGGCGTCCTGCTCCATAAATTTCATAAAAGCAGCCAGGACCCGCCGCCTTTCATGGCGGACATACAGGACATAACGGTACATATCCTTCACTTTGATGATCGCTGCCCCCGTCGGTCCCAAAACAGACGCGTGCTCAATCTTATGCGCCAGCACGGCCGCATGCTCCGCCGCCTCCCGGGCCCGCGCCTGGCTGCTGCTCTGCGCTGTGATCATCAGCATGTGGCAGGCCGGCGGGTAATGCATGGCCTTTCGGAACTTTATCTCTTTATCATAAAAGGCCCGGTAATCCTGCGCTGCCGCCGCGGTAATACAGTAGTTATCCGGCTGGTAGGTCTGGATCACAACGCGGCCTGGACGGCTGGACCGGCCGGCTCTTCCTGCCGCCTGTGTCAGAAGCTGGAATGTCCTCTCTGAAGAAAGGTAATCTCCCGAAAACAAAGACAGATCCGCCGCGATCACGCCTACAAGGGTAACATTTTCAAAATCATGACCCTTGACGATCATCTGCGTCCCGATGAGGATGTCTGCCTGACCGCCGGCAAACTCCTGCAGGATCCTGTCTCCCGAACCCTTCTGCGCTGTTGTATCTCTATCCATCCGCAATACCCGGGCCTGGGGGAATTCCCTGTGCAGCTGCTCCTCTACCTTAAGCGTACCTATTCCAAAGGAAGCAATATAGGGAGACCCGCACTGGGGACAGATCCGGGGCATAGGTCTGGTACTGCCGCAGTAATGGCATTTCAGCAGGCCTTTTTTGTGATCTGTCATGGAAACATCACAGTGACTGCATTTTACAACATAACCACAGCTCCTGCAAGAGACAAATCCCGCGTAGCCCCGGCGGTTTATAAAGAGCATGGCCTGCTCCCCTCTTTTCAGGCAGCCCTCCAGCTGCTCATGGAGCTTCCTGCTGAACATACTGCGGCTGCCTGCCCGAAGCTCTTCCCGCAGATCCACGATCTCCACCTGCGGCAGGGCGCTGCCTGCTTTTGCGCGGCGGTGCAGCTCATGCAGGGTATACTGTCCGGCCAGAGCACGGCTGTAACTGGTCAGCGACGGCGTCGCCGAACCCATTACCACAAGAGCCCCGGCCAGCTTCGCCCGCACGATGGCTGCGTCACCGGCAAGATAGCGGGGCGTGGTCTCACTTTTATAAGAAGGTTCATGCTCCTCATCAATAATGATCATCCCAAGGTTCGAAAACGGGGTAAACAGGGCGGACCGCGGCCCGATCATGATCCTGGCTTCTCCGGTCTGTGCCCGCAGATACTGGTCATAGCGTTCTCCGGCAGAAAGTCTGGAATTCATGACCGCTATGCTGTCGCCAAAACGGTCATAGAAACGGGATACGGTCTGCAGGGTAAGAGAGATCTCCGGGATCAGCACGATCACCTGCCTGCCCTGCTGAAGCACCTTCTCTATCAGGGCCATATAGACCTCAGTCTTCCCGCTCCCGGTGATACCGTGGATCAGGTGAACGGCCTTCTCTGTCGTCCACTGCCGGTCACACTCCTGCCCGCAGGCAAGGATATCATGGACTGCAGCAGCCTGCTCTTCATTCAGCTCAACCCTGTTCCAGCCCTGCAGGAAGGGCATGTCAGGATTTCGCATGATACGGCGGCTGCTGCGGCTGATCAGCCCCTGCTGCTCCAGTGCTTTGAGAGTCCCCGGCGCTATCCGCAGGACAGAAGAGGCAGTCCGGGAAGAAATGGACAGATCTTCCCTGTGCAGCATGGCATCCAGCAGCCTGACCCGTCCTTTCATACGGCGGTCACCGCGGATCTGTTCAAGATAAGCCTGCGCTTTTTCCTTATCTTTAATAAGGTAGTGTACTTCCTGCCTTGCTTTCACATTCTTCTTAACAGGCATCACGGTCCGCAGTGCCTGCGCCATGCTTCCGCCGCAGCTGCGGCTGATCCAGTCCGCCAGCCGTACAAGCTGTTCATCCACAGAAGGCTGTCCTTCCTCTATATGGTCTATGCTCTTTATCCGCCGGGCATCCACATCCGGGGTATCCTTAAAGCCCGTAACGATCCCGCGGACCATACGTCCTCCCGAGCCAAAGGGAACCAGCACTGGACTGCCGACCCTTATCCGGTCCTTCATGGATTCCGGGACGGCATACTGAAAAACCCGGTCTGTCCTGCCGGACCTAATGTCAACGATCACATCCGCATAGGCTGCCATCCGCACCGTCCTTTCCCCTTATCCTTGTGACGCATTTATCAGATGCGAAGGCCGGTCAGGCCTTTTTCCTGACAAGTATACCATATCCGCAAATGGCTGACAACGACGCGGCTTCTGTCCTGTTTTTCAGGCTGCGTGGTTTGTTGAAATATTGAACATTCATTTATTCAATCGTCATCCAGTGCATGTCACGCGCCCGTTTTCATTTTTGTTCCTTCCTGTTTTAACCTCGTTTTCAGCACTTTGTCATGAAATTAACACTTGTTTACACATTTTTAGATTCTTTTTATAAACAATTCACAACTACCTTGTTTATGGTCTTCTTTTATGATATATTGAATGCGAAATCAAATCGATTCCAAGGTGCCATGCATGTTTTGAATTCAAAAGGAAATCAGGGAAGGGATACTTAATTTTAATTGAATTCAGCACTTTTGACACCGCGGTATCCTATTTTTATGAGGTGACAAACTATGAAAACAGTGAATTTCCTTTATGGACAGACCGCTTTCAGCCTCGATGTGCCGGATGACACACCTGTACTGACATCCCATGTCGATGAACTGAAGAGCGACAAGCCCGGAATCGCTATCGTTGAAGAAGCTCTTCAGCATCCGATCGACAGCCCTCTTCTGTCCGAGCTTGCCAAGGGCAAACCGGACTGCACCATTATTATCAGTGATCATACCCGGCCGGTGCCCAGCCAGGACATCCTGCCTCCGATGATCGCCCAGCTGCGCCAGGGCAATCCGGACATCAAGATTACCCTGCTGGTAGCGACAGGCTATCACCGTCCTACTACCGTAGAAGAGCTGCGCGGCAAGCTGGGGGATTCCCTTTATGAGGAATTCAAAGACAACATCGTTGTACACAACGCACATGATCCTTCCACCAATGTAAAGGTCGGCGTCCTTCCCTCCGGCCCGGACTGCATCATCGACAAGGTTGCGGCCAGCGCTTCCCTGCTTGTATCTGAAGGATTTATAGAGCCTCACTTCTTCGCCGGCTTCTCCGGCGGCAGAAAGAGCATCCTTCCGGGTGTAGCAGATGCTGTGACCGTCATGGGCAACCACTGTTCCAAGTTTATTGACAGCCCCTATGCCCGGACCGGGATCATTGACAAGAACCCGATCCACGAGGACATGGTGGCAGCGGCAAAGATGGCAAAGCTTGTCTTCATCTGCAATGTTGTTATTGATGAAGATAAGAAGACCGTGGCTGCCTTTGCCGGCAACCTGGAGACAGCTCACCGCCAGGGAGTAGACTTCCTCTCCCGCTACTGCGTTGTAAAGCCCGCGCCGGCTGACATCGTTATCACCACCAACGGCGGCTATCCGCTTGACCAGAATGCCTATCAGTGTCCCAAGGGCCTGAGTGCAGGAGAAGCCACTGTCAAGGAAGGCGGCTGCATCATCATGCTGGCTACCTGTTCCGACGGAACCGGCGGAGATTCCTATTATCACAGTATAGCCGATGCTGAAAGCGTAGATGCCTTCTATCAGCAGTGCCTGGCAACGGCACAGGAAGATACCGTTCCCGATCAGTGGTGCTCACAGATCTGGTGCCGGATCCTGCGCAAGCACAAGGTATTCTTTGTAGCTGACAAGGAGCAGAAAGACATGGTCAACGGCCTCAAGGCAGAATACTGTGAGACACTCGATGAAGCGTACGCGAAAGCCCGCGCCCTGATGGGAGAGAACGCTTCTCTTACCTGCATCCCCAATGGCGTCTCTGTCGTAGTCAAAGACTGATTTCCCAGGAGGTTCTAGAATAACATGCTTGCGATTATTGCGTTTATTCCAATCATTGTTACCGTCGTATTGATGGTAGCCTTCAACTGGCCCGCCAAGCGTGCGCTGCCGCTGGCCTGGCTGCTTTCCATCATTATCGCTATTGCCGCATGGAAGATGTCTGTTACCCATGCCATCGGCTATACTCTTACCGGATTCCTCGGGGCCTTTGAGGTACTGGTCATCATATTCGGCGCGATCCTGATTATGAACACCCTCTCCCGGTCCGGAGCCATGTCCGCTATTAACCGCATGTTCACCGGTATTTCACCGGACGCCCGCATCCAGGCTGTTATCGTCGGCTTCATATTCGGTGCCTTCATTGAGGGTGCTGCCGGATTCGGTACTCCTGCCGCCCTGTGCGCTCCGCTGCTGATCAGCCTGGGCTTCCCTCCGCTGGCAGCTGCCATCATCGCCCTGGAGTTCAACTCCGTTCCTGTATGCTTCGGCGCCGTAGGTACACCTACAAACACAGCCTTTACGACCGTTCAGAGCGCCCTGGTACAGGATACAGCCGCCCAGGATACCTGGAAGATGGCCCTGACAAAGTGGTCAGCGATTCCCATGGCCGTTGGCTCTTTCATGATCCTCATTGTCGGTGTCGGACTTATGTGCAAGATCTTCGGCAAAGACAAGAAGTTCTCCGATGTAGGTCCTGTCATCCCCTTCATCATCTATGTAGCGGTTCTTTTTGACGCTATGTACCTGCTGATCGCTTCCGTGATCGGACCTGAGCTGACATCCCTGGTTCCCGCCGTTATCACCCTCTTCATCGTTATGTTTACTACCAAGAAGGGCTTCCTGGTTCCCAAAAAGGTATGGACATTTGAGGAAAAAGAAAAGTGGGACAAGTCCTGGGTTTCCACAACAGAAGTCGCTGCTCCCAAGACCAGCGATATGCCCCTGCTCAAGGCATGGCTCCCCTACTTCATCATCGCCATCCTTCTGGTTCTGACCCGTGTAACGCAGAAGTTCGGTGCCGGCTGGTCCAGCGCCATGAAGTCCTTTACAATTGGTACCGGTGAGAGCCACGTCATCCTGGGTCTTGACTGGAACTATGCTATCCTCTGGAGTCCCGGCATCATATTCATCGTTGTAGCCCTGATCACCATCGGTCTGCACCAGATGAACGGCGAAGCCGTAAAGGGTGCCTTCAGTGATACCTTCAACATGATAAAAGGTGCTGCCGTCGCCCTCCTGTTCGGTGTTGCCATGGTTAACATTTTCCGTTATACCAACTTCGACAACCCGGCCATGAATTCCATGCTGGTCGAGATGGCTACCGCACTTGCCAACATCTTCCAGAAGGCATACGTCATCATCGCTCCTCTGATCGGTGTACTTGGATCCTTTATGTCAGGTTCCAATACGGTATCCAACACCCTGTTCTCGTCCCTGCAGTTCCAGGCGGCGCAGCTGGTCGGACTGCCGACCGTCCTCATCGTTGCTCTCCAGAACAACGGCGGCGCTATCGGCAATATGGTCTGCGTCAACAACGTAGTATCCGCGACAGCCACGACCGGCACCATCGGCAACGAAGGAAGAATCATCCGTACAAACTTCCTTCCCTGCATCCTCTATTGTGCCCTTGTAATCGTAGTCGTGTTCATCGCTATCCAGGCCGGTTTGGATCCTGCTGCAGCTTCCGTAGCAGCTCAGTAAAGCAAAATTTGTCTGGAGTTCCGGTTCTTTGAAAAAGAGCCAGAAGGGGCGGAAGGGAAAAGAGCTTTCCTTTCCGTCCCCTCTTTATTTACGCGAGCAATGAGTCGAACGGACATGCGGGCATGTCCACTCGACGAACGCCGCGATAACGAGCGAAACCCGCAAAGCGTGTTTCGTCTCGTTACCTGCGCGAGCAATGAGAATACAAGGGAGGAAATCATATGGGTGCTGTCATAGCTGTCATCCTTTTTGGCGCCATCATGGTCTTCTGCGCTTATTTCTTTGTAGGAACCAGGGCTGCTCTCTTTGCCATCGTCAGCTGCCTGGTCATTGCCTGGCTGCTTTATAAAGATTACAAAGCGAAGAAAGAAGCTGAAAAGAAAAAAGAAGAGGGATCCCGGGTGGTCACAGTTGACCGGAAAAGAAGCAGGAATGCTTCTATCAGTGCTGCTGCACACCAGGTCACCAAGAATCTAGACAGACAGGATCAAGATAACAGAAAATGACCGGCCAAAGGCCGGTCATTATTTTTCTATTATTTCATCATGTCCGCTCTGACTTCGTAGAGGAGCTTGTGATAGAAAGCCTGTCCTCCAAACACAATGTCAAAACTGCTTGAATCGCTGCGGACCTTATGCCTGCCGAAGCGGCTGCTGGCAACATCCTCCTGGGTATACTTTACGCAGGCGTCCGCCGCAGACCTGCTCTTCACAGACGAGAGCGGTTTGAAGACATAAACCGCCCTGCCGCCCGCGGGAACTCCCATTCCTTCCAGAACCTGGTCCGCGGCCTGTGTACTGCAGGTGTATATATGGGTATAGCGGCCGGCCATGCGGGTAAAATCATAAACCCGGAAGTTCTCAAGCCAGGTCTCGTCCAGCCAGCCATTGTCCCCTTCCTCCGAGACGATCAGGCATACCGGCATCGTGCGCCGCGGGCTGTTGATCAGATCACGGATCTTGGGGATCTGCCGGTCACGGATCATCCGGCGGGATGTGGACAGGTAGCGGACATCAAAGAGACCTATGCGGTCAGAAATGACCGAATAGAACTTGGGACAGCTGAAATTACGGTTAATGTATCCCCGGTTCTGAGATCCGGCGGCGTAGGAGTTATCAACGGTCAGCATCTGCCGTCCGTCCTCAGCCAGCCTGCATTCTGCTGTCGTCACCCAGACCTGGCCGGGCGTCTCCATGTCTATATGCTCTGTCATCAGGCTCCAGTAATCCTCTTCCGGCTTATAATCCACAACAACCCGGTATCCCATGGGATGTACTTCAAAGCTGCAGATCTGTTTGGGTATTGTGCTGTCCAGGCAGCCGAACTTATCATAGATCCAGGAATAGGCAAGTCTGGCCGCCTCCAGGCAGGCTTCATGCCGGCTGTACTTATAAGTGCTCAGATTCACGCTTGCGTGGAAGACAGACACCTTGCGGAGAGGCTCCAGCTTGCGGTAGGCAAACTCCTCTCCCATCTGGTCACTTCCGTCATCAAATACATCCTTGTCGTGGAAGATCCGGGTCAGGCTGTCATCATGGATCACAGCTTCATTGACCAGGGCAATAATGGTATTGGCATTTATAGGAACCCGGCGGGGCTTGGCCAGCAGCGCGTCGACCAGAACCCGGCGGGGGGTCTTGAACAGCTGCTTGCCAATGTTGTTCTCGGATCTGTCCGTATCCAGGATTTCCTCCACCTCCGGATAAATGACCACTTCTTCCATCTTCAGACGGTAATGAGCCTTCATCATGCCGGCCCAGTTTCTCTCCTTATAAAGGTCGTGGCCCAGATTCTCAAAAAGCGTTACCATGGACTTGTCGCAAAGCTCCAGTGTAGCCAGTATACTGTTGAAATATCTGGCTACCTTATTCTTTCCGATCCAGAGCTCTCCGCCCTTGTAGCGCATGTCATGCTCTATCTCATGCCAGCCCTCGAAGAAAACGGTCTTGATCTGGATCTCCACAGTATCGTCTATACACATATCCCAGGTCTCGGCCGAAATCTGATCCCGCAGATAGCGGGGGATCCGGAATACACCATTTATCTTCACCGGCTTGAATTCCACGTCCTTCTGATCAGACTCCGACCATTCCACCAGGTCGAACATCTGCTCCAGAATATCCTTGCAGATCCGCAGGTCATCCTCAAAGTAGACGTCCACCCGCACACCGACCAGATCCTGGATCTTCTTGTCCTGATTGTATGTCTTAAGCCGGAATTTCCTCTCCAGAGATTCCGACGTCTTGATCCTGGTAAATATTCTATGATAAAGGCCGCTCTGTTCCAGCCTGTCTTCCACAAGATGGCGAAGCTCCGCCTCAACAATGGCAGGAACTTTCACCTTCTCATCCAGCTCTTCTTTTGTGAATGTAACTTTCCCGGTCATTTACGATCCCCTTTCACACGATAGCCATTGTACCATTAACAAGTGCAAATTTATATGAAAAAATGCAATATTTAACAAAAATTTTATCTCCATATCTATGCATAGCCTGTGAAAATGATGATATAATGAAGGCGAATTCTATTATTTTTCTGCCGCCGTGTACGGCAGAATTTTCCAAACTCATATAAAGGAGATTAACATGCAGATTATTTCAGACGATATCAAGTATGTTGGTGTCAACGATCACAAGGTTGATCTTTTTGAAGGCCACTATGATGTACCCAATGGCATGGCTTATAACTCCTATGTTATTCTTGACGACAAGATCGCCGTCATGGACAGCGTAGGCTATGATTTTGGCGAAGAGTGGCTGGCCAATATCCGCAAGGTTCTCGGGGACAGAGAACCGGACTATTTCATCGTCCAGCATCTGGAGCCCGATCACTCCAAAAACATTACCAGATTTATGGATACATTTAAGAGCACAAAGGTCCTGGCCAGTTCAAAGGCTTTTACCTTCATGGACCAGCTCTATCACAATCAGTATGAAGACCGCAGGATTGTTGTTAAAGAGGGTGACACTCTTCCGCTCGGAAAGCATACCCTGCATTTTATCACAGCCCAGATGGTTCACTGGCCGGAGGTTATCATGACCTACGATGACGCGGATAAGGTCCTCTTTGCAGCTGACGGATTCGGCAGATTCGGCGCCAACGATGTTCCCTTCGATGACTGGGCAGAAGAAGCCCGCCGCTATTATATCGGCATCGTCGGCAAGTACGGCATGCAGGTCCAGAAGGTCCTTAAGAAAGCCGCAGGCCTTGACATCCAGAAGATCTGCTCTCTGCACGGACCTGTTCTGACAGAGAACCTGGGTTATTATCTGGATCTCTACGACAAGTGGTCTTCCTATACACCCGAGACCGAGGGAATCTGCATCTGCTACACTTCCGTCTATGGCAATACCAAGAAGGCGGTAGAACTGCTTGCCGATAAGCTCCGCGCAAAGGGCGCCCAGACGGTGATCGTCAACGATCTGGCCCGCACAGACCTTGATAAGTGCGTCGGCGATGCCTTCCGCTACAGCAAGATCGTCCTTGCGACCACGACTTATATGAACAGCATCTTCCCTTACATGAGACATTTCCTGGGCAACCTTGCCGAGCGTGAGTTCCAGAACAGAACCGTCGGCTTTATAGAGAACGGCACCTGGGCTCCCTGCGCTGCCAAGCATATGAAGGAAGCCCTTGCAAAGTGCAAGAATCTGACTATTCTTGAGCCTACCGTCACCATCAAGTCCTCTCTCAATGAACAGAGCGAGGCTCAGCTGGAAGCTCTGGCGGATGCCCTTATGAAATAACTTCCATGAACATACTGACAGTGACCTCTCTGAAGAGTCCCTGCCGTAAAAAAGCTTCCGGCGGCTGCTTAAAAGGCAGCTGCCGGAAGCTTTTTCCGTCTTTTCGTCTTTATTCCTTACTGCTTCTCAGCCATATAGCGGTTCAGGTCTGCTACCACGCTGTTCACGTCCAGTCCATGGACCAGACAGGCCATCTCCAGAGACTCATGTCTGGCGGACGGGCAGGCTATGCAGTGCATGCCGCTCTGCATGAGGACATCGGCAATACCCGGATCATAAGAGAGAACATCCCCGACCAGAGTCCTTGCGGTAATAGTCTTATCTTTTTTCTTCCCGAAAATACTGAACATATCTCTCTCCTTACATATCCGCCGGAGCAGGACTGTCACTGATCTGTGCCTGGCTGCCTCTGCTGAGGATCTCCATAAATTCTTCCCCGGTGATGGTCTCTCTCTTATACAGGAAGGCGGCAATCTCATCCAGCTTGGCCCGGTTGTCCTCGAGGATCTTCTTTGCCTTGTCATGCTGGGCACGCACAATAGCCACAACCTGGTCATCTATATCTTTCTGGGTCTGCGCAGAACAGGTCAGAGAAGAATCTCCTCCCAGATACTGGTTTGTCTGCGTCTCCATGGCCACCATATCAAACTGATCGCTCATGCCGTAACGGGTGATCATGGCCCTGGCCAGCTTGGTGGCCTTCTCTATATCATTGGAAGCACCGGTAGTGATGGAATGGAATATGACTTCCTCCGCAGCACGTCCGCCCGTCAGAGTCGCAATCTCATCCAGCAGTTCTTCCTTTGTATAAAGGTTATGGTTGCCGGACTCTACCTGCATGGTATAGCCAAGAGCTCCCGATGTTCTGGGGATGATGGTGATCTTCTGAACCGGAGCCGTATGAGTCTGCATAGCCGCGACAAGAGCATGACCGACCTCGTGATAGGAAACAACCTTTTTCT
>ONFL01000114.1 GCA_900317095.1 uncultured Eubacteriales bacterium | reverse complement strand
TTGCCCTCACCCTCGCCAAACTCTACTTTTACATTGATTACGCTGTCAGGTTTTTTGTGGGAAAGAAGTACAACCGTCTCCACATGGACCGTATTTGGAAACATGTCCACGCAGCAGGCTTTCTCCAGTCTGTAGCCGCCCTGGATCAGAAGCTGCAGGTCCCGGGTCAGGCTGGTGGGCTTGCAGGAAATGTAGACCATATGAGGAACCTGGTAATCGATGATCTTTCTCAGAGCCTTCGGGTTAATGCCGTCCCGGGGCGGATCCAGGACAATATAGTCCGGCTTCTCCTCAATCTCGTCCAGCGCCGTCAGCACATCACCGGCAATAAATGTACAGTTGTCCAGGCCATTGAGCGCAGCGTTCTCCCTGGCGGCTTCGACCGCCTCGCTGACGATCTCCACTCCCACGACCCTGCGGGCCGCTCCGGCCATGATCTGGGAAATGGTCCCTGTCCCGCAGTAGAGATCAAAAACTGTCATGTCCTCAATATCACCGATATAGCCGCGGGCTTTTCTGTAAAGTTCTTCGGCTCCCCTGGTATTTGTCTGGAAGAAAGAGAAAGAGGATATCTTAAAGGTCAGGCCCAGTATGGTCTCATAAAAATAATCTCGGCCGTAAAGGATTCGGGTCTGGTCACTGCGGACCACATCCGCCAGGGAATCATTGATGATATGCATGATACCGGCGATCTTCCCCCGGGTCTGCAGGGACAAAAGTTCTTCCACCAGCGGTTCCATGTCGCACTGCCCCTGGCTGGTCGTCACTATATGCACCAGGATCTCCCCGCTGGTCTGAGACCTGCGCAGCAGCAGATGGCGCAGATATCCTTCATGCTTCATTTTCTTATAAAAGGGCATGGGATGGTCTGTAAAGTATTGCAGGACTGCCGTCAGGATCAGGGTGAAGTCCGGATGGACCAGTCTGCAGTCTGCCGTGGTCAGCACATCATAGGTACTGCCCTTCTTGTGCAGGCCCAGGGTCAGCGGACCGCCAAGATGATCGTCGCCGAAGGAAAATTCCATCTTGTTGCGGTATTCCCACTGGTCAGGACTTGCCGTGATCCCTTCGAATTCATAATCCGGGCTTGCATCCTCCCGCACCTGGCCGGCTTGCCGCATGGCTTCATCCAGCAGCTGCCGGACCTGCCGGCTCTTCATCTGCAGCTGCTGCCCGTAATCCATGGTCTGGTACATACAGCCGCCGCAGTCCGGAAATTCACCGCATACAGCCTGTACCGTCTCCAGCGGGGAGGGCTGCAGCCTTTCCAGAAGCCTGGCCTCGACCCGGCCATGCTTTTTCTTGTTCACCATGGCGCGGACCGTCTGTCCGGGGATGCCGTTCTTTACGATCACAGGCCCCTCCTGGGTAAGGATGTACCCCTTATTCGGGAAATCCACATGATCGATCACGCCCTCTACAATGTCTCCCTTTCTCATCTGCTCTCCCTTCCTGAAAAAACCTTCCTGAAAAAAGAAAGCTGCTGCCGGTTCATCATCAGCAACAGCTCCCTGGTACTCTTTCCTTTAAAGGAAACTTATCCGGAGATACCCGCGGTTATTCTTCGGTATCGGCGTCCCCGGCTTCCTCTTCATCTACAGCATCTTCATCCTCGGAATCCTCTTCGTCTTCGTCGACTTCATCGTCATCCTCGAAATCATCATCAAAGTCGTCATCAAAATCATCGTCGAAGTCGTCATCATAGCTGTCATTATTTCTGGTGATGAATTTATAAATTACATAACCTGCACAGGCAGCTGCCAGGATAAGCGCGATCACAGTAATAACGATCCGCAGTGTCCTCTTCTTCTCCGTAGACAGCTCGTAATCACGAAGCATCTCACTGACCTTCTGTACGCCCATAATTTCATTGAGTTTATCCATAAGACACATCCTTTCCAGCCGCGTACACGGCTCATTTGTACCAGTCGCTAAGATTATATCATGCTTTCACCAGTTTTGCAAAGGAAGCCTTCATCTTCTTCATGCCAAACTTCTCAAACTCCACGGCGACTTCATAATCAGATCCCTGATCTGTAACTTCTTTGACGATCCCGATGCCGAATTTTCTGTGCTTTACCCGGTCACCGGGCCCGTAATCCGGTCTGATTTTTGTAAAAGACGACCCCTTGCGAATATAGGACTGCACGGCAGATGCCGCCTTGCTGCCGCAGCCGGCGCCGGAACTTCTGGAGGACCCGAAAAGATCCCCGCCGCGGCCGGCAGCGGCTCCTGCAGACTCAGAATATGTGTAAAAACCGCTGCCTGCGCTCTGCGGTATCGTCCTGCCTGCCGGCTTTTTCACATCCATCCGCGCGTCAAGAAACTGCGGCGGTATCTCACGGATAAAGCGGGAAATGCTGTTATACTGCGTATTTCCATGGATCATGCGGGAGCGGGCATAGCTGAGAGTCAGATGCTTCATGGCACGGGTGATGCCCACATAGCACAGCCGCCGCTCTTCCTCCACATCGGAGGGATCTCCGCTCATCATCGACATATAACTTGGGAAGAGTCCCTCCTCCATGCCGGTCATATATACATACGGGAATTCCAGGCCTTTGGCACTGTGCAGGGTCATCAGCACTACCTGATTGTCGGAATCTTCCAGGTTGTCGACCTCGGCTACCAGGGCGATCTCTTCCAGCAGGCCGGAAAGGGTTCCGTCCTCATGTTCTTTTGTGTAGGCAACGATCTTATTGCGCAGTTCGTCCAGGTTCTCTATGCGGGTCTGGGCCTCATCGGTCTGCTCCGCCTTAAGTTCAGCCAGATAACCGGTGACGTCAAGTATGTTGTCATAAAGATCTGCCAGGGGGATCTGATCCTTCTGGGCCCGGAAGCCCAGTATCATGTCCGTAAAAGCACGGATCTTGCCTGCCGCGCGGCCCATGCCCTCTATATCGTCCACCCGGCACAGTCCCTCAAAAAGACTGATGCCGCCGGAAGCTGCAAAGGAGACCGCCTTGCCCAGCGTCGTAGAACCGATCCCCCGCCGGGGCACATTGATGATCCGCTGCACGGATATGTCGTCGCTGCCATTATCCACAACGCGCAGATAAGACAGGATATCCTTTATCTCGCGCCGCTGATAGAAATTAACACCGCCGAAAACATGATAGGGAATATTTGCCGTGACAAACTTTTCCTCCAGGACACGGGCCTGTGCGTTTGTCCTGTAAAGGACGGCAAAGTCGCGGTAATCCAGCCCCTGTCTGTCTTTGCGGCGTTCTATATCGCGAACGACGCCATTTGCCTCGTCATACTCATTGTTATACTGGCGGAGTGTGATCTTCGCCCCTTCCTCATTGGAAGTCCAGAGCGTCTTGTCCTTGCGTCCTATGTTATGATGGATGACGCTGTTGGCCGCTTCGAGTATGGTCTTGGTGGACCGATAATTCTGCTCCAGCTTTATGACCTTCGCGCCGGGGAATGTCTTCTCGAAATTAAGAATGTTGTTGATATTGGCGCCCCGGAACTTGTAAATGGACTGGTCATCGTCGCCGACCACGCAGATGTTGTGGTACTTCTGCGCCAGGAGGCTGATCATCATGAACTGGACGGTATTGGTATCCTGGTACTCATCGACCATGATATATTTCAGTCTTTCCTGATAGTAACCCAGGACATCGCTGTCCTTCTGGAAAAGTTCTACGGTATAACAGAGCAGGTCATCAAAATCCAGCGCGTTGTTCTCGCGCATGCGCTGCTCATAGCCTTCGTAGACTTTGGCGGTGGTTTCCTTAAGGAAATCTCCCTTAGCCAGCGCCGCATACTGAACGGGGCCCACCATCTCGTTCTTTGCGGAAGATATATAGGACAGAAATGTCCTTTCCTTGAGCTTCTTGGTATCGATATTCAGATTCTTGCAGATCTGCCTCACGACTGTCTTCTGGTCATCCGTGTCATAGATGGTAAAATTCCGATCCAGACCCAGCCGGTCAATATGCCGGCGCAGGATCCGCACGCAGGCAGAATGGAATGTGCTGACCCATACATCTTCGGCGCCGGAACCGACGATCTGGTCAACCCTCTCCCGCATCTCTCTTGCGGCCTTGTTTGTAAATGTGATGGCAAAAATATTCCAGGGATTGACATGACACTCTCCGATCAGATAGGCGATCCTGTGTGTCAGAACCCTGGTCTTGCCAGAACCCGCCCCTGCAAGAATAAGAAGCGGCCCCTCCGTATGATAGACCGCTTCCTGCTGGACGGGGTTTAATGAATCATAGATACTGCTCATTGAAACCTCCAGATCTCCGGTAATGATTCTGTTTTGCGAAATAAATGCGGACAGGCACTGCCCGCATACTTAAAAAGCTGCCACGATGCCGCCGTCACCGGCATACAAAGATCCCACGCCGGATGTCGGAAATATGACCACATCCTTGAATGGATACTTCTCCATCACCATCTTGCGGACCAGGATCGCCCGTTCCGGGCAGTTGCAGTGAGAAATGGCCAGCGTCTTGTCTTCCGGGTCAGTCAGTGTGTCTTCTATATGCGCGACCATCTTCTGGAGCGCTCTCTTCATACCCCGCCCGATATCTGCCTGCCGGATGGAACCCTCGGGAGTTGATGCCATGACCGGCTTGATATTGAGGACATTGATCACCTTGGCCTGCAGACCGGTCAGACGTCCGTTCTTGCGCAGCGTATCCAGTGATTCAAGGACAAAAAGCGTGGTCTCTTCACTGATATATTCCTCAACCGTACTGACCACCTTCCGGAAATCCATGCCCTGTCCTATACATTCCTGGATCTTCATGACGATCAGGCTCTGACCGCAGCAGGCGGCCCGGCTGTTAAAAACATGCATCTTCTTATTCGGAAATTCCTCGCGCAGAAGCTGCTCGCCGAGCAGAGCGCTGTTATAGGATCCGCTCAGCTGCGCCGAAAGCGTGACGCAATAGGCGTCCTCATCATCAAAGCCCATGGCTTCCATAAAAGCGTGCGGAGACGGACAGGCCGAGGAAGGCGCGGACTCACAGAGGGCCGCTTTCGCCAGAAAAACCGCCTGATCAAATGTCTGGTCATCAATGATCTGCTCATCTCCCACGATGAGGGTAAGCGGAACCTGACGAATATGCTCATCCTTCCACATCTGCGGACTCAAGTCTGTACAACTGTCTACTGCAATATGATATGCCATGCGGTGTTCCCTCCGCTCCGGCCTGCACCGGGCTGTAAATTATTTTAATGGCTTATTTTATCATATCATATACGGCATAAAGAAGCAAAAAAAATGAAAGGGCGGCCTCTCCTGCCCGCCTCTGCAGGCAGGCAGAAAAGAGACCGCCCGGGGTGCCGGACCGTTTCGCTGCGGCCGGCATCCTCCCGCCTTATCCGGCATCCTCCCGCCTTATCCGGCACGGCACGCCGGCCGGATAAAAGCGGATCAGACCTCTTCGTACAGAGGATACTTATCAGTCAGAGACTTGACGATGGCAGCTGCCTTTTCCTTGTTGGCAGCAAAGTCCTTCAGTGTAAGGGCAATAGCCTCCGCTACCTGATCCATATCATCTTCCTTGAATCCGCGGGTCGTGGCGGCCGGTGTTCCCAGACGCAGACCGCTGGTTACAAACGGAGACTGCGGATCATCAGGGATGGTGTTCTTATTGCAGGTAATATGAACTTCATCCAGCATCTTCTCCGCTTCCTTGCCGGTAAGGCCGGTGCTGCGCAGGTCGACCAGCATAAGGTGGTTGTCTGTTCCGCCGGAAACGATATCCACGCCTCTGTTCATAAGACCCTTTGCAAGTGCCTGGGCATTGTCGATGATCTGCTGCTGATAAACCTTAAAGTCATCCTTGAGGTCCTCGCCGAAAGCAACTGCCTTCGCGGCGATGACATGCATAAGAGGACCTCCCTGGATGCCGGGGAAGATAGCAGAGTTCAGCTTCTTGGCATACTTATCTGTTCCGCACAGGATCATGCCGCCCCGGGGTCCCCGCAGTGTCTTGTGGGTTGTTGTCGTCACAACATCCGCATAGGGTACCGGGCTCGGATGAAGACCTGCCGCAACCAGGCCCGCAATGTGCGCCATATCCACCATCAGATAAGCGCCGACCTTATCGGCGATCTCGCGAAAACGCTTGAAATCTATGATACGGCAGTAAGCGCTGGCTCCTGCGATGATCATCTTCGGTCTGCACTCCAGCGCAATCTTCTCGACCTCATCATAGTCGATGAATCCGTCCTTGTTGACGCCGTAAGGCACACACTTGAAGAGCTTGCCGGAGAAGTTGGCCGCGCTTCCGTGGGTCAGATGTCCGCCCTGATCCAGGGACATTCCCATAAATGTATCGCCGGGCTGCAGCAGAGCCTGATATACTGCCATGTTGGCCTGGGCGCCGGAATGAGGCTGCACATTTACATAGGCTGCCCCGAAAAGCTTTTTGGCGCGCTCGATGGCCAGGTTCTCGACGATATCAACATACTGGCATCCGCCATAATAACGCTTTCCCGGATAACCTTCCGCGTACTTGTTCGTCAGCTGGCTGCCCATGACAGACATAACTGCTTTGCTGACAAAATTCTCGGAAGCGATCAGTTCGATATTTCCATTCTGACGTCCGATCTCAAGGCAGAGCGCCTCGGCAATTTCCTTATCTTCTGCTTCAATGTCGTGAAAAGAATACATGCTTTACCTCCTGTTATTCTTTTGCTGTTTCTGCAGGTTCACCCTCCTGCGGACGAACCTCTATACCGAGTTCTTCAAGCTGATCTTCCTCGACCGGTGCCGGAGCGCTTGTCAGCAGACAGGATGCGTCCTTTACTTTCGGGAAGGCGATGACATCGCGGATGGTATCTGCCCCTGCCATGATCATGACCAGACGGTCCAGACCATAGGCCAGACCTGCGTGAGGCGGTACGCCGTAGCGGAAAGCGTCAAGCAGGAAGCCGAACTGTCTGTAGGCTCTCTCCTTTGTAAATCCAAGAACCTCGAACATCTTCTCCTGAATGTCATCCTGATGGATACGGACGCTGCCGCCGCCGATCTCTGTACCGTTCAGTACTATATCATAAGCCTTGGCGCGCACGTGTCCGGGATCTGTGTCAATATTGGGATAATCTTCTTCCATGGGCATGGTGAAGGGATGATGCATCGCCATATAACGATTCTCCTCATCGGACCACTCCAGAAGAGGAAATTCTGTTACCCACAGGAAATTAAACTTGTTCTTGTCTATCAGGCCCATCTGCTTACCAAGTTCCAGACGCAGGGCACCCAGGGACGCGAATACTGTCTTGTCCCTGTCTGCCGCGAACAGGAGCAGGTCTCCGGGTTCGCCCTTCATGGCAGCGATCAGCGCTTTCAGCTCTTCATCTGTCATGAACTTGGCAAAGGAACACTTACAGGTTCCATCCTCGTGAAGAGCGATGTAGGGAAGACCCTTTGCGCCGTAATCCTTTACGAACTCACCCAGCTTGTCTATCTTCTTTCTGGGCATGCCGCCCTGACCTTTGGCATTGATGCCGCGGACGCTGCCGCCCTTCTCTATGGCGCCGGTGAATACGCCGAATCCGCAGTCCTTTACTATGTCAGTGACATCCTGAAGCTCCATGCCGAAGCGGGTATCCGGTTTGTCGGAACCGTAGCGCTCCATAGCCTCCTGCCAGCACATTCTCTGGATCGGGATCTGCACATCGACGTCAAGGATCTCCTTGAAAAGGCGCTTGAGCAGACGCTCATTCACGTCTATGACATCATCCACATCGACGAAAGACAGCTCCATATCGATCTGGGTAAATTCCGGCTGCCGGTCCGCGCGCAGATCCTCATCACGGAAACATCTTGCCAGCTGGAAATAACGGTCATAACCGGAGACCATCAGCAGCTGCTTGAAGAGCTGGGGAGACTGGGGAAGCGCATAGAAAGAACCGGGATGGACCCGGCTGGGCACCAGATAGTCTCTGGCTCCCTCCGGTGTGGACTTTGTCAGCATAGGAGTCTCTATCTCTATAAATCCCTCATCTGTCAGGAAGCTGCGGACGATCTGGCAGACCCTGCTGCGCATAAAAATATTCTTCTGCAGATCCGGTCTGCGCAGATCCAGATAGCGGTACTTGAGGCGGATGTCGTCTCTGGTCCTGCTGTTCTCTTCAATAGGGAACGGCGGTGTCTCAGACTCCGATAAGATCCGCAGTTCATCTGCCAGGATCTCTATATCTCCGGTCCTGAGATTGGGGTTCACAGCCCCCGCGCGCTTTGCGACCCTGCCGGTCACGGCGATCACATATTCACTTCTGAGCTTAACTGCTTTCTCAAACACCGCTGCAGGTGTCTTTCCTTCCTCAAAAATCAGCTGCAGAATCCCGCTCCTGTCTCTCAGGTCGACAAAAATCAGGCTGCCCTTGTTCCTGCTCCTCTGAACCCAGCCCATTACCGTCACGGTGCTTCCGATATCGGAGACAGATACTTCCGTGCAGCGGTGGGTCCGCTTCATTCCCAGCATTGACTCAGCCATAATAACAGACTCCTCTCCACTTTCTCTTTCGTATATTCTTTATGATGAGCAGCGCCGGTCCGCTCTGGATTCCGGCGCTGCCTGCCATCAGTCTTTATAAATTTTTTCAAAATCATGATAGCCCTCTGCTTCCAGACGGCTGATCTGCTGCTTCATATTCTTGCGCATAGGCTGCACCGTAACCATGGTGCCCTGGGCGCGCAGCTCCTGCGCGCGGGAAAATGCTTCCATCTTCTTAGCGGCGGGCGCCTTCTTGTCTATGAGGATAGCCAGACACTTATCAGAAACCGGGATCTGGCTGTCCATCTTATCCCGCAGTATGGTGATGATCCTCTCAAATCCGATAGAAAAACCACAGGCACAGACATCCTGCCCGCAGAAACGGCCGACCATCTTGTCATAGCGGCCGCCGCCGGCGATAGAAAAATTGTATCCGTCTATGGTGACTTCAAAGATCGTACCGGTATAGTAGCCCATACCGCGCACCAGGGTCGGGTCGAAACTGATGCTGACATGGCTGCTGATCATAGGCTGTACGCAGGAGATGATCTCTTCCATGTTCTCCACTACATCGTCTTCCAGGAGCCCCGCACCGATCTTAGAAGAGAAATCTCTGCAGGAGACACCGGCTGCTGCATTCTCATAAACAGCCAGATAACGGTCTGCCTGTTCCTGCGGACAGCCGTTCTCCACCAGTTCCCTGCGGATGCCGTCCATGCCGATCTTATCGAACTTATCCAGGCTGATCAGGACATCCCCGATCTCCTCTTCCTTAAAACCGGCTTCCAGGGCAGCGGCATACAGGATCCGGCGGTCATTGATATGGATGGTAAAATCCGTGATGCCCACTTCGCTGAATATCTTCGTCAGCATATTGGAAGTCGCGGTCACCAGCTCTATCTCAGCCAGATTGCTGTCGTCTCCCAGTATGTCGATATCACACTGGGTAAACTGACGGAAACGCCCCTTCTGCGGATTATCCGCGCGCCATACATTGCCGATCTGCAGGGCCTTGAAAGGTGCCGGCAGCTGTTCCTTATTGTTGGCATAATATCTTGACAGCGGTACAGTCAGGTCGTAGCGCAGACCGTTGTCCGCGAATTCTTCCCGGCCCGCGTCTATGGCTCTGCGCAGATCCGCGCCGCGCTTGAGCACCTTGAAGATCAGCTTCTCATTATCCCCGCCCTGTCTGGAAGTCAGGTTCTCTATATGTTCCATCACAGGGGTCTCAATCTCCATGAATCCATACAGAGCATAGGTCTGCCGGATCATCTCCAGAATATGCTTTCTCAGACGCATGTCTGCCGGAAGCATGTCCACCATGCCCTTGACGGGAGTCTTAATAAACTTCATTCATGCACTTCCTTAAATACCTGTTTATTCCGGTCACGCCGGAAAGCGTAACTCTCTTTATTCTATCCTACTTTGCTGATAACCGCAAGATATGTTTTCACTGTTTAACGCGCCATACAGGCCAGAGAGGATCAGGCAGCGATGACCAGCCTCCCGTCTGCGCGGATGAAGCGGTAGACGTGATCGGAGAGAAATTCCTCCTGTGAAACAACTTCCCGGTTCACATTCTGTACGATCTGCGACAGGGGACCGGGACCGGGGTCATTCCCGCTCCCGGCGGGCACCAGGAGCACCTCATGGACACTGCTGGGCAGGATATAGAGATCCCTGCCCAGGCAGCTGCTGATCTGACCCAGCAGCCGGCGGTCGAACATATGCACTGCTCCGCCTCTTTTCTGCCGGCAGGTCAGAAGAAATATATCATCGCCGCTGCTGCCCTCCAGCAGGGCCGCAAGATCCGCCTCGTCTTCCTCCTGCCCCGGCTCCGGCGGCAGCAGTGCGTCCTGCAGCCGCTCCAGAAGCGGAGGCTGCAGGCGGATCGTGTTCTCCCGGGCGATCTCAAAAAGTTCCTGCCCGGATACCTCCCAGCGGTCTGCCAGCTGTCTGCTCACCGTGCTCAGTGCGGCCTGCTCCCCTGCTGCAGGGCAGGACAGACAGACAGTGAGCGCCAGATCCATCTGTCTGCGGCAGACCCGGTCCTCCAGAAAATCACGGTTCTTCTCATAATTCACAACGCGCAGGACCAGATACTGGCGGACGTTGTCAAAGTCTTCCGGGTCACCGGCCAGCGGCCCCGCGCCGGGCATCTGTGCATCCAGGCAGGCGGTGACGATCTCATCGGCCAGATCCTGCTGGTTCTCTCCGCTGCGGCAGCGGTCATAATATTCCTGCATATTGAAGGCCGGGCAGAATCCGCTCTGCCCGCCCGATATGATCAGTACCTGCCTCCTCGCTCCGTTGTTCTGCGTGATATAGTCCAGCCTGGTCTCGTACCCGGCCGGCAGCTGCCGGCCCACCCATTCCTCCATAATAGAGGTGAACTCCCTGTAATTTTGTCTATCCATGTATTTCTCCTTCTTAAGCAGGCGCCTGTCAGACGCAATAAGCTGTTTATCATTTCCGGCCGGAGAAATCTCATTTCAGTGCTGATTATAGCAGGGAGCTACCTGGTTCTTCAATTATCGTTTTTCGACATTTTTCGACGATCCGCGGCGAATTTTCAGCGGGCATTGTCCAGAAGCTCCTTCAGACGGGAAACTTCTATTTTATATTTCTTTCTGCAGAACTGACAGCCAACCTCTATAGGCTGGCCATCATCTATCATTTCCTGGATGTCCTTTTTCCCTATGCTGATGATGGCCTTCTCCACCCGCTGCATACTGCAGTCACAGACATAGGCGGCCGGAAGCTTATCGAAGAAATGCACGTCACAGCCCTTCATGATTAGGCGGATCATGGACTCGGGCGTGTGCCCGTCCTCCAGCAGAGATGTTACGGAAGGAAGCTGCCGCAGGTTCTCTTCCAGCCGACTGATCAGTTCATCCGATGCAAAGGGCATAAGCTGCAGTATAAATCCGCCTGCCTGCCGCACGCTTCCGTCTGTATCTATCAGCACGCCCAGTCCGACGCTGGAGTTAACCTGTTCACTGGAAGCGAAATAATATGTCAGATCCTCGGCGATCTCACCGCTGACCAGGCTTGTGCTGCCCGTATAGGGTTCCTTCATGCCCATATCGCGGATGACATTGAGGATGCCATGGCCCACCAGCCTGCCCACATCAAGCTTTCCCCTGTATTTGGGGGGTACATCGGCCTGCGGGTTCTGGATATAGCCTTTTACACTGCCGTCGGACCGGGCTGTCACCAGGAGTCTGCCGGCAGGGCCGTCGCCCTTGATCTGGACCGTCAGCCGGTCATCTTCTCCCTTCATCATGCTGCCCATCATGCTGCCTGCCGTGAGCAGCCGTCCAAGAGCTGCCGCTGCCGTCGGACTGCAGCCGTGTATATTCCTGGCCTCCTCCACAAGATCCCGGGTGTCCGCCGCGTATATTCTTACCTGATCCTGGGCGCCTGCCGCCTGTACGATATAATCACTCATAGTATTCCTCCTGTCCCCGGCAGTTCTTTCTTCTTGCTGCACTCCTGTGCTATAAAATACAGCCGCTGGCTGTCCGGCCGGGGAGCGTTTCTTGTAAATGCGTCATAGACGGCACGGACCTTAAGGCCGGCCTCTTCCAGAAGAGCGCATACCTGCTGCGGTTCATACCCCTTTTGATAGTGGATCTCTCTGTATTTTCTGTAGAGTCCATTCTGTTCACGGACAAAAATATTCAGGTCATATTCGTTGACCCTTTCCTGCCCGTAATAATAATTATCCCAGATGAAGGCGCAGTCCTCGCGGTTTTCCGCTATGGTCTGCTCTCCCAGGACTTCCCGGTACTTGTAGATAGTATTCATGTCAAATATAAAGACGCCGCCGGGATCCAGATAATTATTGACCAGCCGGAAGACCTGCAGCAGATCCTCTTCGGAAAGCAGATAATTCATACTGTCGCAGAGACTGACACAGGCGCGCACGGTTCCGTAGAGCTCAAAGCTGCGCATATCCTGCTGCAGATAAAGGATGCCGGCCGGGGAGTTCTCCCTGGCTATGCCGAGCATTTCCCCGGAACTGTCTATGCCGATCATGTCGTAACCGGCCCTGGCCAGCCGTCTGGTCACCTTGCCGGTCCCGCAGCCCAGATCTGCCGCGATCCCGCCTTCTGCTCCATACTGACGCAGCAGGGATATGAGATAAGCTGTCCACTCATCATAGGGAACATTGTCCATGAGGGCATCATAGACCTGGGCAAATCCGCTGTAAGCCTGCGCTGTGCCTTGCTGTTGTTCTGCTCCCATTTTCTGCTTTTCCCCCTTTTTATTTTCAGAGTCTTTCTTATTTTAATATATTTACTGAAAATGTCAACGAACCGGGATTTCGCGGCCCAGCCGCAGACTGTAAAGTATTTTTTCGGCTGCCGGCAGGCCGGTGATCTTTTCAAGGGCATAGCTGTAATAATCCAGCTGGACCGCGTATCGTTCTGTCAATATCTGCCGGCAGTTGTCCTCTGTGACATAATCTGTCTTGTAATCCAACAGGCAGATCTTCCCGTCTTCTGCAAACCAGGCATCCACAACACCCTGGATTATGACGCTGCGGCCGGAGGAAATACCGGGCCGGATCAGGCTGGCAGGGATCTGGGCCATAAACTGGCTCTCCCTGTGCAGATCACCCCTGGCCGCCGCCGCTGCCATTCTCCTGCCAAGAGGGGAGGCCAGCAGTCCCTCTATCCGGCGGGGAGATATGAGGGCAGCCTCTTTTTCTGTCAGTCTGCCGGACCGGGTCATCTCCTGAAGCTGACCCTTCACCCAGGTCTGCAGATCCTTTTCGGGTACATGGGCAAAATCCAGCAGCTCCAAAAACCTGTGCCAGACAGTGCCCCGCTGGGCGGGCGTGAACTTTTCCTCCGTCTTCCCCTGCGCTGACCCTCCGTCCAGCATAAAAGCCGGCACTTCTTCTTCCTGGGGTTCCTGCTCCTGCTTCTGAACAGGATAGAATTGTTCTGCCTCTTCCTCCTGTTCATAAGCAGCCCGCTTGAGTTCGGAAACAGTGTATTTCCCTTTCAGCCCGGCTTCTTCCTTCCAGGGATACTGCCAGAGACTGTCCTCCTGCAGCAGGGCTGCCCTCTTCCTGCCGCTTTCTGTATCCGACGCGCTGCGCACCCGCCTCTCCAGATCTTCTCTCTTAAGCTTTCCTTCTGCTGCCTGTACCAGACTGGTGTCAAACAGTCCGGCGCCTTCTATGACATGGGCTTCAAAAAGACCGACGCCTTCTTCCGGCTGCCTGCCGCCGACTCTGGCTGCGTCCGGGCAATAACGGCGCAGGTTCCCGCCGGACCCGGAGTGCCAGATACAGGGAATGACCCAGTCCAGGTAAGACCTGGCCTTAAGGATCTCCCCTGCCGTGAAGGGCCGGCCGGCATCTGCGGTCCCGCTCCAGTCCTTCAGCGCTTTGTCTGCGTCCTTTGTGGTCCCCACCATGATCAGCAGTTCCTCGGCCCGGGTCATGGCCACATAGAGCAGACGCAGCTCTTCCGCGAGCAGGTTATTCCTTATCTGCCGGCTGATGATCCTGCTGAATATGGTCTTCACCTTCACCCTTCCCCTGCAGTTTACGGCGTCCATCCCTATCCCATAATGGGGATCGAGAAGGACCGCTTTTTTGTTGTCATTCATGTTGAACTGTTTGCCCATACCGCCAAGAAAGACTATGGGGAACTCCAGGCCTTTGCTCTTATGGATGCTCATGACCCTTACGAGGCCGCCCTCCTCATCCGGCACGGAAGCTTCTCCGATATCCTGCTCTGTCTTTTCTATATTCTCCAGATAGCGCAGGAAACGGAAGAGACCGCTCATCCGGCTCTGGGCAAAATTTACCGCCATCTGCAGCAGCAGGTCCAGGTTGGCCTGCCGGCGGCGTCCGGCAGGGAGCGCCCTCACATAGTCATAATAGACGGTCTCGTCATAGATGAGACGGATCAGATCATTCATTTCCATGTAATGGGAAGCCCGGCGCAGCTTTTCCAGGCTCTTCAGGAACTTTTTTGTCTTGATGCTCCCGGCAGCGGGATCTTCATTCTCCTGCACCGCGTCAAAGAGGTCCCCCTCCTTCTGTCCCCGCATGCGGGCCATCTCCTCCCCGGTCATACCCACGATGGGACTGACAAGGACCGCCGCCAGGGGAATGTCCTGGTGCGGATTATCTATCACACTGAGCACAGACTTCATGACCCGGATCTCCAGAGCGTCCAGAAATCCCTTTTTCAGCTCGGCAGCTGCAGGGATTCCCCGGGCTGCCAGCGTATTCACGATCCCATTTGCATCACCGGACGGCGAACGGAGCAGGATGGCGATATCCCGGTACTGCAGAGGACGGTATTTTTTTTGATCCTTGTCATATACGGACAGGCCGCTTTCGGGGTCTGTCAGCTGAACGATGCGGTCGGCGATCACCGAGGCCTCCACCTGCTCCCGGGGCAGGATCTCCTGATCCGCGTCCTCTCCCGCCGGATCCCCGGAATAATTGATCAAAAGCATTTCCGTACGGGAGGCAGTCCGCAGCCCCTGCGCGGGCGGGTATATGCCGGGGCCCTCAGGCCCCGCAAGGGCCGCGTCCTGATCATATTCTATCCCGCCCACCTGCCGGCGCATGATCTTGCTGAATATAAAGTTCACCGCGTCCAGGATATGCCTGCGGCTGCGGAAATTGTTATGGAGGTGGATGACTCTCTCCCGTCCGCCCTGCTCAAAAGCATTCCAGCGGTCGTATTTTTCCATGAAAATGGTGGGATCTGCCAGACGGAAGCCATAGATACTCTGCTTGACATCTCCGACCATAAAGCGGTCATCCTTTCCCTGCCTGCCCCCTGAGAGCGTGTCCAGTATCAGCTCCTGGACCCGGTTGCTGTCCTGATATTCGTCACAGATCACTGCCTGATACCAGCCGCTCAGCTGGTCGGCAATATCTGTGGGTACCGCCGCAAGGCTCCCGTCTTCCCTCCTTTCAAATCTTACCAGCAGGCGCAGCGCCTCATGCTCCAGATCTGAAAAATCCAGCATATTGCGGTCTTTCTTCTCCTGGCGGAACTGCCGGGCAAAGCTGCGCACCAGCGTGCAGAGCGTTTTTACATAAGGATAAAGATAAGCCATCTCCCTTGCGAAGCTTTTCAGATCTCCGGGGAAATATTCTGCGCGCAGATCCTGGATGATCTTTTTGGCATCGCTGCGCAGTCTGCTGACCTGCTCAGAGGTCTCCGTCTTCTGGGCCGCCTTGAGAGGCGGCATATTCTTCAGTTTGAATCCCTCCAGACCCGCGCGCAGCTTCTCGTATTTTTCCAGGTCAGCTGCCGCGTCCTCCTCATCAGGCAGCAGCTTCTCCAGGCTCTCTGCCGCCTCTTCTACGGCCCCGGTATAGGAATCCGGGACTGCATCCTCCCGGCAGAGCGCCCTTGCCCGCTCCAGCAGGGAAAGAGCCTGCCGGATCTGACCTTTCGCGATCTCCAGCAGTGTCCGAGCGAAGCCGGACAGGCTTTCCGGGCGGCCGGGATCTACCTGATACCATTTAAGACAGCTGTCCAGCCAGTAATCCGGGTCCGGAAAGCTGTCCGCCATCCGGTAGACATCCAGGACCGCGTTCACGATATTCTGGTCCGATCTGGCGGACGCATAGCAACGGGCAAACTCCGCAAAGGCTGCATCCCCGGAAGAATAGTAGACCTCCAGTACATCCTTTGCGGTATCTGCTTTGAGGATCTCTATCTCTTTATCATCTCCTATGCGGAAGGAAGGATCTATATCCAGCACATCGAAATGATTTTCTATCAGATCTCTGCAGAGACTGTGGATCGTGGAGATGGGTGCGCCTGAAAGCATCATTTTCTGCCTGCGCAGCCGCCCGTCCTGCGGTCTTTCCCCGATCCGCTCATCCAGTCTTTTGCCTATGCGCTCCCGCATCTGGGCTGCTGCCGCATTTGTAAATGTCACGACAAGAAGCCGCTCTATATCCACCGGGTCGTCGGGACTGCTGATCATCTGCACGATTCTTTCAACAAGAACGGCAGTCTTTCCAGAGCCGGCAGCCGCGGAAACCAGCAGGCTGCATCCCCTGCTTTCTATTGCGTCCTTCTGCTGCTGTGTCCATTTATTTCCCATTGCCGCCGCCTCCTTTACTGATGCTGTTGAAAAATTCATCCTTACTGATGCCGGGCAGATTGCGGATCCGGAATCCCTCTATGGAAGCATCAAAACCGCAGACCGCGCGCATACTGCAGTAGGTGCAGGATGATGATCCGCTGCCCAGACGGCAGGGATCTACAGCTATCCTGCCCCCGAACAGCTGACCGCTCAGGCTCCCGGCCTTTTTCTTCACATAGTCAGACATTTCCCGGAACTGCTCCTCATTGACAACGCTTGAATCTTTATAAAGAGTCCCATCCTTCTTCACGCGCAGGGGAAGAACCCTGGGCGCCCGGCCCGGATCGGCATCCATGAGCCTTATGCCCGTCAGATCCTCATCTGCCAGGCTCACTCCCTTAAGGGCAAGCTCGCTCAGGATCTGCTGCGGATCCGGCCGGGTCTCAAGGTCCGCCTCCCCGCTTCCGTTCAGGAGCGGAATATCGACATTGTAATAAAATGTTCCCGCGGGCAGGGCCGGGCCGCGGCCTGCTCCGGCCTGCCGGCAGACAGCGTCCATGTAAAAGAGCAGCTGCATCTGCAGGCCGTAGTAGATCCTGGGATATGAAAAATCTGTTTTTCCCGTCTTATAGTCCAGGACCCGCAGATATTTGCAGCCGTCCCTGAAAGCGCTGTCCACCCGGTCTATGCGGCCTCGCAGATAGAGCTCCCGGCCCTGGCCGGCTGCCAGCTGCAGGCGGAAGGGGAGCTCTGCTTTTTCCGGTTCCATCTGGCCTTTTATGATCTGCTGCTGCAGAGCCCAGATCGTAAAGCGGGCTGTCTCGCTGATCCTTTCCAGCTGAAACTTTCCCCGCCCTGTATCTGAGAAAATGCCAAAGCCATATTCCTGCGCCGCGTCCCTGACGCATCGCAGCGCCAGCTCGTCTCTTGTGCCATCATCCAGATCATGCCAGGTCCTTCCCCTCGCCCTGACCCGGTCTGTAAAGAGCTGCAGGATCCGGTGCATAAGGGTGCCGATATCCGGAGGTGAAAGTTCATAGACCCGCCGGGGAGCAAGCCGCAGGCCGTATTCCAGAAAATGAGCATAAGCGCATGCGGCATAGCGTTCCAGCATGGTAATGCCGCCTGACAGACTTTTGCCGTACACGGCGTCTATGGCCGCCGCAGAAAGCTTCTCGTCGCTGTGACGGAAAAAGGCTGCGTCCCAGATCTGCCGGCTGCGCATGCCATAGCTGCCGCTGGCCAGAAACCAGCCGGCCGTCTGCAGCCAGCTCTGGTCCGGCCGTCTGCCTTTCACACTGTCTGCCAGTCCGTCCAGCATACTCCCCCAGGCGCTGCGCACATCTATGCCCGCCTGCAGAAGTTCTTTTCCAGATCCCTCCTTCAGATCCGGGAAAATGCCGCAGATATCCCGCAGGACACCGGAAGGCAGTTCTTCCTTTCCTGCCATATCCCGGTCTGACCAGCTGACCACCAGCCGCTGAGAAGGTTTTGTCAGGCAGGCATAAATGTAGAACCGCTCTGTGCGGATGTCTTCCCGGGCCATCGGCGCCAGCTCCAGGTCGCACTCTGCCAGCAGCTCCCGCTCCTGGTCTGTTATGATTCCGGTCCGCACACCGGTCCTGGGCACGATTCCCTCATTCATACCTGCGAAAAAGAGTACTTTGACATTGTCAAGCCTGGTCCGCCGGATATCACCGAATGTCACCTGGTCGGCGCCCGGCGGAATGACGCCGATCTTCACCTGGGACAGACCGGCCTCCAAAACATCGGAGAATTCCCGTACAGTCAGCTTTTCACTGCCAAGGATCATGTGGATCCTCTCCAGAACCCCTATCAGCACATCATAGATCTGACTGTACTGTCTGGCCCTGTCCAGGTCTCCCTCATCCTCAAAACGCTGCTGCCACTGCGAGATCTTTTCTTTTACGCCGATCTTCACAAGGCAGCGGTAAAGAGCCCGGATCAGCTCTGTCGTCTGCCAGCTGGCTCCGGGAGAATGTGCTGTCAGTTCCCCCAGCGGGTTCAAAAAGGCCTCCCGCAGTTCATTCAGGTGCGGCAGAAGCTTTTTCTCCTCTTCCCCGTCTGCCATCGTCCATTCCCGCTTCCACTTTTTCAGATTGCGGATGCCGTATTTCAGACAGTAATTTTCCAGCTGGTCCACATCTTCGTCAGCAAAAACGGTCAGGCCGCTGCGCAGCCAGGCAAATGTCGTCTCATAAGAGAAGTTTTTCTCCAGCATATCCAGCAGGGACTTTATAAAGCGTACCAGCATATTTTCCGAGATATCCCTTCTGCAATCGAAAAAACAGGGGATATCATAACGGCGGAACCAGATGCGGGCATGGCCGGTGAATCTTTCCAGGTCTCCCGCTGCCACGGCAATGTCACTGTAATGCATGCCGCCGCGCACCAGGGCGTGGATCTGGGAAGCGATGCAGCGGATCTCCTCCTCCGGATCTGCGCAGCGCAGCAGGGTCAGCTGCGGTGTCTGTCCCCTCAGGGGCGCCGCCTGCCGGCTGAAAAGGCCGGCCTCCAGAGCTGCCAGGTCCCCGGCTCCTGAAGACAGAAAGCGCCGCTGCTGGTGCAGTACCCGGTCCTCCCCTCTTGGTATCCCTTCCTCGCGGCAGATCTTCTCCAGCTTCTTCTGCGTCACCTTTGTAAGATAAAAGAGATCATCAGGCTCCGGATTTTCAAAGGATCCCTCTCCCCGGACAGTCAGCGTCATAGTCAGGCTGTCTGCCGTCGTCATCAGTGCCCGCATGAGATGGTACTGGACCGGCGTGAAACCGGTGAAATTATCCATATAGATCAGGCTGCCGCGGATAAAGTCCGAAGACGGCGCCAGCTGGGCCAGCCGCTCCAGGACCTCCTCCGATGTCATATACTTTTCGTGAATGAAATCCATGAAGCTGCTGTAGATCAGGCCTATGTCATGAAGCTTTTCGAAAAGCCGGGTATCAGAGCTTACCAGGGCGGCCTTCTGCCGCAGCAGCTGCGGGCTGACCGCGTACTGGAGCAGCTCGCTGATCATGGTCTTCATCTCTTCCACAAAGCCCTGGCGGCGGATATTTCCCCTGAAAACATGCAGCTCCTTCTCATGTTCGGCCAGCAGGCGGCGCAGGATCATTCCCTTTCCGGCGTCGTCCAGAAAGCGGTCCATATTCTCGCCGAGATCAGAAAAAACATGCAGAGCCAGCCGCTCAAAGCTGAGCACGTCTATGTTCATCATGGCGTGCCGCGGATGAGCCTGCAGGACCTGCCGCTGGGTCATCAGCGTATACTGCTCCGGCACGATCACCAGGACCTGCCGGCCCGGCTCCGCCAGAGACTGCTCTACAGCCAGTTTATGCAGCAGGGCGGATTTACCGCTGCCGCTCCCTCCCAGAATAAACTGAAATGACATCTATCCACCTTCCGTTCTGTATATAAATACTCCCCCGACAAGAATCTTATCTAAAAAAATCCTTTGCCGGGGGAGAAAATTTCCATCACATGATTACTTAATGATCCTGCAGCTGATCCAGCTCCTGCATCCAGACACGGACACTGGCATCGCTGGGCATCCGCAGATCTCCGCGGGGTGACAGAGCGACCGAGCCGACCTTTGGTCCGTCCGGGAGACAGGACCGCTTGAACTGCTGGGCGAAGAATCTCCGGTAAAATGTCTTCAGCCATTTCAGGATGATCTCATCTTCGAATTCTCCCGCAAATGCTTTTTTGGCCAGCCGGTAGACGAGCGCCGGATGTCTGCCGAAACGCATCACATGGTAGAGGAAGAAATCATGCAGCTCGTAGGGACCCACCAGATCCTCTGTCTTCTGGCTGATCGTTCCGTTCTCCGGCGGGATCAGCTCGGGACTTACCGGTGTGTCCAGAATGTCCAGCAGAGTCTCCTTAAGATCCGGGCTGTCAGTCTGATCTGCATAATAGCGGACCAGATGGCGGACAAGGGTCTTGGGGACGGAAGCATTCACGCCGTACATGGACATGTGGTCGCCGTTATAGGTCGCCCAGCCCAGAGCCAGCTCGGAAAGGTCTCCGGTACCGACCACCAGCGCCCCGGTCCGGTTGGCTATGTCCATCAGGATCTGGGTCCTCTCCCGGGCCTGCCCGTTCTCGTATGTCACGTCATGGACAGCGCTGTCCTGGCCAATATCCCGAAAATGCAGGGTTACAGCCTCACGGATGTTGACCTCCTTAAGGGAGGCTCCCAGCCGCTCTACCAGCCGGCAGGCGTTGCGGTAAGTGCGGTCTGTCGTTCCGAAGCAGGGCATGGTCACCGCTTCTATATTCTGCCTGGCAATGCCCAGCATATCAAAAGCCCGGACGGTGACCAGCAGGGCAAGGGTGGAATCCAGTCCGCCGGAAATGCCGATGACAGCTCTGCTGCAGCCTGTATGGTCCAGACGTTTCTTAAGGCCCATGGCCTGTATGGTCAGGATCTCCTCACAGCGGCGCTCGCGGTCTGATGCCCTCTCCGGCACAAAAGGATGGGGATCCACCCAGCGGGTCAGCTGCGTATGCTGAGGCTGCAGGTCAAATTCCACGGTCCGGTAAGAGGCATCGAAGCGGGGCTGGAATGTGATCATCCTCCGCCTCTCACTGACGATCTTCTGCAGGTCCAGCTCTGTTGCCGCCGCCTGGTTCTTAAAACGCTCCGCCTCGGCAAGCAGAGATCCGTTCTCGCAGATCAGGTTGTGGGAGGCAAAGACCAGATCGGTAGAGGATTCACCCTCTCCGGCGTCCGCGTACACGTAAGCGCAGACTCTGCTTCCGGACTGGCCGCAGACCAGCTGCCTGCGGTAAATGTCCTTTCCGGTCGTCTCATCGCTTGCCGAAGGATTGGCGATGACCGTGGCCCCGTTGAGGGCATGCCGGATCCCCGGAGGACAGGGAGCCCACAGGTCTTCGCAGATCTCTATGCCCAGCACAAACTGCGGCATCTGCCGGCAGCAAAAGAGCAGATCCGTGCTAAACGGCACCAGGGCGCCTCCGGCCCGGACCATGGTATCCACCCCGGCCCCGCTGTGAAAATGCCTGGCCTCATAGAATTCAGAATAGTTGGGGATAAATGTCTTGGGCACCATTCCCAGGATCTTCCCCTCGCACAGAACAGCTGCCGCATTGTAAAGAACTCCCTTTACCCGGACAGGCAGACCGGCTACGGTCACCATGTTCTGTCCCCTGCTGTGCTCAGCCAGCTGCAGGAGGGCCTGCCAGGCGCTGTCCAGAAGGCTCTCCTGCAGGAAAAGATCGCTGCAGGTATAGCCGGTGATGCACAGCTCAGGCAGGACCAGAAGGCGGACACCCTGCTGCGCCGCCCTGTCCATGATCTTCATGATCTGCTGCGCGTTAAAGCCGCAGTCCGCCACCCTGATCAGAGGGGTGGCGGCAGCTGTCTTCAAAAATCCGTCTTTCATATTCTATCAGCCCCGCTCGCGGATCTCACCGCTCCTGTAAGCCGCCAGCAGCTCCATCAGACTGTCTACATCCTTCTGCAGCTGGTGTCCTTTGTCGGTATCTCCTACCATCTTTCTCCTGGAAACATGGGCGACCACCCGGATATCGGACTGAATATCTGTTTCCTCCTTTATAGCCTTTTCCCGGCTCTCGAAAGGATCCAGGGTAACAAGCTTGAGGCCGTAGGAATTATAGATCAGCGTGTAGCCGGCTATGCCGGTCGTATCCTGATAAGCCCTGGAGAAGCCGCCGTCTATCATCAGCAGCCTGCCGTTGGCCTTCAGGGGGCTCTCTCCCTTCTTTATTTTGACAGGAACATGGCCGTTCACAATATGAGAGATCTGCGGATCCATATGAAATTCCCGCAGGATCATGCGGCAGATATTCTCATCTTCTATCAGCCTGTAATAATAATCCTTGTGCTCCTCATGCGTGGCCTTATCATCTATAAAATACCGCTCGTAGGTCGCCATCCTGTCCTTGCCGAACAGAGGAGAATTCTGATTGGACCAGGTATACCACATGAGATCCGCGCCGTAGGTCTTGTCGGGATCTCCCTTTTCCAGATAAAAGCCCTTGCGCGCCCATTCCTCCAGAAAATCGAACAGGGCCTTTCCTGACAGCCTGTGCCCGTCCAGATCGACCTCGCGGAATGTTCCGTCCTCGTTAAAGGGAATACAGCCGTGATAATAGAGGTTGTCATTGTAGCACAGATACATGCTGCCTTTTTTGAAAAGGAAGCGGATATGCTTCTGCAGGCGCTCGCAGTGGGTAAAGGCGTGGGTCAGCCTGTGCATGACATCTGCCTCTTCCTCCGTCAGCGCATAGGGATCAGCCGGATCAATGGTCGGGAAATTCTTGTCATTGAGCTCATATTCCTTCCCGTCTATGGTGATCACGCCGCGGCTGTAATCCACCTTGTCCAGAAGCAGACGGTGCTCCATGTGATATTCGGGATGACGCATGATCAGCTGGCCTTCCAGCTTAAACTGAATGATGGAAATGGCTTTATGCATGACCACGTCAAGCCTTTCCTCTACCTGGCTGACCTGAACCTCTTCTCTCTTCAGGTGATGAACATAAAAATCTTCGCAGGGATCATCCCCGTATACAGAGGAAGCAAAATTCGCCAGCGGCATCACATTGATGCCGTAGTCATCCTCCAGGGCATCCAGATTGCCGTAGCGGGCACTGATACGGAGTACATTGGCAATGCAGGCCTGCTGGCCGCTGGCCGCGCCCATCCAGAGAATGTCGTGATTCCCCCACTGGATGTCGACAGAATGATAGTCCATGAGCAGGTCCATGATCTTTGCCGGGCTGGGACCACGGTCGAAAATATCTCCGACAATATGCAGATGGTCTACGACCAGCCTCTGGATCAGATTGCACATGGCAATGATGAACTCTCTGGCCCTGCCGATCCCGATGATGCTGGTTACGATCTGGTCATAGTATGCCTCCTTGTTGGCAACATCTGACTGCTCATAGATCAGCTCCTCCATAATGTACTGGAAATCAGCGGGCATGGCCTTACGAACCTTGGACCGGGTGTACTTTGTCTGGCTGCGCCGGCAGACCCGGATCAGGCGGCTGAACATGGTCTTGTAGAAATCTGTCGGATCTTCCTCATTCTCCAGCAGCAGCTGCAGCTTCTCCTCCGGATAGTAGATCAGGGTCGCCAGCTGCTTCTTGTCACGAATGCTCAGCTCACTGCCGAATTCCTCGTCTATCTTTGCCCGAACCGCTCCCGAACCGTTCTTGAGCACATGTACAAAAGCCTCTGCCTCGCCATGGATATCGCTGAGCGCATGCTCCGTGCCCTTGGGCAGGCTGAGGATAGCCTTGAGATTTATGATCTCCGTAGATGCCGCGGCGATGGTAGGATATTTCTCCGCCAGCAGATTCAGGTAACGCAGTCTCAGTTCATTTGTCTTTGCTTTTTCCATACTTCCCCCTCTGCAGATCCCGGCATCAAAGGCCGAGGACATCCTTCATCTGATACATGCCGGCCTGCTTTCCGGCAAGAAAGGCCGCCGCGTCCAGGGCGCCTTTTCCGAAAATGGCCCTTGAATAGGCTGTATGCCTGATCTCGATCACTTCGTCCAGGCCGCAGAACATGACATCATGTTCCCCGACAATGGTGCCGCCGCGCACAGACTGGATCCCGATCTCATCCGGATCTCTCTTCTGCCTTCTGGCAGACCGGTCAAGTGTATAGCTGTAACGGCCGTCTACAGCCTCATTCATGGCATCCGCTATGGCCAGGGCAGTTCCGGAGGGCGCGTCCAGCTTGCGGTTGTGATGCTTTTCCAGAATCTCAATATCGTAGCCTCTCTCCGAGAGGATCCTGGCCGCCTGCGCTGCCAGCGTAAAAAGAACATTCACACCCACTGACATATTGGCAGACCGCAGCACCGGGATCTGCTCAGAAGCCTTCTGGACTGCCTGCAGCTGCCGGTCGGAAAGCCCTGTTGTACACAGGACCAGCGGAAGCTTTCTCTCTACTGCCCAATCCAGCAGACCGTCTACTGCCGCGGCAGCGGAGAAATCCACGATCACATCTGCCTCCTCCAGGCACAGCCGGGGCTGCTCATAGACAGGAAAAGCGCCTGTCTGAACCGCATTGCGGTCTATGCCCGCGACGATCTTCATATCATCCCGGTCCTGGGCCAGGCCGGCGATTACTTTACCCATGGCGCCGCTGGCGCCGTGCAGGATTACTCTTATCATACGAAACCCCTTTCCGATATTACATGGTTTCTCATTTCACATTTATGAGTTCATTGTAAACCAAGTTAAAGTTGTCTGCAATCCTGAAAAAAGCCCCCTTCCGGCTGCCGGCCGGAAAGAGGCTGCTTCATATAAATTATTATCTTTTATTTGCGCGCATTCTCTGCTTGGGATCAAGGATCTTCTTACGGATGCGGAAGCTCTTGGGTGTTACCTCGACAAGCTCATCGTTCTCAATGAAATCAAGTGCCTGCTCCAGACTCATCTGCTTGGGCGGAACAAGCTTGAGCGCGTCATCGGATCCGGCGGAACGGGTATTGGTCATCTGCTTCTTCTTGCAGACATTGAGCTCTATATCACCGCCCTTGGGATTCTCGCCGACGACCATGCCCTGGTAAACCTTGACGCCGGGTCCTATGAAAAGGGGACCCCGCATCTGGGCATTAAAGAGGCCGTATGTGATGCTCTCGCCAGCCTCGAAGGCGATCAGGGAACCTGTCTTACGGTAGGCTATGTCGCCCTTGTAGGGACCGTATTTGTCGAAAATGGTGTTAATAATGCCGTTGCCCTTTGTATCGGTCATAAACTCGTCCCGATAGCCGATCAGTCCGCGGGAAGGAATGGAGAAGACCAGGCGGGAGTTGCCGTCATTTACCCGGGACATGGTCTGCAGCTCGCCCTTGCGGAAGCTCAGCTTCTCAATAACAACGCCAGAGAATTCTTCCGGCACATCGACGTAGGCCAGCTCCATGGGCTCCAGCAGCTTGCCGTTGTCATCGGTCTTATAGATAACTTCAGCCTTGCTGACCGCGAATTCGTAGCCCTCCCGGCGCATATTCTCTATCAGGACAGACAGATGCAGCTCGCCTCGTCCGGAAACCTTGAAGCAGTCGGTATTGTCCGTGTCCTCTACCCGCAGGCTGACATCGGTGTTCAGCTCGCGGTAAAGACGGTCGCGCAGATGGCGGGATGTGACATATTTGCCCTCGGTGCCTGCCAGCGGGCTGTCGTTGACCATGAAATTCATGGAAATGGTCGGCTCTGTGATCTTCTGGAAAGGAATGGACTGAGGATCCTCCGGTGAGCAGACCGTATCTCCGATGTGCAGATCATCTATGCCGGAAATGGCAACAATAGAACCGATCCTGGCCTCCTCGACATCCACCTTGTTCAGGCCCTCAAACTCGTAAAGCTTGCTGATGCGGACCTTGCGGAACTTGTCCGGGTCGTGGTGGTTGACGATGACAGCGTCCTGATTGACCCGGATGCTGCCGTTTGAAACCTTGCCGATTCCGATGCGGCCTACATATTCATTGTAATCTATGGTGCTGATCAGCACCTGCAGGCCCTTGTCCGGATCACCCTCAGGTGCCGGGATATGTTTTAAGATGGTCTCAAAAAGCGGCTTCATATCCTTGGGTTCATCGCCGATATTGTACATGGCGACACCATCCTTGGCAGACGCGAATACGAAGGGGCAGTCCAGCTGTTCATCGCTGGCATCCAGATCAATGAGCAGCTCCAGGACCTCATCTATTACTTCCTCAGGACGGGCCTCCGGACGGTCTATCTTATTTATACAAACGATGACAGCCAGATCCAGTGCCAGTGCCTTCTGCAGAACGAATCTCGTCTGCGGCATCGGTCCCTCAAAGGCATCGACGACCAGGATAACCCCGTCCACCATCTTAAGAACACGCTCTACCTCGCCGCCGAAATCAGCATGTCCGGGAGTATCGACGATATTGATCTTTGTATCCTTGTAATATACCGCCGTATTCTTGGAAAGAATCGTAATGCCTCTCTCACGCTCAATATCATTGGAGTCCATTACCCGCTCCTGGACAACCTGATTGCTGCGGAATACCCCGCTCTGACGGAGCAGCTGATCCACAAGCGTTGTCTTACCGTGATCGACATGGGCAATGATGGCAACATTCCTGATATCTTCACGTTTCTTATTCATACAGTATCCTTCCTTCGATGATCGGCCGGGCGTTCCGGCTTTTTTCTTCCTTGTTAATGTATCAGCAAATTTTTCAACGTTATATATCATAGCAATTTGAATAATCTTTTTCAAGAATTTTTTTGCAAACAGTACAAAAACAGCCGGGCAAAGGAGGATTACGACCGCATCTGCCGAAAAATGGCGAATAGCAGCGAAAGCTGTCGAATTTCCCCGAAAGAGAATGATTTCCTGTCCGCAGATCCGATGCTAAAGTAAAAACAGATCAGCAAAGGCCTATGCTGCAGGAAAACAGATAAACGAATGAGACAGGGAGGCTGAAATTACATATGTCATCTTCAAGAAAATGGGAACACAATCAGGTTATCATGTCGGGAACCGTCCTGCAGCCGCTGACGATGAGTCACAGCGCTTATGGGGAGGATTTCTACAGCACAGTTCTCAGCGTCGCCCGCCGCAGCGGTCTGCTGGACCGGATCCCGATCCTGATCCCGGGCAGGATCCTCGGATCAGACATGCACTGCCTGGGGCAGCGCATCCAGATCCGGGGCCAGTACCGGTCATGGACGCAGCATGAGCAGGGCCGCAATCACCTGATCCTGCAGGTTTTCGTCACAGAACTTTCCTTTCTCGGCCGCAGCGGGCCTGCCACCTGCAGCCGCAACGATATCTACCTGGACGGCTATGTCTGCCGTGACCCTATCTACCGGCTGACGCCCCGCGGCCGGGAGATTGCAGAGATGCTGCTGGCCGTTGGAAGAGCCTATAACAAATCAGATTATCTGCCCTGCATCTGCTGGGGCACCAACGCCCGCGCCGCACAGAGCATGAAGAGCGGCGCCCATGTCCGGATCTGGGGGCGGATCCAGAGCCGGATCTACCATAAAAGTCTTCTTCCGGAGGACGGCGGCAGCCGGGATTACATAGAAAAAACTGCCTATGAGATCTCGGTCGCGCGCATGGAATGTCCGGCCGCGGTCTCCTCTTGACGTAATATCTCATATGTGGTATTAAAAATAATATTCAAAGGAGAAATTATGAAGAAGCATCTAGTAAGGATTTATTACGGAGAGGGCAGAGGCAAATCCACCTGCGCGATCGGCAGGGCTCTTGTCTGCGCCAGCGAAGGCAGAGAGGTCTTTGTCATCCAGTTTCTGAAGGGACGTATGACCGGAAAGCTGGATTATTATAAGAACCTTGAACCGGATATTAAGGTGTTCCGCTTTGAACGCGAGAAGGGCTATTATGAGAACCTTCCCGAGCAGAGCCGCAAAGAAGAGGCCATCAATATCCGCAACGGTGTGAATTTTGCCAGAAAGGTCCTGCGCATCGGGGAATGCGACGTTCTGGTCCTGGATGAGATCCTTGGCCTGGCAGACCTGGGCATCATCAGCTGCCAGGATATCATTGATATCATCCGCAGCAATAACAGTCATGCAGAGCTGATCCTGACAGGGAGGAACCTGCCCCCGGAACTGGCAGATTACGCAGATTATATATGCCGCTTTGATGTCGTCAAGGATACAGAAGCGGACATGGAAGACTGACCGCTCCGGCCGGCTTCCCCATTTTACATGTTGACATTCATGGCAGGCAGTGTTACGATAATTTCAACAATTAAGTAGAGGCGCCTAATTGATCAGTATCATGCCGGATGTATCCAGGTACAGAAGAAGGCATTGAGAAAGGCATGCAGGCCGAAGTTTCTGTTCTTCCTGAAGGGAACGGGAGCTGGGCATACAGCAAAGAACTGTATGACTGTCATCATTTGATGGAGTGCTGCTTGAGGAATTTCGAACCACGATTTTTTATGAAGCCGGCACAGCACCGGCTTTTTTCTTTTGTTCCCGTCTCTCCCCGGATCAGTCTTTCATCCGCGGAGAGGACGGGCCTTCCGACTCGATTGACCTCACACCACTGCAGAAAGACTGCGGGGCCGCTCCCGCACGCAACCCGCCGCCAGGCGGACCGGCCTGACATCAGCAGGCCGGAGAAAGAGAGGAAAATCACATGGCAATTTTTACAGGATCAGGTACAGCAATCATCACCCCTATGAACCCGGATCAGGCAGTCAACTATGATAAGCTGCGCGAGCTGATAGATTTTCAGATCAGCAGCGGCGCCGATGCTATCATTATCTGCGGAACCACAGGTGAATCCTCCACCCTTTCCGAGGAAGAGCACACAGAAGCCATCCGGGCTGCCGTCTCCTTCGTAGACCACCGTGTTCCGGTTATAGCCGGTACCGGCTCCAACAGCACCGAGACGGCCATCTACCTGACAAGCGAAGCCCAGAAGGCAGGCGTGGACGGTGCCCTGATCGTTACCCCTTATTACAACAAGGCAACCCAGAAGGGACTTATCCATCATTATACCGAGATCGCCAAGAAGACTGACCTGCCCATCATTCTTTACAATGTGCAGAGCAGAACCGGTCTCAACATTGAACCCGCCACCGCGGCGGAGCTGGCCCGCACCTGTGACAATATCGTCGGCATAAAGGAAGCCAGCGGCAATATTTCCCAGATCGCGACGCTGATGAACCTGGCCCAGGGAGACATAGATCTCTATTCCGGCAACGACGACCAGGTCGTTCCCATCCTCTCCCTCGGCGGCATCGGCGTTATATCCGTTCTTGCCAACATTGCTCCGAAATTCACCCATGACATGGTCGTCCAGTATCTGGCCGGCAATGTAAAAGAGAGCTGTCAGATGCAGCTTAAGTCCATCCCTCTGATCCATGCTCTCTTCTGTGAAGTCAATCCGATCCCGGTAAAAACAGCTGTCAGCCTGCTCGGATGGGAAGCCGGCCCGCTGCGTCTCCCTCTGACCGAGATGGAACCGGAACATCTGGAACTTCTGAAGAAGGCTATGAAGGACTTCGGTCTGCAGCTTGCCTGAAGCAGTTTCTTCTCCACCGGCTGCCGGAGGGATTGTCCTCTCCGCAGCCGGTATGTTGTTAACGATTTGAACCAAAAAGGAGCCCTGCCGGAATTGACAGAGCTTCTTTTTAAGTTAAACGGCTGCATGCCTTTTTTCAATCTAATTTTTTCAGGACCATGCAGGTCGGGGACGGGATGCTGACGGGAGGCCCGGTCATGACAAAACAATCGGCTTCATACTTCATCCGGAAGGATGTGATGGAATTGCCCTCCTGATTGACACAGGAAATGACCTGATCGCCGGGCATGACCACGATATCGCGCGGATACTCTCCGCTGATGGGAAGAATGCATGATTTTTTCAGCATGCGGTTCTCCTTATCCACATTATAGACAGCCACAGAGTTATTGCCCGTGTTGCTGACGAAGAGGTGGGCGTCATCCGATGTCAGGCGTAAGGTAATGGCAGAATTGAATGTTCCGAAATCCTCCGGAAGGGTGGACAGCTGATCAAGCTTTGTAAAATGCGCTGTCTCGCTGTCATAGGCATACATGGAGACCTGACAGCTATTCTCATGGGTAAGAAAAGCAAACTTTCCATCTGAGGAAAATATCATATGCTTGGGGCCAGACTTCAGCTCGCAGTGCAGTATGTCATGAAGCTTGATCTTCCCGGTCTCCCGGTTTATCTTGTAGATCTTGACCTGGTCTGTTCCCAGATCTACAGCCAGCGCATAATTCTCATCCGGCGTAAAAAGAGCACAGTTCACATGGCAGCGGAAGTTCATGCCGGAGGCGCTTCCCAGACTCTTCATGAACACCTCATCACAGACGCCCTCGATCGTCCCGTCCTCAGCCAGTTTCAGAACAGTCAGCTTTCCGTCATGATATCCTGCGGAAAGGAGAAAATGGTTCTCCCGGTCTACAGACAGATAACAGGGCCGCAGTCCATTGACCGATGCTTTGTTCATCAGCTCCAGGCCGCCGTCCTCCAGGATCCTGAAGGAAGCCACACCCTCATCGCAGCTGGTATACAGAAAACGGCCGTCGTGGGACAGACGCAGATAAGACGGATTGTTGATGTGAAAGGCTGCGTGCGGACGGACGCGGAAAAGGCCGTATTCCACATCCGTATCCAGGATATAAAGGCCCTCGCTCTCGCCCCGCGTATAGGTGCCGACATATGCCACGTATTTATCTGACATGCGTAAATTCCTCCATTCAGTATAGGATCAGCTTCCGGAAAAGAACATCCTGCTGACCCGACCCAGACTCCATACAATTCAGAATTTTAGCATATTCTTTTCCGGCTGTCTATTCAGGCTCTTCCCTTTTCGCATCATGCAGATTACAAAAAAAGCTTTTTATGGTATACTTTCAGCAAAAAACAAGGGAGAGCCATTCCATGAAAAAAATAGCAAGCTTTACTGTTGACCATCTTCGGCTTCAGCCCGGCATCTATGTATCCCGCAGAGACCGTATCGGTGCGGAGACCATCACGACATTCGACCTGCGCATGACAAGTCCCAACGAGGAGCCGGTTATGAACACAGCCGAGGTCCATACCATAGAACATCTGGGAGCCACTTTCCTGCGCAATCACCCTGACTGGGCAGACAGAGTCATTTATTTCGGCCCCATGGGCTGCCGTACCGGCTTTTACCTGCTGCTGGCAGGCAGTCTCAGCTCTAAAGACATCGTACCTCTTATCCGGGAAATGTTTGCATTCATCCGTGATTTTGAGGGTGATATTCCCGGCGCCGCGCCTGCAGACTGCGGCAACTGGCTGGATCAGAACCTGCCCATGGCAAAGTACCTGGCGGACCGCTATCTGAGCCAGGTACTGGACCACATCGGTCCTGACCGCCTGAACTATCCGCAGTAGGCAGACCGCAGCATAAGAGACAGAAAAGGCAGGACCTTCAGGCTCTGCCTTCTCTATATCATATGGGGATATTACCTGCTATTGCCGACAGGATCAGCAGATGTACCGGATAGTAGGCATAGAAGCCGATCTGCAGAGGCTGCGGCTGCCATCCCCGTCTGCCGTTGTAGCGCCAGATAAAGAGCAGGCTGGCGATTGCCGGCATCTCCGCCATTCCCATAGACAGGCAGCATAAAACGACGCCCAGAGCTCTCATGACGGCATTGTCCCGGAACATGTACATGAAAAATATCATGATCACGCCGGCTGCCCCATAATCTGTCTTCAGCAATTGCGCCGCAAGCGCGAAGATGATCAGAACGATAATGTTCCAGATCTGCTGCGCGGTCATACTGTCCTTTGTCAGGTCGCCGAGGAGCTTTTGCGGCGGATTTCCGGCCAGGCAGATCATAAGCATTCCCAGCAAAAGGGTAAAAAAGACATTCTGATAGTCCGGGGCAAAAAAACTGCCCCGGAAAGCCAGATCAAAAGGGATCTCCGAGGCAAACGCAAACAGGCCCAGCCGAAGCAGATATTTCTTCATATTATGAGTATGTACCGCGCCTTCTGCCAGGAGAAAGCAGTAGATTGGGAAAGCAAGCCTCCCGATGACGCGCAGAAAGAGAAGCTGCGGAAAAAGGACAGCTCCCATGTGATCCGTCAGCATAGATGCCGCGGCAATCACCTTCAGTTCTGTACCGGAAAGAGAAAAACGGGACTGTCCTGCTGCCGGTTCTGCCATAAATTCTCCTTATAGATGAGCTGTACTTCCGCTCATCCTCACTGTTCCCGCTGCCGCAGCAGCGCTGATGTGGGCAAGATATAGGATCGATCCGATCACATTCGTGCAGATGCGGATTATAAATTCGCAGTCCTCCTCTATCGCCCTCTCTCCCTCTTCAAAATCATACTCGGACTTACTGTGAAGATAGACGGCATGCTCTTTCTTTATGTAACCGATCACATCAGCTATACTCTTCACCGGTCTCTCTTCCAGATAGAGAGACCCGCTCTCCAGAGATTCCCTCACAAACTCGCGGAATCTTCTCTTGAGAAGCTCTTCATAGTGAATATGTCCCGCCATGCTTCCCGGATATTCCAGATTGTGCGGAAATGTGAAATAATCCGCGGTATAATGGGTGATCACGCCCAGCCGGGCAGCCATCAGCGGGGTTATTCCCTGCTCCGGATCGAAATTACATAAGGTCCTGTGCATCAGGCGTTCCAGCTTCGGCAGAGTCAGGTCTATACGGTGCTTTGTTGTAATAAAAGTCGGGATCAGATCCGGCTCCAGACTTCCGAAGCGAAAGAAGATCCCGTAGCGGATAATATTCTCTCTGTCTACCTTTATCAGATATCCCGCAAGTGATAGATGTGACTTTTTTCTCACGCTTTCATCTCCTGTCGTGCAAATAATCTCATTTCACTCGCACCTATTGTAAAACAAAATCCGTCTCAATTCAAACACTTTATTAGGATAAACTTACTCTTTGTCTTTTGTTTACAGGAACCTGCATCAAATTTTACATGAATCAGCGCCGCTTTTCCCTCCTGTCAATTGACAATTTTTTTCTTATAAGATATGATTGACTTATAATTTTATGAATAAAGGAAGTGGTTTCTTTTGGATTCAGGCGACGCCTTGCGGCTGGTGATCCTGGTTATCCTGCTTATACTTTCAGCGTATTTCTCTTCCGCTGAAACCGCACTTATGAGTGTAAATATGATCCGCATCCGCGGCCTTGCCGAGGAAGGAAACCGGAGGGCCCGCATCGTTCAGAAGCTCCGGGACAACCAGCCTAAGGTTCTGAGTGCGATCCTGATCGGCAACAACATTGTCAATCTTTCCGCATCCTCTGTGTCCACCATCCTGGCATCATCCATCGCCCAGAAAGCAGGAATGGCGGCAAATGCCGGCACCATGGTTGGTCTGGCCACAGGTATCCTGACATTTCTGATCGTCCTTTTCGGTGAGATCACACCCAAGAACGCCGCTGCTATCCAGGCGGAGAAGATGGCTCTGTCTCAGGCGCCTGTTCTGCTGACTCTGACCAGGATCCTGACCCCTGTCATCTTCGTCATCAACAAGCTGGCATATGGCATTATGCTGCTGCTGGGGACCCGCAAAGATACATCGTCCGATACCATGACCGAGAGCGAGCTGCTTACCGTCATAGATGTCAGCCACGAGGACGGCGTTATAGAATCGGAGGAGAAGGATATCCTGACAAATGTTGTCGATTTCGGAGATTCCGTAGTAAGTGATGTTATGGTTCCCCGTATAGACGGTGTTTTTCTGGATGCTGACAGCAGCTACGAGCAGGTCCTGGACATTTTCCGGCAGGAGAAATACTCCCGGATCCCGGTCTATGAGGAAGACCGCGACCATATCATCGGCATCCTCAACCTGAAGGATCTGTTCTGCTACAGGGACGGCGCTGAGAATTTCAATATCCGCAGCATTCTGCGGGAACCGCATTTCACATATGAATTCCGGAAGATATCTGAGCTGATGCAGGAGATGCAGAAAACTTCCGTCAATATGTTCATCGTTCTCGATGAGTACGGTGCCGTCTCCGGTCTGGTCACGCTGGAAGATCTGCTGGAAGAGATCGTCGGCGAGATCCGCGATGAATATGATGAGGAAGAAACGGATGATATCCAGAAGATCTCCGACAGTGAATATGTGGCAGACGGCAACACCCGGCTGGATGATATCAATGAACTTTTTGATCTTTCTATAGAACCGGACAAATATGATTCCATTGCGGGACATATCATCCACGAGTTGGGCCACATTCCCGTTGCCGGAGAACAGATCAGGATCCGGGGGATCACATTCCGGGTCGAAAGGGTAGACCGCAACCGTATAGAATCCATCCGCATCCTTTTGCCGGAGGATAATAACGCATCCGTGGAAAAAGCTTCTCCAAAGGCAATCGCCCGCTGAAGAAGCCGTTTTCCTTAAATATATTTTAGCCCGGAGCTGACCGGGTCAACAAAGCAAGGGAGAGCATTACATGTTAAAAGAACTCAAAGAATTCATCATGCGCGGAAATGTCATCGACATGGCAGTCGGCGTCATCATCGGCGGCGCCTTCAGCGCGATCATCAACTCACTGGTAACGGATATCTTTACTCCCATCCTGGGTCTTCTGACCAACGGCATCAACTTCTCGGAGCTGTATGTTTCCCTGGACGGCAAGCACTACGATACTCTGGCGGCCGCGCGGGAGGCCAGCGCGCCTGTCTTTGCCTACGGTAATTTTATTCAGACCGTCATCCAGTTTCTTCTTATGGCTATTGTCATTTTCTTCTTTATCAAAGCTGTCAATAAGCTGAAGAGACCGGCTCCGGCTCCGGAAGTTACCACAAAGACCTGTCCTTTCTGCAAGTCTGAGATCCCGCTGGAGGCGACAAGATGCCCTCACTGCACATCTCAGATCCCGGATTTCCCTGCTCAGTAGGATAAAGATCATCGCACAGATAAATAAAAAAAGCAAACAATAAGAAACCCGCTTCGCTGCGCGAAGCGGGCTTCTTTTGTTCCGAAAGCTGACTTACAAGAAAAATTTTACTCCGGATTCGAAGATTTTCTGGTCCTGGCTGCCGGGGATGTTGATGGCGACGTTTTTGCCGATTCGCTCGGAGTGGCCCATCTTGCCCAGTACTCTTCCGTCAGGGCTCATGATGCCTTCAATTGCGGCGTAGGAGCCGTTGGGGTTGAAGTCTTCGTCCATGGTCGGATTGCCATCAAGGTCTACGTACTGGGTTGCTACGCAGCCGGATGCGTAAAGCCTGTCTATCCATTCCTTATCTGCCACGAAGCGGCCTTCGCCGTGGGAGACAGGGATGGAGTAGATCTCGTTTGTGTCCGCGCCTGCCAGCCAGGGGGACTTGTCGGATACGACCCTTGTGTAGGCAATCTTGGATACGTGGCGGCCGATCAGGTTTGTGGTCAGGGTCGGAGAATCTTCCTTCTGGGGAACGATCTTTCCGTAAGGAAGCAGTCCCAGCTTGATCAGAGCCTGGAAGCCGTTGCAGATACCCAGGATCAGGCCGTCACGCTCATTCAAAAGCCGCATGACTGCTTCACTGATCTTCTCATTGCGGAAGGCAGTTGCTATAAACTTGCCGGAGCCGTCGGGCTCGTCGCCGGCTGAAAAGCCGCCGGGGAACATGATGATCTGGGACTGATCTATAGCGGCTGCGTAGGCGTCCACGGATTCACGGATGGCCTGCGGCGTCAGATTCCTGTAGACGAGAGTCTGCACGTCAGCCCCGGCCTTTTCAAATGCCTTTGCGGAATCATACTCGCAGTTCGTGCCCGGAAATACGGGGATGAATACCTTTGGTCTTGCGACCTTGTGCCTGCAGATATATACCTTATTTCCGGTGGAAAGCGCGCTTGCTGCCGCTTTACTTTCTGCGCCGGTCTGCGTCGGGAATACCTTCTCCAGCCTTCCGGTCCAGGCGGCAAGCGCCTCATCCATGCTGACGGTCATATCGCCATAACGGAAGCATCCGTCCGCATTAACCTCACCAACAAGGGTATAGGGAGCCTTTACCTGATCCAGATCCTGCGGGCGGACCTCGGCGATGATGGAGCCGTATTCACCGCTGCGGAAGAGATCGCCGGCCTTTATATCCCCGTTAACATTTACACCCAGCTTGTTGCCGAAAGCCATCTTGGAAACAGCTGCCGCGATGCCGCCGAAGCCGGTGGTGTAAGCTGATATGATGATGCCATTTCCGGTCAGCTCATGGATGGCGTCATACATCTGCTTTGCCTGCTGGTAATCGGGCATGTCATTGCCGTCTCTTCTTATGTCAAATTTTATAAGCAGGTCGCCGGCTGCCTTGAGCTCAGGGGTGATAATATCCTGTTCTTTTGCCACGTCTACCGCGAAGGAAACCAGTGTAGCCGGCACATGGATCTCATTGAAGGAGCCGGACATGGAGTCCTTGCCGCCTATAGAAGGAAGGCCGAAACCGATCTGGGCGGTATAGGCGCCCAGCAGAGCGCGCATGGGATCGCCCCAGCCCCGCGGATCCTCAGTCATTTTCCGGAAATATTCCTGGAAGCTGAAGCGGATCTTATGGAAGTCGCCGCCGGCGGCAACAATCTTGGCCACAGACTCTACGACTGCGTATGCGGCGCCGTGATAGGGGCTCCAGTTTGTCAGATAAGGATTAAAGCCGTAGCTCATCAGGGTCACGGTATCGGTCTTCCCCTTAAGCAGAGGCAGATGGGCTGCCATAGCCTGGGTCGGCGTCAGCTGATATTTTCCGCCGAAAGGCATGTAGACGCTGCCGGCGCCGATGGAAGCGTCAAACATCTCCACAAGTCCCTTCTGGGAGCATACATTGAGGTCGGCGAGATTGTCCAGCCATGCTTTCTTCACATCTGTTATCTCCGGAACCCTGTCCAGATAGCTGTCTTTTTTCGAAGGGGAGGCGACGATGACGTCTGTCTCCTGATGGGCACCGTTCGTATCCATAAAGGCACGGGAAATGTTGACGATCTGCTTACCTCTCCAGCAAAGGACCAGACGGGGCTCCTCGGTAACGACGGCCACGCTGGTCGCCTCCAGGTTCTCCTCATCGGCATATTTCATGAAGGCGTCAACATCCGCGGGATCTACAACGACTGCCATCCGCTCCTGGGATTCGGAAATAGCCAGCTCTGTGCCGTCGAGGCCGGCATACTTTTTGGGAACCTTGTCCAGCTGGATCTTCAGACCGTCAGCCAGCTCGCCGATGGCTACGGATACGCCGCCGGCACCGAAGTCGTTGCACTTCTTTATCAGACGGCTGGCTTCCGGACGGCGGAACAGTCTCTGCAGCTTGCGCTCTGTAGGCGCGTTGCCCTTCTGAACCTCCGCGCCGCAGGTGTCCAGAGACTCCGTATTGTGGGCCTTGGAGGAACCGGTAGCGCCGCCGCAGCCGTCACGCCCTGTCCTGCCGCCGAGCAGGATGATGACGTCGCCGGGATCAGACGTACAGCGCTTTACATTGCTGCGGGGAGCTGCCGCGATAACCGCGCCGATCTCCAT
>ONFL01000057.1 GCA_900317095.1 uncultured Eubacteriales bacterium | reverse complement strand
GCACAAACCGGAGGACACCGTCCCGGGGACAGATCTCTGGGCGGTCAACCACGGCTATATCAGCATAGGAAAAATCCCCTGTATGGTGCTGTAAATTTCTGAAAGAGGATAAATATTATGAAAGTGCTGGTGATACCGGATGTGCATCTGAAACCCTATATGTTCCGGCAGGCGGCGGACCTTCTGCGGCAGGGCGCGGCCGACCAGGCGGTCTGCCTGATGGATCTGCCGGATGACTGGGGCAGCAGCCGGCGGCCGGATCTTTACGGTCAGACCTATGACGCCGCCATTGCCTTTGCTGAAGAATTCCCGGCTGCCCGCTGGTGCTGGGGCAACCATGACCTGAGTTATGTATGGCGTAAGCAGCAGTCCGGTTACAGCTCTTCGGCAGCGCTTACTGTTCAGGAGGGGCTGCTCCGCCTGCGGCAGACTCTGCCCGCTGACAATCCCATCTGCTATGTGCAGAAGATAGATGATGTGCTCTTCAGCCACGGCGGGATCCTGGATTTCTTTGCCCGGGAGCATGTACCGGCGTCAAAATACAATGATGTCGACGCGGTCGTCCAGGTCATAAACAGCCTGGGCAGAGAAGCCATGTGGAATGATGCCTCGCCGGTCTGGCTGCGGCCGCAGCACTCGAAGATGCGCCTTTATAAGCCCCGCCGCTGCCTGCAGGTCGTGGGCCACACGCCCATGGAAGAGATTACCAGGCGGGGAAACCTGATATCCTGTGATGTTTTCTCCCTTTACCGGGACGGGACTCCCATCGGGACACAGGAGTTTCTGCTGCTGGACACAAAGACATGGCAGTACCGTAGCATAAAGGCCCGGGCATCGGATCTCGAAATATGACAAAAGTCACACGTCTTTTCATGACAAAGGACACTTTCAGGGTGTCCTCTTTTTTTATATAGTAAAAGTATAGAAAAAAGAGGCCGCAGCCTTTTCGGGAGGATAAGACATGGAGACAGCTGTAGTAAAAGTAGATAACCTGGTCAAGCGCTATAAGGAAAAGCTGGCAGTGGATCATTTTTCTCTGACCATCCGGGAGGGGGAAATCCTGGGCCTGCTGGGCCCCAACGGGTCAGGCAAGACGACGACCATTAACTGCATGCTTTCCATCCTCAAATATGACAAGGGGGATATAGAAATCTTCGGCAGGAAGATGACGCCCGACGCGCGGGATATAAAAGCGCAGATCGGGGTCGTTATGCAGAACGTGGCCGTGATAGACAATCTTTCAGTTTATGAAAATATAGATTTTTTCTGCGGTCTTTACATAAAGGATAAGGCCAGAAGGAGGGAGCTTGTGGATCAGGCGGTGGAGATGACCGGCCTTAAGGATTACGTAAAGTACCGGCCGAAAAAGCTTTCCGGCGGTCTGCTGCGCCGGCTCAACATCGCCTGCGGCATCGCCCACAGGCCGAAGCTGATTATATTTGACGAGCCCACGGTAGCGGTCGATCCCCAGAGCCGCAATTCCATCCTCGACGGGATCCGCACGCTCAACGAGGAAGGCGCGACGATCATTTACACATCCCACTATATGGAAGAGGTCGAGGAGCTCTGTTCCCGCATCGTGATCATGGATAAGGGGAAAAATGTGGCTGAGGGCACGGCGGTATCGCTGAAGGAGTCCCTCAGGAACCGGGAGACCATCATCGTTGAGGTCCGGGAGCTTCCGGAAAATGTTATGGACGGCCTGCGGGCGATCAATCACGTCTACAGTGTTCAGCGGAGCGGGGAGAAGATCATCATCCGCTGCGACGGCGGCAGCCACAATCTCGTGCATATTATAAATTACCTGATGGAGCAGAATATTGATTTCGGCAGAGTCCATTCCGAGCTGCCGACCCTCAACGATGTATTCCTGGAGATTACCGGAAAGGAGCTGAGAGACTGATGTTTCTTCATCTGCTGATCTATAAGTTCCGTCAGATCCTGCGCACCAGATGGGTGCTGGGCTGGACCCTGCTCTTTCCGCTGATCCTGGCGACCGCCTTCTACGCCGGCTTCGGCAGCATCATAAAAGAAGAGAGTGCCGGCGGCATGGATCCGGTCCCGGTGGCCCTGGCAAGTCAGGATGCGGACAGTCCTTTTTCCCAGATGATCCGGGAACTGTCAAAAAAGGATGCCGGTCAGGATCAGATTTTTGAGCTGACTGCCGCTGATGACCAGCAGGCCCGTGCCCTGCTGGAGGACGGCAGGGTGACCGGCATCTACTACGACAATGGAGAGGAAGATCCCGGCCTGACCGTGGCGGAGACCGGTATGAACCAGACCATGCTGTCTGAATTCCTGAAAATTTATATAAACAATTACACCGTCATAAAGGAGAATGCTGAGGCTGCGGCCGAAGGGGCGGCAGATCCCCGCCAGGCCGGCCGGCTGGCCCAGGAGATGGCAGAAAAGACGCAGCAGATCCTCTCAGAGGAGGACGCAGTTGAGCCGGTCAAATTCCGGGAAGACCCGATCGCGCCGGACATGCAGTTTTTCTTCGCCCTGATCGCCATGGCCAGTCTCTTTTCCTCCTGGATGAGTACCATATTCATGGAAAGCATCTCCGCTGACAAATCAGCGCAGGGACTGCGCTTTGAGTGTTCGCCGGCCTCGAAATTCCAGGCCGTTGCGGCGTCCGCCATCTCCGGCATCATCATCCAGTTTGCGGCTAATCTAGTCCTGGTTCTTTACATAGAGCATGTCCTGGGTCTTCCCTTTGGAACACCTTTCCCCTTCGTGCTGCTGGTCACCACCCTGGGCGGAGGCGTGGGGATCTGCAGCGGCATGGTCATCAGCTGCATAACAGGCAGCAGTGAGTCCCTCAATGTAGCCATTCCCCTGGCCTTTACCATGATCTGCTCCTTCCTGAGCGGTCTGATGGTATCGGGCATCCGTGAGACCATAGAGCTGCATGCGCCTGTTATAAACCGTATCAATCCGGCGGCAGTCCTTTCTGATGCCCTGTGCCAGGCAGGCACTTACGGTGTTGACAGCCGCTATTGGACGGACGTCCTGATCCTGGTCATCATGGTGGCTGTATGCCTGGTCCTCACATCTATCCGGCTTTCAAGGAGGAATTATGACAATATTTAGGGTTTTTATGAAGCTATTCAGCAGATCATGGAAGGTCCTGCTCATCTATCTGCTGATATTTGTGGGAGCCGGGACCATGATGGCCTCCTCGAACGCCAGGACCATGGAAGAGTCCTTTCAGGACCGCCGTGTCACCGCTGTGGTCGTGGACCATGACGGCAGCCAGTTATCAAAGGCCCTCAGAGACTACCTGGTAGATACGCAGAATCTGGTGGATCTGAAGACCGAGGATCCGCGCCGGCTCAATGATTATGTGCGGGCCCAGCTGGCCGACTATGTTGTCATAATCCCCCAGGGCTTCGGTGAGGATCCGGACAAGGACAAGCCGCAGTACATTTCCGCCGGCACATCCGCCGCCGCGGCTCTGATGACCGGCAAGCTGAACACATTTCTGGCGGATGTAAAGGCCTATGAGGCCGCCGGACTGAGCCGCCAGGCCGCTGCCAGGAAGGCTGTTCAGGCTTTGGAAAAAGCCGCCGGTGCAAAGGTGGAGATGCTGTCTTCGGCAAATACAGTTTCCCGCGGCTACCATTACTATCTTTTCAATTTCGCTGCCTACGGCGTGCTGATGATGCTCTGCGAGGCCATAGGCATGACCATGGCAGGTCTGCGGGGAGAGGAGGTCAGCAGGCGGATCAATATTTCCTCTTATTCCTTTTCCCGGAGAAATATGGAGACAGTCCTGGCTATACTGGCAGCTGCACTGCTGATCCTGGTTCCCTTCTTCATTGTCTGCGCGGCGGCCGGCCGGGGATACAGTGACACAGACAAGCTCGGTTATTACATGCTCAACCTCTTCCTGATCATGTTCCCGGGCATCGGCCTCGGCTATCTGATCAGCAGCATTTCCATCAACGGCAGTCTGGTCAGCATCCTCTCCAACAGCGTCGTCCTGGCTATGTGCTTCATTTCCGGCGTCATTACGCCCATGGAGTTCTTAAGTCCCGCCACCCGGCGTCTGGCCAGCTTCGCGCCTCTCTACTGGTTTGTTAAGGGGAATGAACTGATAGACCGCAGTCCGGCAGCCCAGATCCTGGGAAGTGAATTTCTTACCAGCGCAGGCATGCAGCTGCTGTTCGCGGTAATCCTGGTGGCGGCGGGCATGATCGTTTCCCGGGTCCGGGAAAGAGCCTGAGATCTACGCGGCAGATTTATGGCAGACAGCGGGCTGTCTGCTATAAAAAAGGAGGCGGGACGGGCAGGAAATTTTCACCAACAGCAAAAGCTGTGCTATACTTGATGCAGAGCTATCCGGATACAAGACCCGGAAGCGGAGATCCTCGGTGTCTGATGAAGGCTTTTGCGAAGGGTGGGGCAGTATGATTCGTAAAATAATTTTCAGGACATTTATCTGCCTGATCCTGATCTTACTTTTAATAACAGATGCAGAAGGGCAGGAGGCTGCAAAGATGACAGCCTTCTGTCTCTGCATCTTTTTTGCGTTTGAGCTCAGTATCCTGGCCCGCCGGCCCTGGCTGGAATATCTGATCCTGGCGGCGGCTTTTGGTGCGGTGCTGGTCTTTTTGTACCTGCAGGGAGCGCCGGCCCTGAAATATCTGCTGGCAGCAGCAGCCGCAGCTTTTTCCGCTTATGAGACCTATTACGGAAGCAGGCTGGAAAAGGCAGAGAGACAGGCGCGCAAGGTCCGCGATGAGTGGGCTGAGCTTTCCGACAAACTGATGCGGGCCAACAAGTCCTTGCGCCGGGAGCAGGACCGGGCGGTACACCTGGCTGCTCTGGGAGAGCGCAGCCGCATAGCCCGGGAAATCCATGACAACGTAGGCCATATGCTTTCCCGGGCCATCATTCTCCTGGGCGCTATCCGCACAGTCAATCAGGATCAGGCTATAGACAGCCATCTGAATATGCTGGCGGATACTCTGGATCAGGCCATGCGGCAGATGCGGTCTTCCGTCCACAATCTTAAAGATGATTCTGTGGACCTGCAGGAAAATATCAACGAGATCGCGGACAGGATTCCGGACCGTTTCACAGTGGAGAAGGATATCGACATCACGCCGGGTCTGGATGCCCGCCGGGTGCTGACCCTGATCGCAGTCTGCCGGGAAGCTGTATCTAATATCATCCGCTATTCCAACGGGGACCGGGTGCGGATCACTATCCATGAACATCCTGGTTTTGTGACCATGACAGTATGGGATAACGGGCAGGCAGATAAGCAGACACAGAAAATGCTGGCTCTGGGTGAGGACAGCGGTATAGGTCTGTCCAATATCCGCGAGCGGGCCCAGGAGCTGGGCGGGACGGCGGATTTCTCGGCAGACAGGGGCTTTCGGGTCTTCGTGAATCTGCCAAAGACAAGGCCGGGATCAGCCAACAGCGGCGCATGAGGGATAGAGGGAGAAGAAAATGGAGAAAATAAAAGTACTGATCGTAGACGATGATGAGCTGGTGACCATGTCCCTGGCCATGATCCTTTCGGCGGAGCCGGACATGGAGATAGCCGGCAGGGGAGGCTGCGGAGCTGACGCCGTCCGCCTTTATGGAGACCTGCGGCCCGATATCCTGCTCATGGATATCCGCATGCCGGACATGACCGGTGTGGACGCGGCTGAGCAGATCCTGACGGAGGACCGGACAGCGAAGATCCTTTTTCTCACAACATTTTCCGACGAAGAATATATAGTCCGCGCCCTGCAGCTGGGCGTGAAGGGCTATCTGCTCAAGCAGGACTACAGATCTCTGCCCGATTCCATCCGGGCGGTCATGCGGGGCCAGAATGTATTCGGGGGCGAGATCGTCTCCAAGATGCCCTCCCTGCTGGCCTCTTCCGGCAGCCGGGACAAGGAGAAAAGCGCTGCAGATCTGATGAAGCTCTATTCCGGCGCCGGCATCACAAATAAGGAATTCGAGGTCATACAGCTGATCGCCTCGGGTCTTTCCAACCGGGAGATCGCGGAAAAGATATTTCTGTCTGAGGGAACGGTAAAAAATTATATCTCCAATATTCTTGACAAACTGAGCCTGCGCGACCGCACCCAGCTGGCCATCCACTATCTGAAGAATGCCGGCATTTAAGCCACGGAAATAGGACTGCCCCAGTTGACCTTACAGCCGAAAAGTGGTATATTTTTGTTTATAATCTTTACCACACAAAAGCGTAACGCTTTAAATATCAAAAGTGAAAACAAAAAAGGGAAAAGAGCTGCGCTTTATGGATAGTGGCAATAAAAAGGGAGGAAAACACTATGAAAATGAGAAAAGTAGGTGCATGGGCCCTGTCCCTGGCTATGGCGGGAACACTGCTTGCAGGCTGTGCCAGCAAACCGGCAGAAAGCAAAGAAGAGACAGAAGCGCAGACCGCTGCCGCTGAAGAATCCGCAGCCGGAGAGAGCGCGGAAGGCGGCACTGCCGAGCTGGACCATGAGGTTCTGGTCGGCATAAACCAGTTAGTACAGCATCCGGCTCTTGACGCAGCCACAAAAGGCTTTAAGGAAGAGCTGACCGCTAAGCTGGGCGATAAGGTTAAGTATGATGAACAGAACGCGGCCGGCGATAAATCCACTGCGGCAACCATTGCTAACAACCTTGTCAACGAAAAGTGCGATTTGATCCTTGCCAACGCGACAGATTCTCTGCTGGCTACCCATTCCGCAACAGCTGATATTCCCATTCTGGGCACATCTATTACAGATTACAGCAGTGCCCTCAACCTGACAGATTTTAACGGCACCGTCGGCGGCAACATTTCCGGTACATCCGATCTGGCTCCTCTGGATCAGCAGGCTGCTCTCTTTGACGAGCTGCTTCCGGACGCCAAGACCATCGGCATTCTTTACTGCTCAGCAGAGCCCAATTCCAAGTTCCAGGCGGACCAGGTTCAGGCTTATCTGGAAAAGGCCGGCAAGACCGTTGTTGTGAAGACATTTACAGACAGCAACGATGTGCAGTCTGTCACCAGCGATATCGTAAGCCAGGTAGATGCTATCTATATCCCGACCGATAATACCGCAGCTTCCTGCGCGAACACCATCAACAACGTAGCCCTGCCTGCCAAGGTTCCGATCATCTGCGGCGAGGAAGGCATCATGAGCGGCTGCGGTATCGCGACACTTTCCATCGACTATTATGAACTGGGCAAGGTAACCGGTGATATGGCTGCAGAGATCCTCACCGGCCAGGCCGATATTTCCGAGATGCCCATAGCATACTATCCTGATCCTGTAAAAGAATATGACAAGGATCGCTGCCAGGAGCTGGGCATCACGGTTCCTGACGATTATACAGCTTATACTGCTGAGGAGAACTAAAAAATGGCATCATATTTTGCTTCCCTGAGTCTGGCTGACCTGGCCGGGAGACTTCCCGGCTCGGCCGCGCAGGGCCTGATCTGGGGCGTCATGGCATTAGGCGTCTATATTACATTCCGTCTGCTTGACGTAGCCGATCTTTCTGTCGATGGTACATTTTCCACCGGAGCCGCGGTAACCGTCATGCTGATCCTGGCCGGCTGCAATCCCTGGCTGGCTATGCTGGTGGCCTTTCTTGCCGGTCTTGCGGCAGGCTGTGTGACCGGACTGCTGCATACCAGACTGGGCATACCGGCTATCCTTGCCGGCATCCTTACCCAGTACGGTCTCTATTCTATTAACCTGGTCATCATGAAGATGCGGGCCAACCAGGCTGTCAGTGTCGACCGCTACGCACTGGCGGTTACCGGGCGGAATATCCCTCTATCCATTGTCATCGGTCTGGCTGTCGTCATCGTCGTACTGCTGATCATGTACTGGTTTTTCGGAACAGAGATAGGTTCAGCTCTGCGCGCGACAGGCTGCAATGCGGAGATGAGCAAGGCCCAGGGTATAAATGTCAGCACCATGAAAGTACTTGGCCTGGCATTATCCAACGGTCTGGTAGCTCTGTCGGGCGGTCTTTTCGCCCAGTTCTCCGGCTTCGCGGATGTAAACTCCGGCCGCGGTTCCATCGTCATCGGTCTGGCGGCTGTTATCATCGGTGAGGTCATCGGCGAGGCCATCCTGGGCAAGAAGCTGAACTTCCTGGGCCGGCTGGCCTTCGTGGTCGTAGGCGCTATCATCTACTATATCGTCTACACCATCGTGCTCTGGCTTAAGGTAGATTCCAATCTGATGAAGCTGTTCACAGCCATCATCGTGGCCATTTTCCTGGCTGTTCCCTATCTGCGGGGACAGAAGAAGAGCTCCTTCTCGAAGGCAGCTAAGAATTCCGGGGAGGTGAAGTAGATGCTGGAAGTCAGAAATATTTTCAAGACGTTTAACCTGGGCACCATCAATGAGAAGATCGCCCTGCGGGGTGTGAATCTGAACCTGGAGGAAGGCGACTTTGTCACCGTCATCGGCGGCAACGGAGCCGGTAAGTCCACGCTCCTCAATGCCATTGCCGGTGTCTGGCCCGTGGACAAGGGTTCCATCACCATTGATGGGATAAATGTTACCGGCCTTCCGGATTTCAAACGTGCTTCCATGGTAGGCCGTGTCTTCCAGGATCCCATGACCGGAACGGCGGCTACCATGCAGATAGACGAGAATCTGGCTCTGGCCCGCCGGCGCGGGCAGAAGCGCGGACTTGGCTGGGGTGTTACAAAGACCGAGCGGGATGAGTACCGTGAAAAGCTCAAGATCCTCAATCTTGGCCTGGAGGACCGCCTGACCCAGAAGGTCGGCCTTCTCTCCGGCGGACAGCGGCAGGCGCTTACCCTGCTGATGGCGACCCTCAACAAGCCGAAGGTTCTGCTTCTGGACGAGCATACAGCAGCGCTGGATCCCAAGACGGCCGAGAAGGTTCTCAATGCGACAGAGAGAGTCGTTAATGAAGGCCATCTCACGACCTTGATGATCACCCACAACATGAAGGACGCCATTGCCCACGGCAACCGCCTGGTTATGATGCATGAGGGCAATATCATCTACGACGTGAAGGGTGAAGAAAAGAAGAAGCTGCAGGTCGCAGACCTGCTGCAGAAGTTCAACGAAGT
>ONFL01000101.1 GCA_900317095.1 uncultured Eubacteriales bacterium | reverse complement strand
TCCGCACAGGGCCAGGATCGCGCCGCTGATGATGTCCTGCCATTTCCAGGAATTTGACATAGTACCACCTCATTTAAACTATTTTAATCTCACCTCATTATAGTAAATCGCAGGGCGGATTTCAACAGGGCAAAAAAGAGACGGACAGTGAGCCGGACGGACATGAGGGCATATCCGTTCGGCTCGCTGCCCGCATAAATTAAGGCCATCCGACGAGCGCTTCCTTCTTCGTCAGATGGCCTTACTGATGGCTTAAACTTTCACTGTACATTGGACTAATTCTCCTTTATCTGGTCTGGATCATATGATTGATATTCTAACTAAATTAAATATCCCGGTGGTCCGTACCTCCTTTTTAATATTTTGGCTTTTTCAGAATGCTTAATAGAACTTTGGAATCAGTCCCTTCTGTTCTTATTGATGTCTCCGTTGACTTCCTGTTTCTTTATACCTTTATTATAGCCGGGTCTTTTTATTTGTCAATACATTTTTAAAATTTATTTTATTTTTTCTAAATCATTGTCGTAATATGATATATTTTCTGAATATTATATTTATTAACCATATGCGGCAGGGTGCTCCCCGGTCAGGGAGCACCCTGTCTTTAACGGTCTCTGGAAGACATTTCACGAAACACGGCCGCCGATCTGGCTCCCATGCTGACCTGCATGGTGCCTGCCTGCAGCCGGATCTGCTCCCGCTCTGTCGTGAAACCATCCCGGTGGCTGAGGAGCAGGCGTTCCATCCTGGCATCGTCCGCCGCTGCGGCCTGCCAGACAGGAATGGAAAGCTTCTTTTCCTCATCCGTATTATTGAGGATAGTCAGGTAACAGTCACGGCGGTCAAAACGGGCATAGCAAAGCACGCCGGTCTCTCCGTAAAGAAGCTTAAGCGATCCGGTGTGCAGGACCGGTGCCTGACGGTGGATCCGTATGGCTTCCTTGTGAAAATCCAGCATCTGCCGGTCTTCTCTTCCCCAGGGATATGTCCTGCGGTTGTCCGGATCTGTCCAGCCGCAGACGCCGGCCTCATCTCCGTAGTAAACCGTCGGAGCGCCCGGCCAGGTCATCTGTATGATGACGGCTTCCCGCATAACTTCCGGACGGATGCCCACCTGCGCGGCCAGAGTCCCGGCAGCCGCCAGTCTCCCGGTCTTTCCGCCTGTCCTGGTCAGAAAACGGGAATGATCGTGATTGGAAAGCTCATTCATGGATGTCAGCAGGGCTTCATAGGGCAGATTGGCCATATTGCGTGCCATGGAGTCCCTGAAGGCTTCATAATTATTGCAGAGGTCATCCCGCCGGAAATCACTGTGCTTTTCCATACCGGTCAGGAACCAGCTGACCGGCTCCATAAAGGCCTGATAATTCATGATGGTATCCCATTCGTCCCCCTTGAGCCAGTCCGAAGGGTCGCTGTAGTTCTCGGCGAGGATCAGCGCGTCCGGATTTGCCGCTTTCACAGCTTTGCGGAATTTCTTCCAGAATGCATGATTAAAGGCAGGTGAATGGCCCAGATCTGCTGCCACATCCAGCCTCCAGCCGTCGGCGTTGTAGGGCGGACAGACCCAGCGGGCGCCCACCTCCAGAATATAATCCTGCAGCTTCTGCGACGCTTCATAGTTGAGCTTGGGCAGGGTCGCATGATCCCACCAGCCTTCGTAGCTGCGGTTATCCGGCCAGCTGTCCGAACGGAAACTGAAGAAATCCCTGTAAGGACTGTCAGCGCTGACCCCGGCCCCCGGCGCATAGCCGGGCCGGCTCTCATAGATATGCTCCATGTCTATCCATTTGTTGAAGGATCCGCAGTGATTGAAAACTCCATCCAGGATGACCCGCATGCCCCGGCGATGGACTTCCTTCGTAAAATCCGCGAAAAAGCGGTTTGCCTCGTCCAGATTTTCCTTTGAGGTGACCCGGTTAATGTAGCGGGAGGCATGCCGGTTGTCGTGATCGTTCCAGTCCAGGACTTCTCCTTCATCCCTGACAATGCGCGCGAAATGAGGATCCACATGATCATAGTCCTGGGTGTCGTATTTGTGGTCAGAGGGAGATACGAATATCGGGTTCAGGTAGATCACCTGCACACCGAGATCCTGCAGATAATCCAGCTTATCCAGAACGCCCTGCAGATCCCCTCCATAGAAGTGACAGACATCAGGCTCCACGGGAGGCGCGCTCCAGATCTTCTCTGTCCAGGCCCTCTGGGAAATATAAAAATATTCCCCGTCGACCACGTCATTGGAAGGATCCCCGTTGCAGAACCTGTCCACAAAGATCTGGTAGAAAACAGCTCCCTTTGCCCAGTCCGGTGTCTGCAGATCGGGATTCAGCCGGAAGGCATAGGATTCATCCAATTTAAGATCCGCACCCTTTACCGTGTAATAGACAAGGACTTTGCCGCTGCGCACTTCATAATAATACCGGCAGCATTCCTCCGGCACATGCAGCCAGGTTTCATAATAATCGAACAGTCCCTCCCGGAAAGCCCATTCCATCTCCCGGCGCTTTCCGCCGCAGACCAGAGTGACCTGCTCCGCATTATCCCGCAGGGTCCGCAGGCGCAGGCGTACCTCCCTCTTGTCTCCTTCCAGGCTGAACTGCCTGTAAAAAGCGGACCCATCCGCAAAGAGGGCGCCTGTATCCAGCAGCGGGTGATAACCGAGCAGATACAGCTGCGCCTGCTTCCTTGCAGACAGGTCTTCTCCAGTTTTAGCTATTTTCATTCTACTGCAGTTCCTCTTCTGAAGCCGCGGTCTCCTGTGTCGTTTCCGGAGGAGCTTCGACCGTCTCCCCGTTCTTCACTTTATCTATCATCTCTTTCGCGGTATCGACCGTCGACTGATCAGGGATCATAACATAGGCAGACTGGCTCATGGAATAAGGGATCTGATTGTCCCCGGTTCCATTTACACTGTAGCGGACGACCGTCCAGGGAGTGGGATCCGTCAGCTGGCTGCGGACGAGTTCACTGATCGTGTCATAGGGCAGGGATGTCTCAAAGCTCCCCTCCATGGCAGCGAGTATGTCATCGAACTTATCCAGCATCTGAGCAGACGACATCTTCTTTATGACACCCTCTATGACCGCCATCTGATCCTTTCCTCTCTGCCGGTCGCCGTCGGTAAAAGCGTGCCGTTCGCGGGCAAAGGCCAGGGCCTGGGCCCCGTTCAGATTATTCTCACCCTTCACAAAGTGATAATCATTCACGTCAAATTTGTAATCCGAGTTGACGGTGACGCCGCCCATGGCATCTATCACCTTCTCAAAGCCGGTGAAGTTGACACGGAAATAGTAGTCTATATCCTCGTCATAAAGCATGCTCAGGGTATCCATGCTGACCTGGACTCCATAGATTCCCGCATGCGTAAGCTTGTCCGGCACACCATCAGATATAGACAGGGGTACATAATAATCACGGGGAGTAGAAACCAGAAGCAGCTGCCGGGTCTGCGGGTTTACAACGGCAAGAATGTTGACATCGCTCCGGCTCTTGGCTATCAGCTGGTCCTCCCGGGTGTCGATGCCGCTGATATACATAACAAAGGGATCGCTGGCAGATATCTGCCTGGCCGGTTTTTCTGAAACGCCCTCTGTCACAGGAATAGACTTCACCTCTTTGATCTGTTCGGAAAAGTTCTCATATCCCTTCATTTCCTCTATGACCGGAATAAAGGCGCTGTTCAGTATAATAGCCTGATCTTTGTCCGCCAGCAGGCCGTCCGCCAGTTCAGTCAGCGACGCTGCTTCACTGGTCCTGACTTCCGTTCCGAAATCATCTGCCAGAACATTCAGCGCGTGATCGCTGTTTGCCCGGTCCAGACTCTTCAATACGCCGTAGGTATAACCGGCACCGGCAGACTCAAAAGAATCCATGTTATCCTTCTTCACATAGACGCCGATATCCGTTACTTCGGAATCCGCGCCGGTCAGCTTCTTTGCGTAGGACAGAGTCCGGTAGATATAGAAACTGCCAAATGTGGTCCCGGCGATCAGCAGCAGGGCCAGGATCACGCCGACCGCGTACCTGGCTTTGCTGTTGGTATTCCAGGTGAAAATAGCGATCAGCACGATAAGGACAAGCAGGACCACGCCGCCCAGCAGAATGTATTTTGTCGGAAATACGCCGGTCAGCAGCAATATGCACATAAATACAGCTGCAGCTATCATGGAAAGCACAGCCAGCAGCTTTCCGAAAAACCAGGCTGCTTTTGACCTCATCAATCCAGCCCTTCCTTCCTTGCGGCATCCAGCGCGCTTGCGATGACCGCATCCATATCATAATATTTGTACTCTGCCAGGCGGCCGCCGAAGAGAACTTTCTCCTGGGTCTGGGCCAGCTGCCTGTAAAGGTTGTAGAGAGCTGTATTCTGCTCGTCATTTACCGGATAGTAAGGCTCATCGCCCGGCTTCCATTCCGCGCTGTACTCCCGGCTGATGACGGTTTTTTCCTGGGTTCCGAACTCAAACCACTTATGCTCTATGATCCGGGTCCAGGGTGTATCGGCATCTGTATAATTCACTGCCGCGTTGCCCTGGAAATTCGGCATATCCAGTACTTCTGTCTCGAAACGGACGCTGCGGTAGGCAAGATTGCCCAGCTGATAATGGAAATAGGCGTCAATGGGACCGGTGTAAATAACCCGGTCAGCCAGGGCATCCAGCTCCTGCTTATGTTCCAGATAATCAATGGAAAGACGGACCTCAATGCCCTCCAGCAGGCGCTCCATCATCTTTGTGTAGCCGCCCATGGGAATGCCCTGGTAAAGAGCATTGAAGTAATTGTTGTCAAATGTAAAACGGACCGGAAGCCGGCGGATGATGAAGGCCGGCAGCTCTGTGCAGGGCCGTCCCCACTGCTTCTGTGTATATCCCTTTACCAGCTTCTCATAGATGTCCGTTCCCACCAGGGAGATGGCCTGCTCTTCCAGATTCTTCGGCTCGGTGATGCCGGCAGCTTCCCGCTGCTGGCGGATCTTCTCCTGGGCCTGCTGCGGAGTGATCACACCCCACATCTTATTGAATGTATACATATTGAAGGGCAGGGAGTAAAGCTCCCCCTTGTAGTTGGCTACCGGGGAATTCGTAAACCGGTTGAAACGGGCAAAACGGTTTATGAAATTCCATACTTCTTCATTATTTGTATGGAAAATATGCGCGCCGTACTTATGTACATTGATGCCCTCTATCTCTTCTGTGTAAACATTTCCACCGATATTGGGACGCTTCTCGACTACCAGCACGGACTTGCCGTGGTCTGCTGCCTGCCGTGCAAATACGGCTCCAAAAAGGCCTGAACCAACGATCAGATAATCATACATATTTTTTTACCGCCTTTCAACCCTGCTCTTCAAACAGAGCTTCGAATTCTTCTTTGCCGATCTTCTCTTTCTCCAGAAGCAGGTTCGCGCAGGCATGCAGCACGCCGATATTCTCCTGGATCAGTGTCCTTGCTTTCTCATGGCATTCATCCATGATCCTCTTGACCTCACGGTCTATCGCGGAAGCCGTGTTCTCGCCGTAAGGCTTGGCATGAGCCAGATCCCGCCCTATGAAAACTTCTTCATTGTCATTGGAATAATTGATCAGGCCCAGTTCATCGGACATACCGTACTCGGTAACCATGGCCCGGGCTATGGATGTGGCCTGCTTTATATCCTGGGAGGCCCCTGTCGTGATGTCGTCGAGGATCAATTCCTCTGCCACGCGGCCGCCGAGTGAAACCACGATCTCCTGCAGCATCTTGCCCCTTGTATTAAACATCTCATCCTTCTCCGGCAGGGGCATGGTGTATCCTGCCGCGCCCAGACCCGTGGGAATGATAGAAACGGTATAGACCGGCCCCACGTCCGGAAGTACATGGAACAAAATGGCATGGCCCGATTCATGGTAGGCAGTGATCTTCTTCTCTTTTTCGGAAATGACCCGGCTCTTCTTCTCCGGCCCGATGCCGACCTTGAGAAATGCCGACTTTATATCATCCTGATTGATATAGGCCCGGTCTGCCTTGGCCGCAAGGATAGCTGCCTCGTTCATCAGGTTCTCCAGGTCTGCCCCGGTAAATCCGGCCGTCGTCCTGGCGATCTGATCCAGGTCCACATCCTCGCCCAGCGGCTTGTTCCGGGAATGAACTGCCAGGATCTCCCGCCTGCCCTTAATATCCGGTCTTCCCACGCCGACCTTGCGGTCAAAGCGGCCCGGACGCAGAATAGCAGGATCGAGAATATCAACCCGGTTTGTCGCTGCCATCACGATGATGCCTTCATTTACGCCGAAGCCGTCCATCTCCACCAGCAGCTGGTTGAGGGTCTGCTCTCTCTCATCGTGGCCGCCGCCCAGTCCGGTGCCTCTCCGTCTGGCGACAGCATCTATCTCATCAATGAAAATAATGCAGGGCGCATGCTTCTTGGCCGTTGTAAACAGGTCCCGCACACGGGAAGCGCCGACGCCGACGAACATCTCCACAAAGTCCGAACCGGAAATGCTGAAGAAGGGTACACCCGCCTCTCCGGCCACGGCCCTTGCCAGCAGGGTCTTGCCGGTTCCCGGAGGGCCGGTCAGGATGACACCTTTGGGAATACGGGCGCCCACATGGATATATTTATCCGGTGTGCGCAGGAAATCAACGATCTCCTGCAGTTCTTCCTTCTCTTCATGCAGGCCGGCTACATCCGCAAATGTGACAACCGTCTTCCCGTCGTCCATCTTGGCGTGGCTCTTGCCGAAATCCAGCATCTTATTGTTCCCGGATGATCCCGCTCCCTGCGTACTTCCCACGAATGAGAAGAAGAACCACAGGAAGACGCCGCCCAGGATCAGCAGGGCGCCGTTCTCATAGAACCAGCCCTCCCGGTTGCCGACATCGGTCACCTGATAGTTCCTGAAATCTATGTCATTCAGGTAATCGGTGATCTGCGTAATATCTGTCACATAAAACTGATCCTCCTCGCCGTTCAGCCATTCGACGGAAACCTCTCCGGTCGGTGTCTCGCGGTTGGGAGAAATGATGATTGTGCTGATGTCCTTTGCCTTCTTGTTCACATCCTCCTTAAACTGGGAATAAGAATAATTCCCTGCATCCAGAGAATGGAAGTTCTCACTGGCAAAAAGCAGGACAAAAATGCAGAGAAGGAGTATCAGCCATACTCCCATTCCCTTTCTCTTCACGGTCTTACCACTCCTCTCGTATTGTCAGATCATTCTTTATTCAATTACGCCGACATAGGGCAGATTTCTATATAACTGCTTGTAATCCAGGCCGCATCCGATCACAAACTTATCCGGAATGGAAAATCCGGTGTACTTAACCTCCACCTGAGCCGTCCTGCGGTCCGGCTTGTCCAGCAGGGTGCAGATCTGGATATCCGCAGGCCTGCGGCTGGTGAGGATCTCCAGCAGATGGTGGAGCGTATTGCCGGAATCTATAATATCCTCCGCGATCAATACGTGCTTGTTCTCTATGGGCTCGTCCAGATCCTTGACGATCCGCACCAGTCCGGAAGAAACAGTTGCATCCCCGTAGCTGGAAACGGACATGAAATCCATCGTCAGCGGAAGGGTAATTCTCTTGGCCAGCTCGCAGGCAGCAAATACCCCTCCCTTGAGGACACAGATCAGATGGATCTGCTTCCCCTCATAATCGGCATTGATCTGCGCCGCCAGTTCATCAAGTCTTGCCTGCACCTTCTCCTCAGGGATCAGTACATGTATCTTCCCTTCCATATGATTCTCCTTCCATGCGGACCTGCAGGATCCGTCCTGTCCGCTCCGTGACTTTATATTCTTCACTGATTCTGCCGGTCCCGGCAGCCCAGATAATGTGCCGGCCATCGGCAAGCAGCGGCATGCAGCCTCTCTCCCCGGCCGGGATCTTCCCATCTATAAAGATCCTCTTCAGCTTCTTGTGTCCGCCGCCGGAAATGGCCATAAAATCCCCTTCCCTGCGGTTTCTGACTGCAAGTCTGCATTTTATTCTATCATAATCCACCCATTTCGTATACTTTTTTTTGGATATCTGCACCTGTCGGGGCACCGAGAAGAGGTGAAATGTCATCCTGCCCCCACCCGGCAAAGCCAGGCTGCAGGGAAATGTGTCCGGTACCGGGCAGAACCAGTCACCGTCCTGCCCGTCAGAGCCGTCCTGCCCGTCCCGGCGCTGCAGGATCAGCCGGCCGCCGCTCTTTACTGCCCGGACGCCGCCCGGCAGGTCCCTGCTGCGGCCGCTCTCCCCCTCCAGCAGATCCATAAGATCCAGTACGCCGGTTCTGCCGATGTCCTTGCGCCCTCCGGCGCACTTTGTGAGCGCCAGGTAGAGGACCTCCTTCTTCAAAGCCGGATGCAGGTCTGCGGTTCTGACGGCATCCAGCAGGATCCGGCCTTCCTCCTGGCCTGCTGCCTCTTCGTAAGCCCGGGCAGCCAGACTCTCTATCAGGTCCTGCGCCTGACCGGCGTCCTGGGCTGCCTGCAGAATATGACGGTCCGCCCTGGGATTGATCTCTTCCTTTAAAAAGGGGAGAAGCTGCAGCCGGATCCGGTTGCGGGTATATACCGCTTCATTATTAGTGCGGTCACTGCGCCAGCTGTATCCGCCCGCCTTCAGCCAGTCCAGGACCTGTCCGCGGGAAAGGCATAAAAGCGGCCTCACCACTCTGCCTCTCTTTACCGGCATGCCGGCAAGGCCTGCCAGTGAGCTTCCCCGGAAGAGATTCAGCAGTACAGTCTCGCACTGGTCATCCAGATGATGCGCTACAGCGATCCGACAGGCGCCTGCCTGCTCTGCCGCTGTCTCAAAACACTGATACCGAAATGTCCTGCCCGCTTCCGCTTCACTCAGATGCATATCGCGGGCCATACTGCGGACATCTCCCTCGAAGACCCGGCAGTCCAGCCCCTGCCTGCCGCAAAGCTCCAGGCAGAAGTCCCGGTCCTGGTCAGCCTCCGCACCCCGCAGCCCGTGATGAACATGAACCGGGAACAGACGCAGATCATACCGCTGCCGCAGCAGGCAGAGCATCAGCAGCAGGCAGACAGAATCAGGCCCGCCGGAAAGTCCGATGACCACACCATCCCCCGGCCGGAGCAGATCATTCTCCTTTATATAATCCTCCACGCGGACCATCAGCGGATCCATTGGGTTCCCTCCTCTTATAAAAAAAGCAGGAGACTCTAGTTCGTCCCCCGCATCTCTTGTATTCACAGCCGCCGCGCGGCCTCTTACTTCTTCTTGAAAATAATCTCGTTCCCGTAGATCAGGCCCAGCTTCTGGCGGGCAAGTTCCTCTATATACTCTTTGGAGTTCTGGTTATCCACCTTCTCCTGAATCTCATCCTGCTGCTTCTTCTCATCCGTGATCTGCTGATCCAGAGAAGCGCTCATCTGCTCGTAACGGGCAGTCTGCGTATGAAGCTGGCGCGTGCGGACAGCCAGGATCGTGCATGCCAGAAGCAGAAGGCAAAGAACAACCTTTACGCTGGATGCATACCGGAAATGCTTTCTTCCGCGGCTGGTGCCTTTTTTTGTATTCTTCTGACTCATATCGATCCCTCTCTTCCGGCGTCTCTTATCCACATCATTCAGGGTACACTTATATTTATATTACACAAAGCCGGCCCTGATTTCAACCCAAATCGCTTCAAAGATAACGAAACATCTCGGCCGCTTCATCCTTGCGGACTGTATCCTTTACGGCAAGGACTTCCACCTTCACGCTCTTTGTTCCGAAACCGATCTCAATAATATCACCAGGTTTCACTTCTGCCCCCGCCTTGGCTATCCTGCCGTTTACGCTGACCCGGCCGGCGCTGCAGGCATCATTGGCAACGGTTCTCCGCTTGATCAGGCGGGAAACCTTCAGATATTTATCCAGTCTCATGTCTTTCCCCTCTCTCGTCATTCTCCGGCTCCCCGATCCGGCGATCCGGATCCTGCCGCGGAAAAGGGGCCCTGCATCTGCAGAAGCCCCTTTTTTATATATTACAGCTGATAATAACCAGGATTATGCTTAGTTAATGGCGTCCTTCAGAGCCTTGCCTGCCTTGAACTTGGGAGCCTTGGAAGCGGCGATCTTCATAACTTCGCCTGTTCTGGGATTCCTTCCCTCTCTCTCGCCTCTCTCGCTGACCTCAAAGGTTCCGAAGCCTACCAGCTGAACCTTGCCGCCCTTTGCGAGCTCGCCGGCAACAACTTCCTGAAATGCCTTGAGCGCCTTCTCGGCATCTGTCTTCTTGAGACCGGCTTCCTGCGCCATAGCTGCAACTAATTCTGATTTATTCATGATTCTACCTCCTCATGGTAATCGGTCCGCTAAGGCGGAAAACACCCGATCTATATATACTAACATGTTATTTATAAACTCTTAAACCCCTTTTGTCAAGGCTTTTCGCGGTTTCCGGCGCCTCCTGGAGGCTCATTTTTAAGTCCCGGAGGTCAGTTCTATGACATCCAGGTCATCCGGCACATAGATGCTTCCGTGATAGTAAAGTCTGCCCTCTGCTGTATAGAGTTCTTTGCGCCGGTTCAGGTTGTCGTCCTCCGTATGATACAGGATAAGGTTAGGGATCTCCAGCTCCTGCGCCAGGCTGCAGGCCTCCTTTACCGTACTGTGATGCTTTTCATAGGGGCTGTATATGTCAGCCTGGGAATGAAGACAGAAAGCCTCATGCATCATCCAGCCGCAGCCGGCAGCGTAATCCAGGCAGATCTGCGGCAGCGGCTCATCCCCGCAGCAGATCAGCTTCTGTCCGTCGGCAAGGCCGATCGTAAAGCCGAACTGCCTGGCCTTTGTGGACTGAATATCAAAAAACTGCATCTGCCTGCCCATGATGGTCCGCAGGTCCCCGTCGTAGACAGGGATGAAAAGGATCCTGTGGTCAAAAAGCCAGGTCAGCTTCCGCGGCAGGGTCAGCGAACAGATGGTGCGGACCGCGTCTATCAGTTCCGCAAAGGCGTAGAAGCGCAATTCTCCCTCATACTTCCCCTTGCGCATGGCTGTCGCGATCATCCGCAGCACCCAGACCATGCCCAGAATATGATCCGTATGCGAGTGGGTCAGGTAAATAGTGTGTATGCTCTCGACCGGGATCTGCGCCTGCTCCAGCTGCCGCAGGACCCCATTGCCTCCGCCGGCATCCACCAGCATCCTTTCCTGCCCGCAGTCCATGACGAAGCAGGTATTATAACAACGTGTGACCAGCGCGTTGCCGGTCCCCAGCATCGTGATTCTGTCCATGGATCCTCCTTACTTCATCCTCCAGCAGTGGTTGAGAGGTCCGCTTCCATGCCCCAGATCCAGACCTGCCTTCAGAGCGCCTGTGATATAGTCCTTGGCATTGCCCACGCTGGTCCTCATATCATAACCCAGAGCCAGATTGCTGGCGATGGCGGAAGACAGCGTGCATCCTGTCCCGTGCGTGTTGGGGTTGTCGACCCGTTCTCCCCGGTACCAGATAAACTCTCCCTTATCGTAAAGCAGATCGTCCGCTGTCTGGGTCAGATGCCCTCCCTTGATGAGCACGCTGCCTGACAGGTTCCGGGAAATGGCCTTCGCGGCCTTCTCCATATCGTCCACATTGCGGATCTGCGACCCGCAGAGCTTCTCCGCTTCCGGAATGTTGGGCGTGATGATGGCGCCCAGCGGAAGCAGGTCGCGGATCAGGGTGTCCATGGCGTCCTCGTGCATCAGGGCGCAGCCGCTGGTAGAGACCATGACCGGATCTATCACGATATTATCCGGTCTGTATTCCTTCAGCTTGCGGGCGATCATCTGGATCGTCTCTATGTTGGATACCATACCGATCTTCACCGCGTCCGGGAAAATGTCCTGAAAGACACAGTCCAGCTGTTTCCCGACAAAAGGTCCTCCCGCGTCCAGCACATCCTCCACGCCCATGGTGTTCTGCGCGGTCAGCGCTGTGATCACGCTCATGGCATAAACGCCATGTGCAGTCATCGTCTTGATGTCTGCCTGAATGCCGGCTCCGCCGCTGCAGTCCGAACCTGCGATGGTAAGTACCTTTTTCATCAAAACCGCCTCCTCATAGTGAGTTCAGTATACCATAAAATAATCTTGAAAAAAAAGTCATATAATGATAAAGTACTATAAAAGTCTTTTTTGCAGTAAGAAAGGATGTGATCGATATGGAACGGGACAAAGATAAATTCGACAGGCGGCTGAACACGCTTGCCGATTACTGCATGACATCCGTCCGGTTCGATCCGGAACTGTACACAAAGTTTGACGTTAAAAGAGGGCTGCGTGATTCAACCGGCAAGGGCATCCTGACCGGCCTCACCGAGATCTCCGATGTTGTGGGAATCCAGTCTAAGAACGGCCGCAATCTTCCGGTTGACGGCTCTCTTTATTTTCAGGGCTACAACGTGGAAGACCTGATCGCCGGAAGCCAGGATTCCTGCACAGGCTTCGAAGAGGTCGCCTACCTGCTCCTGTTCGGGCAGCTGCCCAACCGGCAGCAGCTGGAGGAATTTCTGGAGATCCTGGGCAGCTACCGGGAGCTTCCTCCTAACTTCGTCCGCGACATTATCATGAACTCTCCCAACGGCAACATGATGAATGTCCTGCAGAAGAGCGTGCTGACGCTTTATTCCTATGATCCCAGCCCTGAGGATATCTCCATTAAGAACGTCCTGCGCCAGTCTCTGCAGCTGATCGCGCAGTTCCCGCTCATTTCCGTATACGGTTATCACAGCTACAGACACTATATTCTGGATAAAAGTCTTGTCATCCGCCGGCCCAAGCCGGAGCTGTCCACAGCGGAGAACATACTCCGTCTCCTGCGTCCCAACGGCCAGTATACAAAGCTGGAAGCCAAGGTTCTGGATGTTGCCCTTATCCTGCATGCCGATCACGGCGGCGGCAACAATTCCACTTTCACGACTCACGTTGTCACATCCACCGGAACAGACACCTATTCTGCCATCGCGGCTTCTCTGGGCTCTCTTAAAGGTCCCCGCCACGGCGGTGCCAACATGAAGGTTCTGCTCATGTTCCAGGATATCATGCAGCATGTCAGTGACTGGGAAGATGAAGAAGAACTGAACCGCTACCTCAAGGCGATCCTTGACCGCAAGGTCTTCGACCATAAGGGTCTCATCTACGGGATCGGCCACGCAGTATACACGCTTTCCGATCCCCGCTGCGTCATCCTGAAGCGCTTTGCCAAGGAACTGTCCGAAGCGAAGGGACTGACCCGGGAATTTGCTCTTTATGACCGTGTTGAGCGTCTGGCTAAGGAGCTTACCCAGAAAGAACGGCAGTTCTTCAAGCCCCTCTGCGCGAATGTCGACTTCTACAGCGGTTTTATTTATTCCATGCTGGGCCTGCCTATGGAACTGTTCACACCTATTTTCGCCATTTCCAGGATCGCGGGCTGGAGCGCCCACCGGCTGGAAGAGCTGGCCAACGAAGGCAAGATCATCCGTCCCGCCTACAAGTATGTCGGCAATCACAAGGAATACAAGCCCCTGGATGAGAGGTAATCCCGGCAGCGGCTGCCTGGGGAGAAACGATAAAAAAAGCTCCGGATCCGTCATACAGATTCTGAAAAGGGAATCTGCATAACGGGTCCGGAGCTTTTTATTTTTTATGCTGCTGAAAAAAAGCAGATCTGTCAGGCCGCTCTGCTGCGCCCCATCCGCAGGCCGGTCCGGCCTGCTCCGCCCTCATCCAGTACTCTCTTACCGGGGATCTGCCGGCTTACATTGAGCACGATCCCCATCTCCAGCATCTGCAGGAGCAGGGCGCTGCCGCCGTAGCTGACGTAGGGAAGACTGATGCCCGTATTAGGCAGCATACTTGTGGCTACGCCGATGTTCAGCAGCACCTGAACCGAAACATGGACAGCTGCGCCGAAAGCCACATAGCTTCCCAGCATATCGCTGGCATGCCTTGCTATAACCAGGATGCGCCAGATCTGATATATGAACATGAATATAAGCATACAGCAGCCCAGAAAGCCCAGTTCCTCGCCAATGACCGCAAAAATGAAATCATTTTCCGGCTCAGGGATGAAATACTTCATGATCCCGTGCCCCAGTCCTCTTCCGAACATGCCCCCGAAGCCGATCGCATAGAGCGCATAGCGGGACTGCATGGCGGTCTGCCTGTATACATCCGGATAAAGCCAGGCCAGGATCCGGCCCGCCCGGAAGGAGCTGTCCGCGGGGACTGTTCCGTTCACCGTCATGGCAACGGTCGGAACAACATAGAAGCGGTAAAACATGATAAAGAAAGCCGCCCCTGCCGCCAGCAGGACCAGAACCCAGATCCAGACCTTTTTGTTGGGATGGGCCGCGAAAAACATGGCGAATACGATTATACCCACGATGGCTGCGGTACTCAGATTGGATGTGATCTTGAGGATCAGAGCGACAGCAAGCAGACCGGGAGCCAGTACAAACAGGTCTGCCCGGATATAACGCAGCTTGCGGTTGATCTCAGACACCAGAAAAGCTGTCAGCAGAATAATGGCCGGCTTGACCAGCTCGGCCGGCTGAAACTGCTGCCCGCCGATCACGATCCAGCGTGCCGCGCCGTTAGCCGCCTTGCCCAGACCGGGCACCCGCACCAGGAACAGGGAGAGGATGGACAGCAGATAGAAGGCACCTGAAAGGCTGACCAGCTTATGATAATCTACATAAGAAAACAGGACCATGCCCACCAGACCGCCCGTGCCGATCAGGGCCTGTCTTTTCAGAAGGCCCGCTCCTCCGGAGCCGCCCGCGCTGTAGATCATGATCAGGCCGAACATGAACAGGGCAACGATCGATACGATCAGCCGGTAATCCAGAACCTGAAGATCCCTGATATACTGCCGGATAGACTTCTTCTCAGGCTGTCTGTCTGTACTCACGGTCATTCCTCCTGTCCCTTTATGCGAAATATCTGCTTAGATAAGGAAAGCACGGCTCCTCCGCAAGAAAAGCCGCGCCGTCCGATTCAGTATGTTCTAAAGAAGCCTTACATTACTTCGCGGCTTCTACGAGTTCCTTTGTATCTCTTGCGATCATCAGCTCTTCATTTGTAGGGATGACGCATACGGTTACTTTGGAATCATCTGTGGAAATGATCCTGTCTTCTCCGTGAACATCGTTGCGCTCAGGGCAGATCTTAACACCCAGATAGCCGAGGTAGCCGCAGATCTTCTCTCTTACGGACTTGCTGTTCTCACCGATGCCGGCTGTAAATACGATATCATCTACGCCGTTCATGGCTGCGGCATAGGCGCCGATGAACTTGGCAACATCATAGCAGAGGATCTCCATGGCGTTGATGCAGTCCTGATCGCCTTCTGCATAACCAGCCTCGATATCACGGCAGTCGCTCTTGCCGCAGAGGCCTTCCAGACCGGACTTCTTGTTGAGGATGGTTGTCAGCTCGGAAACGGATACATTCTCCTTAGCGCAGTAGTACTCAAGGATAGCCGGATCGATATCACCGGATCTTGTTCCCATTACCAGGCCTGCCAGGGGAGTGAAGCCCATGCTGGTGTCAACAGACTTGCCGCCGTCTACGGCGCAGACACTGGAGCCGTTGCCCAGGTGGCATACGATGGTCTTCAGGTTCTCAACCGGCTTGCCCAGGAACTCAGCTACATGCTTGGATACAAATCTGTGGGATGTTCCGTGGAAGCCATATCTCCTGATCTTGTAGTCTGTATAAGCCTTCTTGGGCAGGCCATACAGATAAGCCTTTGCAGGCATGGTCTGATGGAAAGCGGTATCAAATACAGCGACCATCGGTACGCCCGGCATAAGCTGCTTGCATACATTGATGCCGATCAGGTTGGCGGGATTGTGAAGGGGTGCCAGCTCGTTGCACTCTTCTATGGTCTTGATGACCTCATCATTGATGATCGTGGAAGCAGCGAACTTCTCGCCGCCATGGACTACACGGTGGCCGACTGCGTCTATAGCGGAAAGATCAGCGATAACGCCGTTCTCCTTGTCGGTCAGGCAGTCAAGGACAAGCTTGATAGCCTCGGTGTGGGTGGGCATCGGGGACTCGATGGTGATCTTGTCCTTGCCGGCAGGTGTGTAGACGATGCGGCTGCCGTCCATGCCGATTCTCTCGCAGAGACCCTTAGCAGCGAGCTCCTCTGTATTCATGTCAATCAGCTGAAACTTCAGTGATGAACTTCCACAGTTAATAACTAAAATGTTCATTGGATATACTCCTTCCTTAATCGTAAACCATACTTATGTGTATCTTAACACAGAAGATTTGCAAACACCAGTATTTTACAAAAAAATTGAGAGGACAGCCTGCCTTTTCATCCTCTTTTCTTTATGCTATCATGTGTTCAGCAGCATTTGACAGGCAAATATTTATTCGCAAAGATGACATATAAAAAAATACTGATAAATATCCTGCTGGTCGTCTCCATAGCCTGCTTTGCCTTCAGCGCCTTTAAGCTGGGCAAGTACGGCTATGAGACCTGGCGTACAAAAAAGAATCTGCAGGAGCTGAGCTCTCTGGTTGAAGATGAGAGCCAGGCTGCACAGTCGGACTATGTTTCAGAGGAGGACAAGGCAGCTGCCGACCGGGCGGCCATGCAGAAGAAGTATGGAAAGCTCTACGCCCAGAACCCCGACTTCATAGGCTGGCTGACCGTGGACGGCACCGCCATCGACTATCCGGTCATGTATACCCCCAAAGACCCCCAGCACTACCTGCGCAGGAACTTTAACGGCGACTATGACATAGCCGGCATGATCTTCGTGGACGGGCGCTGCAGCCTGACTCCCGGCAAGGTCAGCACCAACACCATCATTTACGGGCACCGGATGAAGAACGACACCATGTTCGGCCCCCTGCGCTATTACAAGGATCCGCAGTTCTGCAAGGAGCACAGCACAGTCCGCTTCGACACCCTCTACCGGCCCGGTACTTATCAGATCTTCGCCTCCTTCCTGGCCCAGGCCACAAGTGACACCAGCAAGTTCGTCTACTATGACTTCGTGCAGGCAGAAGATGAGAAAGATCTGACAGACTATCTGGCGAATATTAAAAAATCCGCCATTTATTACGATGACGCGAACGCGCCGCAATATGGCGATGAATTCATCACCCTCTCTACCTGCGACTACTACGCCCAGGACGGCCGCCTGGCTGTCATGGCCAAAAGGGTTGGGGACTGACAGATCAGGAAACTATACTGAAAACACAGGGACTATTTCCCGGTAAGCAAAAGGCAGTCAGACGATGTGGGTTCGTCTGGCTGCCTTTTTTCAAGGGTTGGACATTTATTCCGGAGCCTATTTTAACATAGTTTTCAGAGTTGCGAAAGTCTCTTTCATGTCTTTTTTGACGATCTTCTTCTGCAGGACATACTGATCCCGGTAAAAGCTGTGCCTTTCCGGATCTGTATAATAAGTCTGTTTTACCTGCAGGCTGCTGCTCAGCGCGCTGGCGATCTGCGGGACATTGCCGGCCGCGTAGGCCGCCACGGCGCAGTCGGTCAGAATGGCACCGCCCGCGTTCTTGAGGGTGATGACTTCGCTGCCCAGCATATCAGACTTCATCTGGTTCCAGATACCGCTGCGGCTGCCGCCCTCTGTGACGGTGATCCGGGTAAGGTCTACGCCTGCTGATCGGTAAATATCGGTGATCTCCATATAATCGTAGCCGATGGCTTCCAGGACCGCGTGCCAGAGAATGGCCTCGTCCGTATCCAGCGTCATATTCAGGAAACAGCCCACCGCGTCCTTGACGTCATTGGTGCCGCCGGTCAGATAAGGCAGGAAAAGTACGCCGTCGGAGCCGGGCTTTACATCTTTTGCCATTTCATTGAGCCTGTCAAAGTAATCCGCGTCGTCCGCCCGTCCGCAGACGGAATCCTTGAACCAGCGCAGAGCCAGCCCGCCTGTCCGGATATAGCCCCAGTAAAAATAGGTGTCCGGCAGCGTTCCGCTGTTGAAGATCAGACCGGAGCCCTTGCGGCTGAGCGCGGGCACGATCCCCTTTGTGGACACGCAGAACATGGAGCAGGTTCCTGCCACATCCACGGCCTGTCCGGCATTTACGCAGCCGACCCCGATCATGGACTGCATGGTGTCTCCGGCTCCGGCGCAGATGGGAATGCCGGCTGCAAGCCCTGTTTCCTGCGCAATCTCCGGCGTCAGACTGCCGATGATATCCCAGGGCTTTACGATCCTGGGCATCATAGATTCGGGAATTCCCAGCAGATCCAGCTGCTGCTGCGACCAGCACTTCTCCTCCACCTTATATCCCATGCCCCAACCGGACATGGTACCCCAGTCTATGAACATATCCTTTGCGGACAGACCGGCCAGATGAGCCAGAATATAGGGCGCGTTGTGGGTGAATATCGCGATTTTTCCTTTATACCGGTCCTGCTGCAGGAACCAGCGGGCAAAGAGCGCCGGGAACATGCACTTGGCTTCCGGATTGCCGGTCTCCTCTCCCCAGATGGGATTATCCCAGCTGTTTATCAGCTTCTCATCCTCCTGGGTTCGGGAATCCAGGTAGTTTATGTAGGGAGTCACCGCATTGCCGGCCTCATCCACACCGGCTATGCCGCAGATGATACCGTCTCCCATGATGGAAATGATCCCGGCAGGATCCAGACCCTTTTCCATCATCTGCCGGCTGCACTCCTTCATTCCTTTGATCGTCAGCGCCAGATACTCGTCTACGTCCATATCCACCCAGCCGGGATGCGGATAGGTCAGCGTTGTCGGCGCAGACGAGGAAGCAACGCAGTTCATATCCGCGTCATGCACGGCCACCTTCACAGACTGCGTTCCCGCGTCAAAACCCAGATAATACTTTTCCATGTCTATATACCTCCTTCAGGGCAGGATCCGCGCGGACCCTGCCGCCATCTTTTCTTTAAAACCCATTTATGCGCCCTGCCGGATCCTACAGCTCCTCGAGGGCATAAACGGCCGCCCCGACAGCTCCTACGATCTCCGGTTCCTCGCAGATATAGAGCTTTTTGCCGGTATGCTCCTCGACCGCCCGGACCACGCCTTCGTTTTTGGCTACGCCGCCGGTCATCATGAGCACATCCTGCGTCCCCACCTTCTTAAGCAGGGAGCAGGCCTTGTTGGCGATGGCCTTGTGCAGGCCGTGGGCAATGTCCGCCTTTTCCTTGTTCTGCGCGATCAGGGAAATGACTTCGGATTCGGCGAATACCGTACACATGCTGGTGATCTCTATGTCTTCCTTCCACTGCTCTGAAATGGGTCCCAGCTCGGAAACATCTATTTCCAGCGTCCGGGCCATCATTTCCAGGAAACGGCCGGTGCCGGCTGCGCACTTGTCGTTCATGACAAAGTCCGCCACCTCGCCTTTTTCATTAAGGCGGATAGCCTTGCTGTCCTGGCCGCCTATATCCAGGATCGTGCGCACATCGGGATTAAAGAAATGGGCTCCCTTGCCGTGGCAGCTGATCTCGGTCACATTTTCATCGGCATAGGGAATGCTGACGCGGCCGTAGCCGGTGGCAACGATAGCGGTCAGATCCTCTTTTTTCAGATGGGCCTTTTCCAGCACGTCATCGAGAACCTTCTGCGCGCTGACGCCGCTCTTGGCGCCGGTCCGCACGACATCAAAGGCAACAATATTGCGGTCTTCGTCCAGAATGACCGCATTTGTAGAGGTCGATCCGCTGTCCACGCCTAACACATACATCTTTTTGTCTCCTCTTCTGTGGATTACTTTCTTTTTATGTTTCGGTTCGCCCAGGGATTCCAGAAATGCCTCGACCCTTGTGCGGATCTGCCCTTCACTCTGGGCTGTCATGTCGGTCTCGACCTGCAGCACAGGCAAATGGGCATCTTCCTTCAGATGCGCGTATTCAAAAGAATACATGTCGCAGAATTTCACAGTATGGCAGATGATGCCGTCCAGCCTGTCCCGGAATCCGTCTATATAGCGGTCCCGGCCGCTGGCATTAACCATCCGCATGCAGGGCACCTGATTAAGGATTGCCCAGGCATAGGAGCTCATCAGGTTATCCGGGTCCACCGGCAGCCGCCTGGCAAGGCCTGTGCAGGACATATCAAAGAGGATCTCCACATGATGGTCCTCCAGCAGGTTCAGGATAGACTTGCTGCAGCGGGCTCCCGTCAGGCCGACCCTTAAGGCTCCCTCCTGCCGGGGCGCGCCCTTGAGTCTGGCAGCTTCCTCCCGTCTGGCAAGCAGATCTTTCAATTTTGCCTCATCGAAAGTCGTTCCGGAAAATTCCCCATATTCCCGGGTCATCTCCTGGATCCTCTCCCGGAAGAGGCGGGAGGAAAAGTCGTTGACCTTGCGCGGCACATCCAGCATATAAATGAATTTGTCAGGATACATCCTGACAAGTACATCATAAAGCCGGCGCACACTGTCGCAGCAGCTGGTCAGGATGATGCCGTCCATCTCCTTCACAGCCGGATCCTCCAGGACTGCCTTCGTGAAGGAGCACATATTGGGATGCATCAGGGCATCCGCCCGGGAAAAATCATTTACCTGCGGCGAGATTCGCACCAGGTCTGCCCCCATGGCCTCCAGGACTTCCAGGGGGGCATATTTGCACATATATCCGATCATTTGCTCTCTCCCATCGTATCTATCATCTCCAGGAAGGCCTCCAGCCGGGTGCGGATCTGTCCGTCGTGACTGTTGCGCCGGTCGAGGGCGTCTCCATCCAGCACCAGCATGGGAATACCGCGTTTTCTCATTTCTTCCTTCAAGAGCATGACGCCGCCGGAGGACTGCTTGCAGCCCCAGTGGCAGAAATTTATAACAGCGTCGGACCCCAGATAAGAGACCATTCTGGCTACATTGCGGATCTTGCGGTCGTAGGATCCGTTGTAGGTGTTTAGGATCATCTTGCGGGCCAGCGCCTGGAGCGGATGGTCGGCGTCCATCTTCTCCATGTAATCCAGGTTCATATCGCAGGCCTGGATATAATAGTCCTCTTTATAATTCATATATTCCTGCAGTGTCTGCTGGTAATAGGGCAGCATATGCACCCAGAATATGGCCTTGCCCTTCCGCTCAGGGTACTTTTTTACATCCTCCTCCAGCAGGCGGAAGAAATCCAGAGTCTGCTTTGTCCCGATGTCCAGATGGGTAGCAAAAAGCAGGAACATTTCCAGGGTCAGAGTCTTGGGATAATAACGATGGCGGATCTCTCCCAGATAACGGCGGTAGCAGGCACGGGAGGCATTCTCCCGGCGGATGGTCTCCCGCAGGCGGTCTATGTCAAACCTGACGCCGGTCCGCTCCTGCAGGAACCCGATCAGCTCCCGCTCCTGGGCCACCAGATAGTCCAGGGCCTCCTGCGAATACTGGTCCGGGATATCTATGACAAATCCCGGCACGCCGCGGCGCTCGCCTACATAGCGGAATGTGTTTATGTTGCCGTCGCAGGCCAGCGATGTCGTCACATAGAGGCGGGCATCGGGCAGGATGCTGCTGCCGGTCCCGCCTATAAAGCTTTTATGGTAGGAGCAGAGCGTAGGCGCGATCCCTTCTGCCTCGGCCTCGTTCACCAGAGCGTCCTCTATCTTGAAGCCGGACAGGAAAGACGCCAGACATTCCATGGAGACGCAGCGCAGGTCAAAACACTGCATAAGCTCTACCGGCGCGAAGATATTTGTCCAGCAGGAGCTCTGCGGGTTTTTCAAGGCCGCGTTCACATTTGCCAGAGACTGGGAATCGAGGACCTTCAGAGCCTGGGGCATCTCCTTTGGCGGAAAATGACCGATCCGGAAGGACTCCTCCGCCAGGCCGAAATTCACCATGCGGCGGGCAGCGACCGGATGACCGTCCATGGTTTTCTTTATCAGATTCCCATAGGTCTTTACATAATCCATTCTTCTACGCAAGCCTCCTTGTTTTCACAATTTGTTCACATTACCGTCAAATAATGGGCACATTTGGGCGTTAATATAGGGCCATAGTTAAAGGAAAACAAAACTTTAACTAGTCTTCTTCATATTACAAAAGGCCGGTTTACTCCCCATGAACCGGCCTCTCCCCTTTTAAAGGGATCCTTTTTCAGATCAGAGATCTGCCGTGCAGGCAGAAAGCACCTTGCCGATGCTGTCGTGGATCAGAAGGTTGGCCCGGCCGTCATAGGGCGTGCTGCTCTTGTTGATGAGAACAAGCTTATGCCCCTGGTAATAGTTTATAAAACCAGCCGCCGGGTAAACATTCAGTGATGTACCGCCTATGATCAGAATATCCGCCTTCTCGATGGCCATTACGCTCCTGGTGATCGTCTCCGAATCCAGCCCCTCCTCATAGAGGACGACATCGGGCTTAACCGTACCCCCGCACTTATCGCATTTGGGAATTCCGTCCTTTTTTATGCCATTTATCACATAGTCCAGATCATAAAAGGCACCGCACTTCTCGCAGTAATTCTTCATGATCGTTCCGTGCAGTTCATAAACTGCCTTTGAGCCGGCCAGCTGATGAAGGCCGTCTATATTCTGGGTAACAACTGCCTTAAGCTTGCCCAGCTGCTCCAGTTTTGCCAGGG
>ONFL01000033.1 GCA_900317095.1 uncultured Eubacteriales bacterium | reverse complement strand
TATAACAACATGAATTACATTTATGGGTTTAAGCCGCTCAAGGAGGCCAAAGCCAAATACCGGCCGGTCTGGAAGAATGTCTATCTTGTCTGCAGGCCCAGACACATGACTCCGTGGATGGATCTTGCTGCCTGTTCCGTACTTGATTCGGCAGGATTTCATGATTATGTGGATGCTTTTTTGGAAATGAAGGAGCAGCAAATGAAGGATAGGGAGAAAAGCCTGAAGGAAAACGGTAAAGGATGAGGATCTGTGTGAACAATGTGATTCTCAGCTATGAGAAGGTCGGAGAAGGATCACCTCTTATGCTGGTGCACGGCAGCGGGGAGGATCACCGCATCTTTGACCGGGCAGTGGAGATCCTGAGAAAGTATTTTACCTGTTTTCTGATAGATTCAAGGGGTCATGGCGGCAGCAGCAGGGTCAGTGAATTTCATTACCGTGATATGGCTGTCGACATGGTAGAATTTATGGATCGGCTGAATCTGTCAGATGTGACCTATATCGGATTTTCCGATGGCGGGATCATAGGACTTATGGCCGCGGCTATGAGCAGCAGGATCCGCCGCCTTTTTGTCTGCAGCGCCAACACGGTTCCGCATGGGCTTACGGAAATATTTCTCTATATTTTGAAAGTTATAAATTATTTTCTGAGAAGTCCCCGTCTGCGCCTGCTGATTGAAGAACCGGACATTCAGGATTGGGAACTGCAGAATATTACTGCGGATACTGTTGTGACTGCCGGAAGCAGGGATCTGATCAAGAGATCTCATACCGACCATATTGCCCGGCAGATTCCGGGAGCTGTCGAAGTGATCCTGAAAGGGCAGACCCATACCAGTTATGTGGTCCACAGCGATCTGATCGCCCGGCTGGTATGCAGCCATCTGAAGCTGTCGGATGAGCCGCTTCCGGAAGCGGTAAGGATTCGGTAGGCAGCAGCAAATGTTCTGAAAAGAGCCGGTTCGCGAGAAAAGCAACAAAGCAGGACCCGGGAAAACCGCACTGAGGTTTTCCCGGGTCCTGCTTTGTATATCCGAAATTATTCCAGTTCGAAAGCGCCGGTGTAGAGCTGATAGTATGTGCCCTTCTGGGCTATGAGTTCGTCATGGGAGCCGCGCTCTATGATCCGTCCGTGATCCAGTACCATGATGGCATTGGAATTGCGGACTGTAGAGAGCCGGTGGGCGATGACGAACACGGTCCTGCCCTTCATCAGGTTGTCCATACCCTGCTGGACAAGGGCTTCTGTACGGGTATCTATGGAGGAGGTCGCCTCGTCCAGGATCATAACCGGGGGATCGGCGACCGCCGCGCGGGCGATGGAGATCAGCTGCCGCTGGCCCTGGGAGAGCTGGGCTCCGTTATCGGTCAGGAATGTGTCATAACCGTCGGGAAGACGGGTGATGAAGTCGTCGGCATTCGCAAGCTTTGCAGCGGCTATGCACTCTTCATCGCTGGCATCCAGCCGGCCGTAGCGGATGTTGTCCATGACGGTTCCCGGAAAGAGGTTGACATCCTGGAGAACGACGCCGAGGGACCGGCGCAGATCCGGCTTCTTAATATGTGTGATATTTATGCCGTCGTAGCTGATCTTGCCGTCCGGGATGTCATAGAAGCGGTTGATCAGGTTGGTGATCGTCGTCTTGCCGGCACCGGTAGCGCCTACGAAGGCGATTTTCTGACCCGGCTTTGCGTACAGGGAGACGTCATGAAGCACAAGTTTGTTGGGAACGTAGGCAAAGTCGACGTCAAAGAAGCGTACATCACCGGCCAGCGGGGTGTAGCTGACATTGCCGGTCTGCGGGTCGGGCTGTTTCCAGGCCCACTGCTCTGTATTGTGGTCACTCTCGGAGATATTGCCATTTTCATCGTAAGTCACATTAACCAGCTCCACGCTGCCCTCATCGGATTCCGGCTCCTGATCCATGAGATCGAAGACCCGGCTGACACCTGCAAGTCCCATGGCGATCATGGATACCTGCATGGAGGCCTGGCCTATACTCTGGGAGAACTGCCGGGTCATGGACAGGAAGGAGACGATGATGCCGACGGAGACAGTGTCGATGCCGAAAAGGTAAACGTTGGTGGCTTTGAGCAAAACAAGCAGGCCGCCTATCAGCGCCAGGGCAATGTACATGATATTGCCGACATTTCCCAGTACAGGCATGAGCATAAAGCCGGTCCGGTTGGCCCTGTCGCTGTCCTGGAAAAGTTTTTCGTTATATTCGCGGAACTGTGCTTTGGCAGCTTCTTCGTGGTTGAAGACCTTGACGACCTTGAGGCCGTTCATCATCTCCTGGACAAAGCCCTCTTCCTTCGCCAGAGACTGCTGCTGGTCTATCATGCCCCGGGAGGAGGCGCCGCCGAAGTTTCTTGTGATCCGCAGCATGATGAACATGAAGACAAATATCACGAGGGTCATCCATACCGAGAAATGGAGCATGGATATGATCAGGGCTGCCAGGGTGAGGATGGTCTGGAACATGGCGGGCAGAGACTGGCCGATCATCTGCCGGATGGCATCCGTATCATTTGTATAGGTAGACATGATGTCGCCTGTGGCGTGCCGGTCGAAGAAGCTGATGGGGAGGGTCTCCATGCGGCTGAACATATCATCACGCATATGTTTCAATGTGCCCTGGGTGACGGTGGCCATGAGCTGGGTGTAGATCAGGGAAGCGATCACACCGGCCAGATAGAAGGCGATCATGGTGCCGATAATACCGATCAGCTGGCCCCATACGGCATCCAGGCCGCTCTTCATGCCGGGGATGATGGCATTGTCGACCAGCTGCTGCAGGAATACGGAGGCGATTACTCCGGAGATGCCTGATACAGCTACGCAGATGAAGACGATGATCAGTCTGGCGCGGTAGTGGTCAAAAAGATATTTCATGAGCCGGCGGAATGTGCCGGGTTTTACAGCGCTTCTTCTGTTCTTTTTATTTGCAGCCATCTCTTCATTCCTCCTTTCCTGTTTCAGCGGCAGCGGGCTCTTCACCAGAGCTGCGTGTCTGGGAATCGTATACTTCACGGTAGATGCCGTTCTTATTGAGAAGTTCCTGGCTGGTTCCCTGCTCGGCGATGCGGCCGCCGTCCATGACCAGGATCTGGTCGGCATCTTCGACGGAGGAAACTCTCTGGGCGATGATGATCTTGGTAGTGTCCGGGATTTCTTCCCGGAAAGCCTGCCGGATCTTTGCGTCCGTCCTGGTATCGACCGCTGAGGTGGAATCGTCCAGGATCAGGATCTTCGGCTTCTTGAGCAGGGCGCGGGCGATGCACAGGCGCTGCTTCTGGCCGCCGGATACATTTGTGCCGCCCTGGGAGATCATGGTCTCATATTTTTCGGGGAATTCCTGGACGAATTCATCGGCCTGGGCCAGCCGGCATACCCGGAGGATCTCCTCATCGGAGGCATCGGGATTGCCCCAGCGCAGGTTCTCGTTGATCGTTCCGGAGAAAAGGACATTTTTCTGCAGGACCATGGCAACCTGATCGCGCAGGCTTTCCAGATCGTAATCCTTTACGTCCACGCCGCCCACCTTAACGGAACCCTTTGAGACATCATAGAGGCGGGAGATCAGCTGCACCAGGGTCGATTTGGAAGAGCCGGTACCTCCGATGATGCCGATCGTGGCTCCGGAAGGAATATGCAGGTTTATGTCGGACAGGGCGTATTTCTTACCATGTTCGGAATACTTAAAGGAAACATCTTCAAAGTCTATGCTGCCGTCGGCGACTTCCTTTTTCCCTTCCGCCGGGGATGTGATGGAAGCGTTGTAATTGAGCACCTCTGTGATACGCTGCGCGGATTCGGCAGATATCAGGCAGAGGATGAAGACAAAGGACAGCATCATGATGGAAATAAGGATCTGCACGCCGTAGCTGATCAGAGAGGACAGCTCGCCGGTGGTCAGGGCGCTGCCCTGGGTCTGGATGATCAGGCGGGCTCCGAAATAGCTGATCAGAGTGATGGATGTGAAAACGCAGGCCATCATGGTAGGATTGTTCAGGGCCAGGATCTTCTCGACGTGCGTGAAATCGCTGCGGACAGTTTCGGACTGTTCATAAAACTTCTTTTTCTCGTGGTCTTCACGGACAAAAGATTTGACGACCCGCATGCCCTGGATATTTTCCTGGACGCCGTTGTTCATGGCATCGTATTTTTTGAAAATGCGCACGAATATGGGGTGGGTCTTGATGGCGATGCCGAAGATGATAACGGCCAGGATGGGAATCATGACCAGGAAGATGGAAGCCATGCGTCCGTTGATGGTAAAGGCCATGATGACCGAAAATATGATCATCAGCGGTGCCCGGAAGGCCGCGCGGATCAGCATGGCATAGGCCATCTGTACATTGGTGACGTCCGTGGTCATACGGGTTACCAGAGAAGCCTCGGAGAATTTATCTATATCCTGGAAGGCAAATGTCTGCACCCGGTCGAAGATGTCCTGGCGCAGGTTCTTGGCCAGGCCGCAGGAAGCCGTAGAGGATTCTTTGGCCGCTGTGGCCCCGAAAAACAGGGAAATAAAGGCGAGCACCAGCAGGATCAGACTGTAGCGGATCAGTTCGGTCATGGACCCGTCCCCCAGGTGGTCTATCAGCCGGGCCATCAGAAGAGGGATCAGTACCTCCATGATAACCTCGCAGGAGACCATGACGGGAGACAGAATGGATTCTCTTTTATACTCTCGTATGCTTTTTGTCAGTGTTTTTATAATGTTCATAGTGCCTCCTTATGTTCATATTCTGTAAGGTTGTCGTAAACCTTCGTAAGAAGACGGCGCAGCTGCCCTACCTCTTCTTCAGACAGCCCGCGCCGGATAATTTTCTCTGATTGAGCATGATGTTTTATGGACATATCCCGAAAATGGTCGGCTTTCTCAGTTGTGTGGATAATCCTCGAACGGCGGTCCTGCGGGTTTATCTCTGTGACCAGAAATCCCTTCTTCTCCATGCGGGAGAGAATGCCGGTCACGGTAGGACGGGAGACCCTGAGGAATCGTTCTATATCCTTCTGCGTAGCTGCTCCGCCCCGGGAATGAATGTACCACATGGCATACATCTGGGTGGAGGTGAGACCAGATTCCCTGAGGGCTTCGTCTCCCTTTTTCTGGAGCTGTTCTCCGACAAGTTTTATCAGATGCCCTATATTTTCCTGCATAAATGAATAGTCTCCTTTGCATAAAATAAGAAGCATGGTAAAAATTAGCATGCTACATTATTATAATCTCACTGCCATTCCGGTGCAAGATATGAATTATACAAATTATATATGGATGAGGATGTGGATTCAGATAAAATGCACAAGGAAGATTCTATGAAGCCCGGTAAAATTTGCAGGTCTGGTCTGTGTACAGTGCTTTACGGATGTGCTATGATGGTAGTCCGGGAGGGAGATCACATGAGTGAATTACTTGATCTGATAAAGGAAAGACGCAGTATCCGCGCCTATAAGAATGATATGGTTCCCGATCAGCTGATCGGAAAGGTTATAGAGGCCGGTCTCTGGGCCGCCAGCGGCATGGGAAAGCAGAGCCCTATTATTATAGAAGTAACAGACAAGAAGACCCGGGATCAGATTTCCAGAATGAACGCGGAGATCTTCGGACGTCCCGGCTTTGACCCTTTTTACGGGGCCCCGGTTATTCTGATCGTCCTGGCGCCTAAGGAAAGGCCCACTTATGTCTATGACGGCAGCCTGGTCCTGGGGAATATGATGCTCGAGGCCCACAGCCTGGGGCTGGGCAGCTGCTGGATCCACCGGGCAAAGGAAGAATTTGCGTCGGAAGAGGGGAAGGCACTTCTGGCCAGGCTTGGAATCAGCGGAGATTATGAGGGAATAGGCCATCTGGCTCTGGGATATGCAGCCGATGAACAGCCCGCACCGCCTGCCCGCCGCCAGGGACGCGTCTTCCATATTTAAGCCATATTTAACTGAGAATTTTTATCATAAGGCAGGATTTTGAAAAATGAACCCGGTATTTCGTTTAGAGAAAAAGTATCTGATCCTGTGCCTGATCGGCATAGGTCTGATCGTTTTTTTAATACTGGAACTTACAAATAAATACAGTCTGACGGTTGCCCTGCAGGGGGACCCGGTCATCACGCTGGAAGTCGGAACGGAATATAAGGATCCCGGCGCCAAAGCGAGATATAAAGGATCACATCTTCCTTTCCGCAACAGGAAAGTGAAGGTTACCGCCGCGGGCAGTGTGGATGTCAATAAGCTCGGAACCTATACCATTACCTATAAGGCCAGCCACCGCGGCCTCAGCAGCCAGAAGACCCGGACGGTGAAAGTTGTCGATACCCAGGCGCCGGTGATCACGCTGAAGTCAGACGCGGATAATTATACCCTGCCGGGAGCCGAATATAAGGAAGAAGGCTATACCGCTAAGGATAATTATGACGGCGACCTGACATCCTCCGTAGAACGGGAGGAGAAAGACGGCGTAGTGACTTATACCGTGACAGATTCCTCGGGCAATGTCGGAAAAGCCGAGAGGAAGATCGTCTATGATGACCGGACAGCGCCGGTGATCACCCTGGATAAGACAGCCGCGTCTGTCTATGTAGGAGATACATGGGAGGATTCCTACAGTGCAAAAGATGACCTGGACGGGGATGTGACATCCTCCGTGAAGGTGGACGGCAAGGTCGATACATCCAAAGAGGGTACCTATGTCCTCAAATACACCAGCACTGACGCGCACGGCAACACGGCGCAGGCGGAGCGGAAGGTAGTCGTAAAGGCGCTGCCGCAGAATGATCCTGAGAATCCGAAGGATAAGAATAAGATCATTTATCTGACATTTGATGACGGACCCGGGCAGTACACGGCGCAGCTGCTGGACATTCTCAAAAAGTACAATGTCAAGGCGACATTTTTCGTAACCGGCCAGTTCGGATACAGTAATATGATCTCCAGAGAGGCACAGGAAGGACATGCGGTGGGCGTTCATTCCATGACCCATGATTTCAAGAAAATCTATGCTTCCGACACGGCTTACTGGGAAGATTTCGCGGACATGGATATGATCATTGTAAAGAACACCGGCCGGCCGGCTTCTATTATGCGGTTCCCGGGAGGCAGCTCCAATACGATCAGCTCTTTCAACCCGGGCATCATGACAAAGCTGGTCAAAGAGGCGGGGGAGCGCGGCCTCGAATATTTTGACTGGAATGTTTCCAGCGGCGATGCCGGCGAGACCCAGGACAGCAATCAGGTCTATCAGAATATCATAGATGGGGTCCAGCAGCAGGCGGCTTCTGTCGTGCTCTGCCATGATATTCATCCTTTTACGGTAAATGCCATGGAGAAGACTATCCGCTGGTGCCTGGAGAATGGTTATACTTTTGAGCCCATCACACCGGGTGCTGTGGAATGTCATCACCCTGTGAATAACTGAGTGCAGACATTCTGTGCGGTGAAAAATATGTTATATAGCCATGTTCCGCATCGAATGGTATAATTACGTTGATACTTTTTGTAATTAAAAGCGGTGATTAGAAATACAGATTATTATTATTGGCTGCGGGAAGGTAGGCCGTACTCTGACGGCGCAGCTATCAAGAGAGAATAATAACATTACGGTTATTGACAGGAACCCGCAGATCGTCCAGGATGTATCGACGATCTATGATGTCAGGGGAGTCGTCGGCAACGGGACCAGTTATAAGGTTCTGCAGGAGGCGGGACTGGAAGATACGGATATGGTCATAGCGGTGACCCAGAGTGATGAGGTCAACCTGCTTACCTGCGTGATCGCCAAGCAGAAGCAGGACTGCTGCACCATTGCCCGTGTCCGCAATCCCATTTATTCGGAGGAGCGGCAGTTCCTCTGCAGCGAGCTGAAGCTGTCGATGACGATAAACCCGGAGTATGAGGCGGCCCGCGAGATGTCCCGGCTGCTGCATTTTCCCAGCGCCATAGAGGTGGATACCTTCGCGGGAGGCAGGATAGAGCTGCTCCGGTTCAAGCTGCCCGCCGATTCCATGCTCTGCGGCAGGGCTCTGAAGGATATTCCGGCAAAGATTTCCAAAAGCGTGCTGATCTGCATCGTCGAGCGGGGCGAGGGCATTGTGATCCCCAACGGCGATTATGTAGTAGAGGGCGGGGATGTCCTGACGGTCATTCTTCAGCCCGGCAGCGCGGATTATTTTTTCCAGACCATCGGCGTGCGTACCAACCGGGTCGACAATGTCATGATCGTCGGCGGCGGCGAGATTACCTACTATCTGGCACAGATCCTGCAGAACAGCGGGATAGAGGTCAAGATCATCGAGAAGAATGAACAGCGCTGTGAGCTGCTCAGCGAACAGTTTCCGGAGATCACGGTGGATTGCGCGGACGGTACCGATGAAGTTATCCTCCGGGAGGAGAGACTGGACAAGATGGATGCCTTTATCTCCTGCACCGGCATTGACGAGATCAACGCGATCCTCTCCCTCTTTGCCCAGGAACACGTCCGGCGCAAGACCATCACCAAGCTCAACCATGTGGATTTTAACGATGTCATAGAGAAGCTGCAGCTGGACAGCGTTGTCAATCCCAAGTATCTGACGGCCCAGAATATTGTTCAGTTTGTGCGGGCAACCAGCAACAGCATGGGAAGCAATGTGGAGACCCTTTACCGGCTCATGAACAACCGGGTCGAAGCCCTGGAATTTATGATCCACAAGGAATCCCGGGTCACCGGCGTTCCTCTGATGGATATGAAGCTGAAGGAAAGCATATTGATCGCGGGCATCGTGAGAGACGGAGAGCTGATCATTCCCGGCGGCCAGGACAGTTTCCAGGTCGGCGACGCGGTCATCATCATCACCACCCATCTGGGCTTTGATGATATTTATGATATTCTGGACGAAAGGTAGTAAGGAGCCGGCAGGAAGATGAATTATAAGGTTATTATCTGGCTTCTGGCATGGATCCTCAAGATAGAAGGCTTTCTTATGCTGATGCCTTGTATTATTTCTATCATTTATAGAGAGAAGCTGGGCATCATCTATCTGCTTCTGGCACTGATCGCCATAATGGCCGGCCGGCTGGTATCCAGGAAGAAGCCGAAGGATATGCAGATCTACCAGCTGGAGGGCTATGTGACGGTAGGCCTGGGCTGGGTTCTGATCAGCCTTTGCGGGGCAATCCCTTTCGTTCTCAGCGGGGATATCCCCTTCTATATAGACGCGGTATTCGAGACGGCATCTGGCTTTACGACCACCGGATCTTCTATCCTGACCGATGTGGAAGCCCTGAGCCGTACATCCCTTTTCTGGCGGAGCTTTACCCACTGGGTCGGCGGTATGGGCGTGCTGGTCTTTATCCTTATGCTGATCCCTTCTGCCGGCGGCTCCCATATGAACCTCATGAAGGCGGAGAGCCCGGGCTACCAGGTCAGCAAGTTTGTACCCAAGGTAAAGAACAACGCCCGCACGCTGTACAGGATTTATCTGGTCATGACAGTTCTTACCATCCTTGCCCTGCTTCTGAGCGGCATGCCCTGGTTTGACAGTCTCTGCCTGGCATTCGGCGCCGCGGGAACCGGCGGCTTCGGCATTCTCAATTCCAGCTGCGCGGATTATACGGCCCTGCAGCAGTGGATCCTGACCATTGCCATGATCGCTTTCGGCGTCAACTTCAACTTTTATTATCTGATGCTGATCCATCACTCGAGGGACGCCCTGAAAATGGAGGAGGTGCGCGCCTATATCACGATCATCCTGGCCAGCGGCCTTTTGATCACGCTCAATATCCACCGGGCCATGCCGGAACTTTACGCCAGCTGGGGATCTGCGCTGCGGCATGCCTTTTTCCAGGTCGGGACCATCATCACGACCACGGGCTTCAGTTCCACAGATTTTGATCTGTGGCCGTCCTTTTCCAAATTCATCCTCTTTATGCTGATGATCTGCGGAGCCTGCGCGGGCAGTACGGGAGGCGGCGTCAAGGTGAGCCGTCTGCTGATCACGGTCAAAGCTATCCGCAGGGAGCTTTACAGCCTGGTTCACCCCCGGGCAGTGAAAAAAGTGCGCATGGACGGAGCCCCGATAGAATCTGCGGTCCTGCGGTCCATTTTCATTTATCTGACAGCCTACTTCGCTATTTTCGGCGGATCGGTTCTGATCATATCTCTGAATGGTTTTGATTTTGAGACAAATATGACTGCAGTCGCGGCGACGCTCAACAATATAGGTCCCGGCTTTGCCGGCGTGGGGCCGACCTGTAATTTCGGCGGCTATGCCTGGTGGGCCAAGCTGGTGCTGACATTTAACATGCTGGCAGGCCGGCTGGAGCTGATGCCCATGCTGATCCTCTTTTATCTCAGGACATGGAGGAGGGGCTGACCCCAAGAGATATGTGCACGGGCACAAAAAGCAGGCAGCAGCCTTGACGTTGAAAATGGGTAAAATTATACTGATATCAGAGAAAAGGTGCAGCGGATATTTTCGCTGCACCTTTTTTTACACGATCAGGCCGAGGCCGCCGGCAGGTCCGGCGGGGCCAGTGAAGGAGTGATGTGGAATGATTGATATCCATGAAATGGATCTGCTGAGCAGCAAGGATCTGATGAACGATCAGCTGGCACGTTACGGCGTGCGGTTCGGCATTTATAAGAACAATGTCTTTCATGAGCAGCTTTTCCCCTACGACCCTATTCCCAGAGTGATCGGGAAAGAGGAATTTGATTTTCTTGAAAAGGGTCTGCAGCAGAGAGTTACAGCGCTCAACACTTTTATCCTCGACATATACGGCAAGAAGCAGATCATAAAGGACGGGGTGGTGCCGGAAGAGTTTGTATTCGCCGGCAGCGGTTATCTTGCCCAGTGTGAGGGAATGACGCCGCCCGGAGGCGTATGCAGCCATATTTCAGGCATAGACCTGGTCCTGGGAAAAGACGGATGCTGGTATATTCTGGAGGACAATCTGCGGATTCCCTCCGGCGCCTCCTATCCCATGATCGCCAGGAAACTGGAGCGGCGCTGCTCTCCGTCGACTTTCCGGCAGTTTCAGATTGAGGACAACCGTGACTATGCGGACCTGCTCCGCGGCGTCATGGATTATGTATCGACCGGCGGCGTCCCTGTCATTCTGACCCCGGGCCGCTACAACGCAGCCTATTTCGAGCATTCTTACCTGGCGGAGCAGACCGGCGCCCAGCTGGTGTCCGGTCAGGATCTCTTTGTAGAAGATAACTGCCTCTACTGCCGGAATTTTGATGGAAAGAAAGAGAGGGTCGGCGTCGTCTACCGCCGGATATCCGATGATTATCTGGATCCCCTGAACTTCCTCCCGGAGTCTCTGATAGGGGTTCCCCATATTTTCGATGTATTCCGCGCCGGAAATGTAGCCCTCATGAACACACCGGGAAATGGTGTGGCAGATGATAAGGGCATATACTATTTTGTTCCGAAAATGATCCGTTATTATCTGCACGAGGAGCCCATTCTCAGCAATGCTCCAATATTCCTGCCCTTCTATGAGGAGGATATGAAGTATGTGCTGGATCATTTTGATGAGCTGGTCCTCAAGGATGTGGCGGAGGCCGGCGGCTACGGAGTACGTTTTGCCAGCAGCATGACCAGGCAGGAGAAAGAGGACTTTATAGCTGCCCTGAAGAAAGAGCCCAGACGCTTTATAGCGCAGAAGGTGGTTGATTTCCAGGATATCGATATCTGCACAGATGAAGGATTTGTTCCCCGCAAGGCGGACCTGCGGGCTTTCGTACTTTATGGAAAAGAGGCTGTGGTATGGAAGAGCGGCCTGACCCGCTTTACCACTGATCCGGATTCCTATATTGTAAATTCATCTCAGGGAGGAGGATTTAAAGACACATGGGTATTATCTCAGTAGCACAGCAGGATGAGCTTTTTTGGCTGGGCCGCTATACAGAGCGCGTCTATACTACACTGCGGATCTATGCCCGTTATTCTGACAGTATGATAGAGCAGGGCGATCTCTATATCCTTTTCTGTCAGAGCATGGAGATCCAGAATATTTACACTTCTCCGGAGGATTTTCTGAAAAGTTACGGCTATAACGAAGATAATCCGGATTCCCTGATCAGCAATCTGCTGCGGGCATATGATAACGCGGTCATCCTCCGCGAGGTGATCGGGTCGGATTCTCTGTCCTATATCCAGATGGCGGTGTACGCGATCCGGCGGGCGGCGGTCTCAAAGTCGCCGATTTTGGAGCTGCAGAAGGTCTGCGACAATATCCTGGCCTTCTGGGGGATCAGCGATGACCGTATTTCCCTGCCCCAGGCCCGGGATCTGATCAAGACCGGCAGAAGGCTGGAAAGATTAGACCTTTACGCGCGTATGCATTATATATAATAGAAGCGAACTGCAGGAGGCAGTACGCAGACTGACCAGTTACCGTCTGGTGCGCAGCGGCCTGCACTTCAGCGAGAAGAGAGTCACAGCCCTGGAGGATGATATGCGGAAGGATCCGATAGATTACCAGGATATGGTGACCCAGGTGGAGAATATTTTCGACTGAGTCGGGAGAGACGATGCATTTTAACTATAGTATGAAACTAGATTTTGACCAGCCGGTGCAGGAACATCATTTTACCCTCAAATGCCTGCCGGCTGACAGTTCCAGACAGCAGATCTGCGGCCTGCGGATTGCTGTAGACCCGCAGGTCCGGCTCTGGCAGGGTCTGGACGGCTTTGGAAACCGCAAGATGATGGGATATCTGAAGGAGAGTCATGACCACCTGCAGGTGGACGTCCTGGGCAGCGCCTGGATTCGGGGAGAGGATGATGATCTCTCGGATGCCCTGCTGATGAAATATCCGACCAGGCTGACACAGGCGGGCCCGGCTGTGAGGGAGATCTGCCGGGCCGTTCTGGAGAGCGGCGCGGGTGAGGATTTTCCCCGCCGGGTCATGGAAGAGGTCTATAAAAGGATGACATACATTCCCGGCAGCACCGGCATTTTCACGACAGCTGAAGAGGCGGCGCAGGCGGGAAGCGGGGTATGCCAGGATTACGCGCATATCATGCTGGCGGTCCTGCGTCTGCGCAGCATTCCCTGCCGCTACGTCTGCGGCATGCTGGAAGGAGAGGGACAGTCCCACGCCTGGGTCGAGGCCCTCAGCGGCGGCCGCTGGGCCGGCTATGACCCGACGAACTGCGTGGAGGCCGGGCAGAGGCATATCGTCATCTCTCATGGACGGGATGCCGGGGACTGCCAGATAAACCAGGGCATTTTTTACGCGGCAGGAGGCAGCCCGGTCCGGCAGCAGCAGCAGATCCATGTTCTGGTGGAGCAATGACCGCCGGATCCGTGACGCATAGAGACAGATTTACAATAAAGCCGCCCCGGGCGGCTGAATTTTTCAGGGGCATATTATGATACAGACAATCGCATCAACAGAATTGCCGGCAGATGAGACGCTGCGGATCAAGAAGCAGCGTCTGCTGCCGCTTTCATATGGAACAGAGGAAGAGGACGGCCTTTCCGCAAAGGAGGGCAGGCTTAAAAGGATCAGTATCGTAACCGGTATACATGGTGATGAGCTGGAGGGGCAGTATGTGGCCTTTGAGCTGCAGAACAGGATCCGCCGCCAGCAGGAGGCCCTGCAGGGGATTGTCGACATTTACCCGGCCATGAATCCCATGGGCATAGATACCATTACCCGCGGCCTGCCGGATTTCGACCTGGATATGAACCGGATCTTTCCCGGTGAAGAGGACGGCAGCATGTATGAGTATCTGGCCCACGAGATCATACGGGATGTAGAAGGCTCGGACCTGGCCATAGATATTCACGCCAGCAATATCTATCTGACGGAGATTCCCCAGATCCGCATAAACGCCCTCACCCAGCGCAGGCTGCTGCCGCTGGCTTCGACCATGAATGTTGATTTTATCTGGATCCATGAGAATGCCACTGTTCTGGAATCTACATTTGCCTATTCCATGAATGCCCGGTCAGTACCGACTCTGGTCGTGGAGATGGGTGTCGGCATGCGCCTTACCAGGCAGTACGGAGACCAGCTGGTAGAGGGGATCCTGGCCACCATGAAAGCTATGGGCATATGGACCGGGGATACAGTGCCGGTGCGCAGGCCCCTGGTCATGCGTGATCCGCAGCGGGTTGCCTTTCTGAATGCCCCCGCCGGAGGTCTGTTTATAAAGGAAGTCCCGGGCGGGACCAATGTCAGGGCGGGGGAGAGGATCGGCAGGCTGGTGGATCCCCTGTCCGGCCAGGTCATAGAAGAGATCACTGCCCCCTGTGACGGCTGGCTCTTTACGATCCGGGAGTACCCGGTCGTGCAGGAGGGCTCACTGATGGGCAGGATCCTGAAAAATGTACAGTACGAGCTGCGGATGCCGGAGACTGCCGGCCAGGAGGAGGAGTGAGAGGATGCAGAGAGAAGATATTTTCACGATGAAATCCATCTACCGCGACTCCTTCCGGATCCGGGCCTACCGCTTCGGCGGGGGAGAGAAGAGTATCTGTATTGTCGGGGCCATGCGGGGCAATGAGCACCAGCAGCTTTTCACTGCTTCCCGGCTGATCCGCCGGCTGGCACAGCTGGAAGAGGAAGGCCGGCTGACCCCCGGAAAGGAGATAATGGTCATACCCTGCGGGAATCCTTATTCCATGAACATAGGCAAGCGGTTCTGGACCATAGATAACACGGATATAAACCGCATGTTCCCCGGCTATGACCAGGGCGAGACGACCCAGCGCATTGCTGCCGGCATATTCCAGGAGGCCATGGAATACCGGTACGGGATCCAGTTTGCCTCTTTCTATATGAGGGGAACATTCGCACCGCACGTGCGCATGATGGAGACCGGTTTTGAGGACGTGGATATGGCCAGAAAGTTCGGGCTTCCCTATGTCCTGATCCGACGGCCCCGTCCTTTTGACACGACCACGCTCAACTACAACTGGCAGATCTGGAACACCAGCGCCTTCTCCATATATACGACCGGCACGGACCAGGTAGACTCCGCCAGTGCCCGCCAGGCCGTCGAGGCGATCGTCCGTTTCCTGGTGGAGATAGGCCTTGTCAGGGAGAATGACCAGGATAAGGATACATTTCCCCCTATGGACTCTGCCGTTGTCTATGATGAGAATCTGCTGACCCTGCGCACGGACCGGGCCGGATTTTTCAACAGTTTCGTAAAGCCCGGAGAGGCGGTGGAAGAGGGCCAGCTGCTGGCCCAGATCACGGATCCCTATGAGGGCACCCTCCGCAGCCGGATCGTGGCGCCGGCGGCCGGACAGGTCCTTTTCATGCATCAGGAAAGCCTGATCTACGCGGACAGCTCTGTTTTCAAGCTGGTCGCGGGCCTGGATGGGGAGAGCGCCGGCTTACGGGAATAATGAAAAGGATCTGGCAGGCAGTCATTGCCATTTCCCGGATTTTATGATAAGATGCTATTTGTGTCAGGGAGTAACCGGCTGAAATATGTATCCATAGCGTCAGTACGAAAGCAATTTCCGCGGTGGATTTAAATGGTGAGACTTTCACATCTGTCTAACAGGTGTGGAGGTCTCTTTTTTTTTCGGAATCTGCCTGCCCTGCGGCTTAAAGAGGATCTGGCAGCCGCCGCTGGCGGGAGCAGGCTCTTATAGGCGGTTTAGATAACAGAAAGGAGAAGGCAATGAAAGAATATTATCTTATGTCCCGGCAGGAAGCCCTGCAGGAGACGGGCGGCCGGGAAGGCGGCCTGACAGCAGCAGAGGCTGCGGCAGGGCTTGAAAAGTTCGGGAAAAACCAGCTGGAGGAGACTAAGAAAAAGTCGGCCTTCCAGGTTTTTCTGGAGCAGTTCAAGGACCTGATGGTCATCATCCTCATTATAGCGGCTTTGATATCGGCTTTTACCGGAGACGCCGAGAGCACCATCGTCATAATTGCGGTGCTGATCCTCAACGCGGTGCTGGGCACCGTCCAGCACGTGAGGGCGGAGAAATCCCTGGACGCGCTCAAGGCTCTGTCTTCCCCCCATGTCAAGGTGCTGCGGGACGGCGTAAAGACAGAGATAGATTCCGCAGATATCGTTCCCGGCGATATCATGCTGCTGGAAGCAGGGGATATGGTAGCGGCAGACGGCCGCATCCTCAACAATTATTCCCTGCAGGTCAACGAAAGCTCCCTGACCGGCGAATCGACAAATGTTGATAAGAAGGAATGCTGTCTGGACCAGGAGCTGCCTCTGGCGGACCGGGTCAACATGGTCTATTCCGGCAGCTTTGTCACCTACGGGCGGGCAGACGTTCTCGTTACCGGGACCGGCATGAACACCGAGATCGGCAAGATTGCGGCCCTGATGAACCAGACGAAAGAGAAAAGGACTCCCCTGCAGCAAAACCTGGATGATTTCAGCAAAAAACTGGCAGCAGCTATCCTTATAATCTGTCTGGTGGTCTTCGGCCTGGAAATGTGGCGGGGCAGCCGGCTCATGAATGCCCTGCTCTTCGCGGTTGCCCTGGCGGTCGCAGCCATCCCGGAAGCTCTCAGCTCCATCGTCACCATCGTGCAGGCCATGGGTACCCGGAAGATGGCCCGGGAAAACGCTATTATAAAAGACCTGTCGGCAGTAGAGTCTCTGGGCTGCGTTTCTGTTATCTGTTCCGATAAGACAGGAACCCTGACCCAGAACAGGATGACTGTGCAGGAGATTTATACAGGAGACCGTGTTGTCAACGCACAGGATCTGAATATCAGGAACCCCCTGCACAGAAATCTCCTTTACAACGCGGTCCTCAACAACGATTCCAGCATAAGGGACGGCAAGGGCATAGGCGACCCCACGGAGACCGCTCTTCTGGAAATGTACGAGAGCGTGCCCGGTGTAAAAGGGGAGAACGGAGCCCCTGCCTTTGAGAAGCTCCGCGGGGATCTGGAGCGGATAGAGGAGATCGCCTTTGACTCCGACCGCAAGCTGATGAGCACAAAGCACGTGATAGACGGCGTCCCCACCGTATTTACAAAGGGGGCCGTGGATGTGCTGCTGGACCGCTGCAGCAGTGTCTGGACGCAGGACGGCATCGTGCCCATGACAGATCAGTACCGGGAAAAGATCCTGCGGCAGAATGATCATTTTTCCAGACAGGGACTGCGGGTCCTGGCCTTTGCCAGCAAACAGTCCCACGAAGAGCTGACAAGGGAGACAGAATATGATTACACATTTACCGGCCTGGTATCCGAGATGGATCCGCCCCGCGAGGAATCCGTCATGGCGGTCCAGGACGCAAAGAGTGCCGGCATCCGCACGGTCATGATCACCGGCGACCATAAGATCACCGCGGCAGCCATCGCCCGCAAGATCGGTATTTTCCAGGAAGGCGACAAAGCCGTCACCGGCCTGGAACTGGATGCCATGAGCGATGAAGAGCTGGATCAGAATATTGAAAATATTTCCGTTTATGCCCGTGTTTCACCGGAGAACAAGATCAGGATCGTGGACGCCTGGCAGCGGCGGGGCAGGATCGTGTCCATGACCGGCGACGGCGTTAATGACGCGCCGGCCCTGAAGAAGGCCGACATAGGCGTAGCTATGGGTATTACCGGAACGGAGGTATCCAAGGACGCGGCGTCCATGATCCTGGCGGATGACAACTTCGCCACCATCATAAAAGCCGTGGCCAACGGCCGTACAGTTTATGAGAATATAAAGAACGCGGTCATGTACCTGCTGTCCGGCAACCTGTCAGCTATCATCACCGTACTCTTTACATCCATAGCCGGTCTGCCCATCCCCTTTATGGCCGTACAGCTGCTCTTTATAAATCTGGTGACGGACTCTCTGCCGGCCCTGGCCATCGGCATGGAGCCCGGCAGCCCGGATATCCTGCAGAGAAAGCCCCGGGATCCCAAAGGGAGCTTCCTCAGCCGGTCCCTGTCCCTGCGTGTTCTCCTCCAGGGCGCGCTGATCGCGGTCAGTGTTATAGCTGCCTATTTTATTGGCCTGACCACAGACGCGGCCACAGCCTGCACCATGGCCTTCTCGACCCTTACATTTGCCAGACTCTTTCACGGCTTCAACTGCCGCGGCGAGCACAGCATATTCTGGCTGGGCTTTAAGAGAAACTGGTACAGTCTGGGCGCCTTCCTGCTGGGAACAGGGCTGCTGGCTCTGATCCTGCTGGTTCCCGGCCTGCACAGCCTTTTCAGCGTGCAGACGGTAAGCGGTTTCCAGCTCGGCATGATCGCCCTGCTGGCAGTCCTGCCCACCGTAGTCATCCAGATCATAAAGCTTGCAAAGGAAGCCGGAAAGAGATAAAAGGTCTTAACACCGAAAGATCCCCCGGCCGGGTATCTGTGCCGGTCAGAGGATCTCTCGGTGTTTTCTGTATTTTTGGAGGAAAAAGATAGGATTAATGTTAAGAAAGGGAAGTTAACATATCTACAGAAACAATATAGGGAATAAAAAAAGGCGATGGAAATATATTATTCATCGCCTTTGATTGACTATAAAATACCACCCGCATAAAGAAGTGTCAAGAGAAAACCAGATTGTTTTCAGAAAAGTACAATTGAATATGGCATTATTCAGACAATATGCCGGAGTACAAAAACTTCTGAGCACATGACCCTTGTATCTGCCGCTTTCTTTTCTATAATATAAGGCAAGATCAGCCGGATATTCGTGGGATCCGGATTGATCCTTTTACCAGCATCTCCTTTTATTTCGGCCTCCCGGCGGGCTCCCTCCTGGGCTCTCCGGGAGGCTTTTTGTGCGGGGCGGCATAGACAGACGCATAGAGCGGGGTGGATGAGATCCTCCCTGCTCTATTGATTTAATCGTCCTTTTTCCCGTGTATGATATTCATATTTCTTTCAATGCAGACCTCATAGTCATCGACTTTTGCGGTCTGGTCAAGGGCTTTGCGGACCTTTCCCTTCAGCTCTTCTATGTCGCCGGTCAGGTCATCCAGTGTCTGTGGATCTACGTTGCGGGTCAGGAAGAGCTGCTCTATCAGGGACAGGGCGCTGTTATCATCCTGGGCCAGCTTCACAAAGCGGTCGAAATTCGAGCTCCTGGAGGCATTGCGGAATTTGGCGATGTCAGAAGCGATGAAATCTATCAGCTCATTGGACGTGGAGAACTTGCCCCGCGTCATAGCGTAAGGCTCCATTCTTTGAAGATAATATTTATTATGTTTTGTTATATTGAATACATATGATACGGTAACATCGTTGAAGAGCCGGAACTTGACAATGTTCATATAACTGTTGATCCGGCTGATGCTTTCCGCTCCCATCTGTTTCAGGTACATGTTTATATAGTCATTTGATACAAGATTTCTCTGCATTTTCTGGTTCCCCCATATATGATTTTCCGCTCTTATCATAATTTTTTACGCAAATTTTATCAAGAGATAGACTGTGGAGATACCGACGGAGATCAGCATCATGGGAAAACCGACCTTAAAGAAATCCTTAAATGATATGGGATAACCGTTCTTGCCGCTGATGCCGGTAAGCACCACATTGCAGGATGCGCCGATGATGGAGCCGTTTCCGCCAAGGCAGGCGCCCAGGGAAAGTGCCCACCACAGACAGGTGACGTCTGTGTGCAGACTGGTTCCGATTGCGGTGATCATGGGGATCAGGGTGGCCACGAAAGCGATGTTGTCCATGAAGGAGGACAGGATCGCGGACAGCCACAGGATCAGGATCATGGTCACGATCAGATTTCCGCCTGTGAAGCGGACGATCGCTTTTGCCACCAGGTCGATGATGCCGGCTTCCTTCAGCCCGCCGACTACGATAAAAAGGCCGATGAAGAAGAGGATCGTGGTCCATTCGACATCTGCGACGGTCTCCTCCACATCCTGCCTGCCGATGATCATCATGACGGCAGCTGCCGCAAAAGCAACCATAGCCGAGTCAATGCCCAGCTGCGCGTGGAAAATGAATCCGGCGACGACAAGCACGATCATGACCACGCTCTTGCGCAGGAGGCTCTTATCCTTGACAGCCAGATTCTCATCCAGTTTCAAAACTTTCTGAATATGTGCCTCATCGACCTTCATATTCTTTCCATATATAAAATAGAAGATAACCAGGAAAGCGGCGATGACCAGGACCACATCCACGCCTGTATTAGAGATGAAATCCATAAAGTTCAGGTTTGCGGCGGTGCCGATCATGATGTTGGGCGGATCGCCGATCAGGGTCGCCGTACCGCCGGCATTGGAAGCCAGGACCTCTGCCATCATGTAAGGAACCGGATTAATATCCAGCATATTTGTGATGGCCAGAGTCATGGGGCCGACCAGCAGGACGGTGGTGACATTATCCAGGAAAGCCGAAAGGGCGGCGGTAATGACCACGAAGGCGATCATGATCCGCCAGGGCCTGCCTTTAACAAGTTTCGCTGATTTAATTGCAAGGTACTCAAAAATGCCGGAATTCTTGACGACAGCAACGAAAAGCATCATGCCGATCAGCATTCCGATCGTGCCAAAATCTATATAGCTGACCGCCTTGTCAAAGTCCAGTACCCGGGTCAGGATCATAAGCACCGCGCCCAGAACAGCTGCGGCTGTATGATGGATCTTATCGCTCATGATCAGGACCATGGTCAGTACAAAGATGGCAAGGGCCAGTGTCTGCTGTAAAGTCATATGCTGCACCCCTTTTTCAATCTGATAGTCTCGTGTCTCTTGTCCGGAAAAGGCGCTTCAGAAAGGGTTCAGGTACATGGCTTCGAAATTGAATATTTCTTTGTCCATACAATCAACCTCTTTTCCGTCCACGATTATACTCTATAGGATATGAATATCAAGAGAGGTGAGCCATTTTAGTTCATGTTTTTACCTGTTATAGCCTGTATAGAACATGAAAGACGCAATTATGACGAAAAGAAGGGTGTCCGCAGGTGAAAAAGCTGCAGTTGTCACAAAGATCCCGGCCGGACGAGTAGAAAAAATATTCAAAATGTTTGAGGCCTATATTATAATGGGTAAATTCATGGTAAACTAATAAACAGAAATGAGAATATGTTATACAATGGAGTGAATATATATGGCTCAAAATAACAGAAGAGGCGCGGCTTCCCGCAGAAGCAGCGGCCGGGCAGGGGGTGCCCGCAGGCCTGGCGGGCGGGAAAGTGCTTCCCGCAGAAGCAGCGGCCGGGCAGGGGGTGCCCGCAGGTCTTCCGGCAGGAAAAGCGCCGCCGGAAGAACCGCCCGCGCGGGCAGCCTGCGGATCCTTGCTGTCATCTGTATGGCAGCGGCAGTTATTATCGCGGTCTGCCTGGGGCTTCGTCTTAAAAGAGGATCCACGGACCAGAGTGCGGCGGCCGATGGACTGGCCTATCTGCAGGAGCTGGAGGGGCAGGATCCCGCGGCTATAGAGAATGTGATAAAGAAGCAGGAAGAGCAGCGGCTGCAGGAGCAGAAAGAGGCTATGGTCAAGAGCCTGGAGGACGGGACAAAGGACGTCTGGTCCCTGTTTGACAGTTCCGTGATCCTGGGCGATTCCAGGGGAGTCGGCTTCTATTATTATGGTTTTCTGCCCGAAAGCAGGGTTCTGGCCGCCGGGGGCAATACCATCCGCGACATAGCCGGCCACGAGGATCAGGTGGTGAAGCTCAGCCCCAGATATGTCTTCTTCTGCTACGGCCTTAACGACGTTTCCATAGGCTATTGGGATACCCCGGAAGCCTATGCCCAGGAGTATGCAAAGATCCTCAAGGAGTTCCAGAAAAAGCTGCCGGATGCGAAATTTTATGTTAATTCTATCCTGCCAGCCCAGCCTCAGGCTCTGGAGGTGTCCGCAGCCTGGGCCAATATCCCCGAATACTCGGAGGCGGTCCGGAAGATGTGTAAGGAAAACGGCTTCGCTTTCGTGGACCTTGACCAGCTGGCAGCTGATCACACGGAGCTATACGATCCGGTAGACGGTATCCATCTGAGAAAGGAATTTTACCCCTACTGGGGTGTGGAGATGATGACCGCCGTCTATGAGAACCAGTCAGACACCGCCGCTCCTGAAAGCGGAAGTGCGGGGGGAGAAAAAGATCAATGAAAAAGATCAATAAATCTAAATATATGAATAAGCTCCCCCGGGCCATTGCCTGGCTGGCCGGCGAGGCCGTCTGCATGATCCTTGTCTGCATGTTGATATTTGGCCAGTTCGCCTCCGGCAGGGCCAGCAAAACATCCTTTGAGGACATGAAGGCGGCCGTGACGGGGGCTGTGACCCTGACAGACACGCTGGAGGGGAATGACCAGATGATCCGCCGGCTCTACGGTCTGAACCCAGGTGATTACGAAGGTATTTATCTGGCTTATCCGAAGACAAATATGGGGGCGGACGAGCTGCTTCTGGTGAAGATGAAGGATTCTTCCCAGCGCCGGCAGGTGGAGGATGCCATCCGGCAGCGCAATGCGGTCCAGAAGAAAAACTTTGACGGCTACGGAACGAATCAGTACAGCCTGCTGACCAGCGCGGTCACAGAGCTGCGCGGCAATTATGCCCTTTATCTGGTGGCAGAGGACACGGCACCGGGCAAAAAGGCCTTTGATGGGAAATATTAGAGGGGGAAGCCATGACATTTACAAGTCTTTTGTTTTTGTTTCTCTTTCTGCCTGCGGTCCTGCTGGTCAACTATCTGCTCAGGAGCGTGCCGGTCTGGATCCGGCAGCTTTTCCTGCTGGCCGTCAGCCTCCTCTTTTACGCATGGGGGGATATAAAGTACCTGCCGGTCTTTGCCATGTCTATCCTGCTCAACTTCTGCGCAGGACAGGCGGCGGTCATGCTGCGGACATCAGGCCGGGAAATGGCGGCGCGGATCGCCCTGGCTGCCGCCGCGGGGCTGGATATAGCAGCCCTGGCCCTGTTTAAGTACAGCTCGCTGGATATGCCGCTGGGCGTATCATTTTATACATTTTCCCTGCTGTCCTATCTTTTTGATATCTGGCAGGGGCGTACGGAGAATAAGGGAAATATCCTGACGGTTTCCCTGTACATGGTCTTTTTCCCCAAGGTGATATCCGGACCGGTCATCCAGTATAAAGATTTTATCGGGCAGACGGCCCGGCCCAGGCTGACCCGCGACAACATGGTCTCCGGCATGCATCTTTTCCTGATCGGCCTTTTCAAGAAGGTCCTGCTGGCCGACAACCTGGGCACTTCATTTCAGTCCGTGCTGGATCTGGGAAAGATGGCAGGCGCCAGTGCCTGGCTGGGCATGGTTTTCTACAGTCTGCAGCTTTACTTCGATTTCAGCGGCTACTCGGATATGGCCATCGGACTGGCCCGCATGCTGGGCTTTCAGATAGACCGCAACTTCCACTATCCTTATATGTCGAAAAATATTGCGGATTTCTGGAGGAGATGGCATATTTCCCTGGGCGCCTGGTTCAGGAATTATGTCTACATCCCGCTGGGCGGAAACCGCTGCGCCCTGCCCAGGCAGATTATAAATCTCGCTGTGGTATGGCTGCTGACCGGCATCTGGCACGGCAATACCCTGAACTTCATTGCCTGGGGCATCTGGCACGGGCTGCTGGTCATCCTGCAGAAGTTTGTCATAAAAGACCGGGCGGAGGCGGTCCCCGGACCGGTCCGTATCCTGATCACAGACCTGCTGGCCTTTATAGGCTGGGTGTTCTTCTTCTCCCCGAATCTGGGCAGCGCCCTGCATTATTTTGGACAGATGCTGGGAAGGGACGGCCTTGGCGCGGCAAACGGAGCCACCTGGTACATACTGCGGCAGAATATTCTGCTTCTGGCCGCGGCAGTGATCGGCAGCACGCCGCTGCCGGCGAACCTGAAAAAATTGATTTACAAACGGGGCGGCCGGGCTATGTCCCTCTGCTGGGCCATTGCCGGTGCCCTGATATTTATACTTTGTATTGCAAATCTGGTCGGCTCCGGCTACCAGACATTCCTGTATTTTAAGTTCTGACAGGAAGGCGGGGGCAGGGGGCTGCCTGGGATCTGAATTTTTATAAGTGAGGCATGAAAAATGGCAGTAAGAAAACGCCGGCCTAAAAGTGGCGGCAAAAGAAGACTGGAATACCGGCTGCTGATGAGATTTACGCTGGGGATCATTGTGGTCCTGCTGGCAGTCAGCCTGTTTGCGCCGGACCGGGATTTTTCCGCGGATGAGAACCGGACACTGGCCCGCTTTCCGGCTCTTTCCAGCCAGGCCGTAAAGGACGGAACCTGGTTTGAGGATCTGAACAGCTGGTTTTCAGACCAGTTTGCCTTCCGCGGCGCCTTCATGTCCATGCGGACCGCAGGTCAGCGGGCCATGGGAAGGCTGGAGAATAACGGCGTCATTTTCGGAAAAGAGGGCTATCTGCTGCAGAGGCCGGCGGTCATGAATTCCGACGCGGCCAGGCAGACGCAGCAGGCCATAAACAGCTTTGCAAAGAAGTATCCTGATCTGAATACCTGCATGGTGCTGGTGCCTGACTGCGCAGCCGCATTTCCCTCCTACCTGCCTGAAGGGGCGCCGGCGGCGGATCAGCTGGCGGACATTTCCTCATTCACAGGCGGTCTGGACAGCTCCATAAAGGTCGTTGACGCGGCGGCAGCCCTGCAGGCGGACGGCGGGCAGCAGGTCTACTATAAGACGGATCATCACTGGACCAGCCGCGGTGCCTGCGATGTTTTCATGGCAGCGGCAAAGAAAATGGATATCAGCACGGACGGCAAATTCAAGGTCTACCAGGTATCTGACTCTTTCCAGGGCACCATGGCTTCCAAAAGCGGCGTCCATACAGAAAGGGACAGTATAGAGGTTTATGCTCCGGAGAACAATAAGGTCCAGTATCTTGTAGATTACCCGGATCTGGGCACCCGGACGACATCGGTCTACGACAGCAGCAAGCTGAAGGAGAAAGACCAGTATACAGTCTTCTTCGGCGGCAACCACCCCCTGGTGGAGATCCGCACAACGGCCGATACCGGCAAGAACCTGCTGGTCTTCAAGGATTCCTATGCCAACAGTTTTGTGCCTTTCCTGATCCCCTATTATGACCGGATCATCATGATAGATCCCCGTTACTATTATGAAGATCCGAAAGCGCAGCTGGCGCTTAACCACATTACAGATGTGCTCTACCTGTACAGTGCGGATACCCTGCTCACAGACACCTCTCTGAAGGATGTGCTCGGCGGGGAGGATGCCTCTGAGTCACAATAATATTGCGGCTTTTGCTGTCACTGCTTAAAGAGGGTGGAGAGGATGCCGCGGGCCAGGCTGGCTCCGACGTTGCCGCCCATGGTCTTGCCGAACTTGCCGAAGTTCTTGCCGACAGCTTTGCCGGCTTCCCGGCCGACTGTGCCTGCTATGGTGCCGGCCACGGTTTTGGCAGCCCGTTTCTTGGCTCTTTCTGCCTGGGCCTGCTTTTTTGCCTCTTCTTTGGCCCGGGCTGCTTCTTCCTTTGCCTGCTGCTTTTCCAGAGCTGTCTTCTGCGCCGCTTCCTGGGCGGCAGCTTCTTCCTCGAGCCCCTTTCTCTGCAGGAACTCATAGGCCGAATCCGGATCGACGGCATTGGCATATTTGCTGTAGAGGACGCTGGAGCGGATGACGGCCTGGCGGTCTTCGTCTGTTACGGGCCCCATCTTTGACTGGGGCGGCAGGATGGAAACCTTCTCACTGACGGCGGGTGTGCCCTTTTCGTCCAGGAAGGAGACGACAGCCTGGCCGGTGGCCAGGTTGAGGATGGTATCGTAGGCGTCGAAGGCCGGATTCTCCCGGAAGGAGAGGGCGGCGGCCTTTACCTTCTTCTGCTCGGCAGGGGTGTAGGCCCGCAGACCGTGCAGGATCTTATTGCCAAGCTGGGCCAGGATGTCGTCCGGCACATCGCCGGGATTCTGGGTGACAAAGTAGATGCCCACGCCCTTGGAGCGAATCAGGCGCACGACCTGTTCTATCTTTCCCAGCAGATCTTTGGAAGCGCCGTCAAAGAGCAGATGCGCCTCATCGAAGAAGAAGACCATCTTGGGCTTTGCGGCGTCGCCGACCTCCGGCAGGGTCTCGAACAGCTCGGACAGGAGCCAGAGCAGGAATGTGGAGTACATGGCCGGGCTGTTGATCAGGCTCTGGGAATCCAGGATGTTTATGACGCCCTTTCCGCCGTCCAGGGCGAACAGATCCTGGATGTTGAGGGCGGGCTCACCGAAGAAAACGTCTCCTCCCGCCATCTCCAGAGTAGTAATGGAGCGGATAATAGCCGCGATGGAGTTACTGGAAATATTGCCGTAATCCTGCTTGAGATCGGCTCTATGATCATCCATCCAGCTCAGCATGGCTTTGAGATCCTTTGTATCTATGAGCAGCAGGGAATTGTCATCGGCGATCTTAAACGTGATAGTCAGAATCTGGGTCTGTATATCGTTAAGACCCAGAATGCGGCTCAGCAGCAGGGGGCCCATCTCGGAAATGGTCGTCCGCAGCTGTATGCCTTTTTTGCCGTAAATATCCCAGAACTGGGCAGGGCGGGCGCCAAAGGCAAAATCCGTGTCAGCCAGCCCGAAGCGCTGTATGCGCTCCTGCATATCCGCCGAGTCCTCTCCCGGCTGGATCATGCCGGCCAGGTCCCCCTTCACATCAGCCAGGAAGACCGGAACACCCATGTCCGAGAAAGACTCAGCCAAAACCTTGAGGGTAATGGTTTTGCCGGTGCCGGTCGCGCCGGCGATCAGGCCGTGGCGGTTGGCCATGTTGGGAAGAATACTGATTTCGCGGCCGTCGTCCGTGCGGCCTGTATAGATTTTTCCGTCCTTAAGCATAGAGACTTATCCTCCGTTTTTCTTTTATCATATCCCAAACAGGGGCCGGATTCAATCCGTCTCAGAAGTCCTCTCTTTTCAGTCCGTATTTTTCCAGTTTCTTATAGAGGGTCACCCGGTGGATGCCCAGCCTTTTGGCGGTTGCCTGCAGATTCCCGTCATGGGCACGGATGGCGTTCATAAGAAATTCTTTTTCAAATTCATCCATAGCCTGGGCCAGGGTCTGATCGCCGGTCTGCTGCAGGCCCTTGTAAGCGGGGGATTTTTTCTCCATCGAGGAGAGGATGGTCGCCGGGATCATGTGAGTATGGATGATGCCGTTCTCCTGCAGGACAAAGCAGCGCTCTATGACATTTTTCAGTTCCCGGATATTGCCCGGCCAGGAGTAGCCTCTTAGTATCTGCCGGGCCTCATCGGTGACAGCAACTTTGCTGTGGTATTCTTCATTGAGCCGGCTGATGAAGGTATCGATCAGGTCGTCTATATCCTCCGCGTGATCCCGCAGGGGCGGAACAACGATGGAAATGACGTTGAGCCGGAAATACAGATCGGCGCGGAAATGTTTTTCCTTTATCTCCTGAGGGAGGTTCTTGTTTGTGGCGGCGATAATGCGCACATCAATAGGGATGGGCCGTTCGCCACCTATTCTTTCTACTTCTTTTTCCTGCAGGACCCGCAGCAGCTTGGCCTGCATCTCCAGCGGCATATCGCCGATCTCATCCAGAAAAAGCGTCCCGTGGTTGGCCAGCTCGAATTTCCCTTTTTTGCCTGATTTTTTTGCGCCGGTAAAGGCTCCGCTTTCATAGCCGAAGAGCTCTGATTCAAAGAGGGTGGGAGGGATAGCAGCGCAGTTTATGCGGATAAAGGGCTTGCTCTTGCGGATGCTGGAATAGTGGACGGCATTGGCAAAAACTTCCTTTCCGGTACCGGTCTCGCCCGTGATCAGGACCGGAAAATCATTGTCAGACGACCGCAGGACCATCTCCTTGGCTTTCTTCATACTGGGAGCATCGCCGCAGATATTGTCAAGGGAATACTTTTCGGCCGACAGGCGTTCCAGCTCCTCCTTATAGTAGCTCATCTGATCATAGATCTCGCGGATAGAAGAAGAGAGCTGGATGGTAGAGCGGACGAAATGGATCTGCCCGCATCCGGCTATATTGCGTCCGCTTTTAGAGACATTGGTCCGGTTTACAATGCAGTAGTGCTCGCCGTCCGAATACTGATTGTCGGATACACGGTGCAGGACTGCCTTTTCACAGGGATAGGCGGGGTTGTTTGCGGCATCAACCAGAGTCGAAGTATCTATAAAGTCCAGAACCGGCTTTCCGACCATATCAATTCTCTTTTTACCCAGATAAGTGCTGTAGGCTTCATTTATATAGGCAATCAGTCCGTCTGTATCGACGATAAGGAAACCGTCATCAGAATTCTCCAGACTTCCGTATACCGCCTGAACAAAATCTTCCGGTGTTAAAGTTGTGGGAATCGGCTGTTTATATTCCATAAATCCGCTCCTGTTAAGATATGGTCAGTGTTTCTGTGTAAAATTATAGCTACATATCGCGAGAACGTCAAGAAAATAACACTGAATTGATGTAAATATAATGCTACATGTAAAATTATAATTATAGAAAACAGACAGATACTGCTGCAAAAAAGATAAAAAACGGCCTGAAAGCATGAAAATACTCGGCAAAAGAACAAAAACAAATGTGCAAAGTTGGCACAGGCTTTGCTTTTATATATGGGTGTAAAGAAAAAACCATCTCGAATGGAGATGGAAAACCGGTTTTTCGTTAACAATTGGACAAGAGTTCCCGGGATGGAGGTATGGGAGGAAAAGTTATCTATGGTTGAAACAATGAGTCTGGTCGGATGCATCATCGCGCTGGCCGCGCTGCTGGTCCTGATCATGCGGAACAAGCCGATGCTGATCGTCGCGCTGGTCGCCGCAGTCATCGTATGTATATTCAGCGGCCTGAACATCTATAAAGGTATCATGGGCCCCTTCATGGAAGGTATGGCCGGCTATATCAAGAGTTACTACATGCTCTTCCTGTTCGGCGCCCTGTTCGGACAGGTCATGTCCCGGAGCGGCGCTGCTCTGGGAATTGCCCGTCTCTTTGTGGAAAAGCTGGGAGCCAAATTCGCCGCGCTGGCTATCATCATCGCCTGCGCAGCCCTGGTCTACGGCGGTATTTCCTGCTTTGTTATCGTATTTGCAGTGCTTCCTTTCGCGGAAAAGCTTTTTGAGGAAGCGGATATCCCCAGGAAATATCTTCCCGGCGTCATGGCTTTCGGAACCGTAACATTTGCCATGACCGGCGCCGGAACACCGCAGGTACAGAACATGATCCCGGCAAACGCGCTGGGGACAAAGGCATCCGCCGGCTGGGCTGTCAGCCTGATCGTCATGGCCTTCATGTTCATCATCGGCTACCTGTATCTGTCAAGAGCGATCCGCAGCGCAAAAGCAAGGGGAGAGCATTACATCGCCCCGGATGGAGCAGACGCAAACACAGATCTTGCAAAAGAGGCACCCAACGGCCTGCTGGCCCTGATCCCGCTGATCGTTACCGTCATCTGCCTGAACCTGCTGAACATTCCGGTTGAGATCTCCATCCTGATCGGATCCGTGCTCGGCCTTGTCATGTTCCACAAGTATTTTACAAAGAAGGACATGCCGGTCATGTTCCAGGAAGGCTTTACCTCTTCCCTTGGCGCCATCGCCAACACAGCCATCATCGTAGGCTTCGGCTCTGTTGTAAAGGCAGTGCCTGCCTTCACCTGGCTGACAGATAACATCACAAAGATCCCGGGATCCCCGCTGATCGGCGTAGCTATCGCGGTAACAGTCATCGCCGGCATCACCGGATCCGCATCCGGCGGTCTGTCCATTGCCATGGATTCCATCGGCCCCCTTTATGTATCCAGAGGCGTGCTTCCCGAAGCGATCCACCGTATTTCATCCATCGCGTCCGGAGCACTGGATTCCATGCCCTGGAACGGATATGTTGTAACCCTGCTCAACGTAATAGGCATCACCCACAAGGAAGGATATTTCCCGGTCTTT